>NZ_JBHURE010000003.1:0-401414 GCF_042674095.1 Lysinibacillus sp. NPDC056959 | reverse complement strand
CAGTTTTTCACACCATAAAGAACCAAAAGTTCGAGTGGCGAAAACAAGCCTTGAACGAATGAAGAAGAAAATACGAGAAATTACCTCTAGAAAGAAACCATTTCCAATGGAATACCGTATCGAGAAATTAAACCAATATCTAATTGGATGGTGCGGATATTTTGCGCTCGCAGATACACCTTCAATATTCAACAGATTAGACAGTTGGATTAAAAGGAGGTTGCGAATGTGTCTTTGGAAGAATTGGAAGAAACCCCGAACGAGAGTCAGAAATCTCATTCGTTTAAAAGTTCCATACGGAAAAGCATACGAATGGGGAAATACCCGAAAAGGATACTGGCGCATCTCAAAAAGCCCCATCCTACACAGAACCCTCGGCAATTCCTACTGGGAAAGCCAAGGGCTGAAAAGTCTGCAAATTCGTTATAAAACTTTGCGTTATTCATCTTAATTGAACCGCCGTATACGGAACCGTACGTACGGTGGTGTGAGAGGTCGGGAGCTAATCACTCCCTCCTACTCGATTGATAGGGTGAAGAGAAGAACTGCTGCTCGGATGTCTAGCTATGGAAAGAAGCCAGAGCGACGGAAAGAAGAGCTGGGGCGACGGAAAGAAAGGCCAGAACGACGGAAAGAAAGGCCAGAGCGACGGAAAGAAAGGTCAGAACGACGGAAAGAAGCGGGGGTGACGGAAGGAAGAGCCAAAACGATGGCTAGAACCTTCAAAGTCGTGGATAGAAGAGTCAAAAACGTGGCTAGAACCTTCAAAGTCGTGGATAGAAGAGCCAAAAACGTGGATAGAACCGTCAAAGTGATGGCTAGAACAGCCAAAGCAATGGAAAGAACAGCCAAAGTCGTGGATAGAGGTGTCGAAAACGTGGATAGAACAGCCAAAGTCGTGGATAGAGGCGTCGAAACGTGGATAGAACAGCCAAAGTCGTGGATAGAACCGTCAAAGCGATGGATAGAACAGCCAGAACGACGGAAAGAAGCGGGGGTGACGGAAAGAAGAGCCAAAACGATGGCTAGAACAGCCAAAGTCGTGGATAGAAGAGTCAAAAACGTGGATAGAACCGTCAAAGTGATGGCTAGAACAGCCAAAGTCGTGGATAGAAGAGTCAAAAACGTGGATAGAACCGTCAAAGTGATGGCTAGAACAGCCAAAGCAATGGAAAGAAGAGCCGGAGCGACGGAAAGAAAGGTCAGAACGACGGAAAGGAAGGAAAGCCATAGCGACGGAAAGAAAAGCTACAGCGATAAGTACTTAATTCTAAATGTCTAGTGTAGCTTCGAAAACGGCTCAGATGAGTGAAGAACTGCACAGGTCCGGAGAGGAAGTGGTCAGGTTGAGTGTGCCATCTCATCAATAAATAAAAAACTATAATACCCTCGAAAAAAATCATAAGTTACATCAACCTCATATAAATCATCGCAAAATACTACTAACATTTATTAACATTCCTTCATCTATCTAAAAAGTAAGCAATAAAAAATTATTTTTCGAATATAGAAATATGAACTCACTCTTGAGTATGAAAAAAGTAAGAGTGAATGAGTATTCATAAAGTACATCGATCCAAACCCTAAGAAACACAGTTATATAAATGTTGTTAAATGCATAATAATTAATCGTAAATGCATTTATTTTCTATTTTATGTTTGAAAGAGTATTTCTTTTTCATTATAATTAAAATAAGAGTTTACAAAGTTTGGGACAAAGGGGAGAGGACGTATGACAACAAAACCATGGCTATCAAATTATCCTGAAGAAGTACCATCGTCTTTAACGTTTGAGGAAATTCCTGTGCAAGAGTTTTTGACACGCGCCTATAAAAAGAATCCATCCAAAGTTGCGATTCATTTTATGGGAAAGGATTTGACGTATACTGAGTTATATGAGTCAGCGCTTAGGTTCGCAAACTATTTACAAGCCCTTGGGGTGGAAAAGGGAGATCGAGTAGCGATTATGCTACCAAACTCACCACAAAGTGTAATCGCTTACTACGGGGCAATGTATGCTGGAGCGATTGTCGTACAAACAAATCCACTTTATACTGAGCGTGAACTTCAATATCAAATGGCTGATTCAGGTGCGAAAGTAATTTTATTGATGGATATTTTGTATCCACGTGTTATGAAAATTATCAAAGAAACTGCGCTTGAAAATGTAATTGTCACAGCTATTAAAGATTATTTGCCATTTCCTAAAAATTTGGTATATCCATATATTCAAAAGAAGCAGTACGGTTTTAGTGTCAAGGTTGAACATAGTGGTCAAAATCACTTATTCACAGAAATTATGCGCTCCGCTCCCATCAAAATGATTGATATTCCATTTGATTTTGAAGAGGACATCGCACTGCTTCAATATACAGGTGGAACGACTGGCTTTCCTAAGGGTGTGATGCTAACCCATAAAAACTTAATTGCTAATGCAACGATGTGTGATGCATGGATGTATAAATGTATACATGGAGAGGAAACCATTATGGGCATTCTACCATTCTTCCATGTCTATGGTATGACTACTGTTATGTTATTATCCGTTTTCACGCAAAATAGAATGGTGTTATTACCAAAGTTTGATGCAGAGACGGCGTTGAAAACGATAGATAAGCAAAAACCGACTCTTTTCCCAGGTGCACCGACCTTATATATTGGTCTATTAAATCATCCGGATATTGCAAAATATGACTTATCATCTATAAAAGCATGCTTAAGTGGTTCTGCTTCATTGCCAGTAGAAGTGCAGGAGAAATTTGAAGCGGCTACAGGGGGAAAGCTTGTAGAAGGATATGGTTTAACAGAAACTTCTCCTGTCACACATGCTACACCTATTTGGGGTAAGCGTGTCATGGGCTCAATTGGTTTACCTTGGCCAAATACGGATTCAGTAATTTTACGTACAGGGGATACAGAGGTGCTTCCAGTCGGTGAGGTAGGAGAAATAGCTGTAAAGGGACCACAGGTTATGAAAGGTTATTGGAATCGCCCTGAAGATACGGCAGCGTCGTTCGTAGATGGCTGGTTTTTAACAGGCGATCTGGGCTATATGGACGAAGAAGGGTATTTCTATGTAGTTGACCGTAAAAAAGATATCATTATCGCAGGTGGTTTTAATATTTACCCTCGTGAAGTAGAGGAAGTATTATATGAACGAGAGGAAATCCAAGAATGTGTAGTTGCGGGCATACCAGACCCATATCGTGGAGAAACAGTAAAAGCTTATATTGTTTTAAAAGAAGGATATTCGATTACGGAAGACGAATTAAATAAATATTGCCGTCAAAACTTAGCCGCTTTCAAAGTTCCGCGCTATTATGAGTTTAGAGATGAGCTACCGAAAACGGCTGTTGGGAAAATTTTGCGTCGCTCGTTAGTAGACGAGGAAAAAACAAAATTGGTGAATAAAGAAGCAAAATAAATACGTGGTAAAGTATTGACAAGCAAAGTTGTAAATTATAATATGAAAATATGAATGAATGACCATTCATATTTTCATATTTTTTTAGGTTACCACGTCACATCCTTCGCAATAGATCAGCATGAATGGGGCGTGTGCAAGTTTTTTTAGGTGGTGATATAAAGGTGAAACGTGATAAGCCAAAATATAAGCAAATTATTGATGCAGCTGTCATCGTTATTGCAGAAAATGGGTATCACCAAGCACAAGTATCGAAGATTGCTAAACAGGCAGGGGTGGCCGATGGAACAATCTATTTATATTTTAAAAATAAAGAAGATATATTAATTTCTGTCTTTAATGAAAAAATGGCTGTTTTTGTAGAGTCATTACAAGATATAATAGAAAATGGAAGTACGTCTAAGGACAAACTTTCACGAATGATCGCAAATCATTTTAATGTTCTAGCGACAGATCGATACCTAGCAACCGTCACACAATTGGAACTACGACAATCGAATAAAGATTTACGACTAAAGATTAATTCGGTGTTAAGAGAGTATTTAAAATTACTGGATCAAATTTTAATCGAAGGTATGCTATCAGGTGAGTTCAATCAAACGATGGATGTGCGCTTGGCGCGTCAAATGGTGTTTGGAACCATTGACGAAACTATTACGTCGTGGGTTATGAATGAATATCGATATGATTTGATAGAACAGGTTCCAAAAGTTCAGGCATTAATCTTGAACGGTATTAAAGCTTAAAAGGATGTGGAGAAATGGAATTTCTAAGTTGGAAAGCAGAGGATGGAGTAGCGATTATTACAATTGCACGCCCACCAGCAAATGCATTATCTCGCGGAATCATCTCCGAAGTAAATGCTGTGCTAGATGAAGTAGAAAATGATGACACTGTACGTGTCCTTGTACTTCATGGCGAAGGTCGTTTCTTCTCAGCAGGTGCAGACATTAAAGAGTTTACAGAGGTTGTTTCTGGTGATGAATTTTCAAAGCTAGCGAGCAATGGTCAACAAGTTTTTGAGCGAGTTGAAACGTTCTCTAAACCTATTATTGCTGCAATTCATGGTGCTGCACTAGGCGGGGGCTTAGAATTAGCGATGAGTTGTCATCTGCGCTTTGTGACAGAATCTGCGAAATTAGGACTACCTGAATTACAATTAGGTCTTATTCCAGGTTTTGGGGGTACACAACGTCTACCACGATATGTAGGAGTTGCAAAAGCTGCAGAAATGATGTTCACAAGTGAGCCGATTTCTGGTACAGAAGCTGTACAATGGGGTTTAGCAAATCGTGCATTTACAGATGAAGCATTACTAGAAGAAACGTTAAAGGTAGCAAAGAAAATTGCGAAGAAGAGTCCGGTAGCTTTAAAAGCTGCTATTCAAACATTGCAATATGCAAAGCATGCTTCATTCTATGAAGGTATTGAGGCGGAAGCAAAATCCTTTGGTACAGTATTCGTTTCAGAAGATGCAAAAGAGGGAATTCAAGCATTTATTGCAAAACGCGAGCCTGTGTTTACTGGTAAATAATATTCCATCAGTGTCGATAGCGACTTGAAAGAGTGTTATCGACGTTATCGACACTGAAAATATATAATATTTATAAGTTTACTTAGAAATAAAAATCGTTTCAGGGGGTATGGATATATGAATATTTTTGCATTAATTAAACGTACGTTTGATACAGAAGAAAAAATCGTTGTGTCGGGTGGTAAAATCCAAGAGGATGGCGCAGAATTCATCATCAATCCTTACGATGAATATGCCATTGAAGAAGCTATTCAAGTACGAGACGCTGCAGGCGGTAAAGTAACAGTTGTTTCAATTGGTGGCGAAGATGCAGAGAAGCAATTACGCACAGCACTTGCAATGGGAGCTGATGAAGCGGTTCTGATTAATACAGAAGACGATCTAGATGAATTGGATCAAAATGCAGCAGCATATATTTTAGCTCAATATTTAAAAGATAAAGACGCTGATTTAATTTTATCAGGAAACGTTGCAATAGACGGAGGCTCTGGTCAAGTAGGACCTCGTGTTGCAGATTTACTAGGCATTAACTATGTTACAACAATTACAAAGCTTGAAATTGATGGAACATCTGCGAAAATTGTACGCGATATTGAAGGTGACTCAGAAGTAATCGAGACATCTTTACCACTTTTAGTAACAGCTCAGCAAGGTTTAAACGAGCCACGTTACCCATCTTTACCAGGGATCATGAAAGCGAAGAAGAAACCGCTTGCAGAACTTGAGTTAGATGATTTAGATATCGATGAAGACGATGTAGAAGTTAAGGTAGAAACAGTTGATATTTTCTTACCAGCTCAAAAGGCAGCAGGTCGTATTCTTGAGGGCGAACTTTCTGCTCAAGTAAAAGAGCTAGTAAGCCTACTTCATACAGAGGCAAAAGTAGTTTAAGTCATCTGGTGACACAAATCGAATCTTAAAGGGTAACGGAGGGAATATACTATGTCAAAAAAAGTATTAGTATTAGGTGAAGTTCGTGAAGGAAGCTTACGTAATGTTTCTTTCGAAGCAATTGCGGCTGCAAAGCAAATCGCTGATGGCGGTGAGGTTGTTGGTGTTCTTTTAGGAGATGCTGTAGCAGGTTTAACGGGTCCACTATTTGAATATGGTGCTGACCGTGTTGTAACGGTAGAGCATCCACATTTAAAACAATATACATCTGATGGCTATGGCCAAGCTTTATTAGCTGTAATTGAGGAAGAAAAGCCAACAGGTATCGTGTTTGGTCATACTGCAAACGGTAAAGATTTATCACCAAAAATTGCAAGTAAATTACAAGCAGGTCTTGTATCTGATGTAACGTCTATGGAAGGTGATGGTGATGATGTTGTATTCATCCGTCCAATTTACTCTGGTAAAGCTTTTGAAAAAGTGAAAGTAAAAGACGGCTTAGTTTTAGCTTCAGTCCGTCCAAATAATATTGCGCCGTTAGAAAAAGTAGCAGGGAAATCTGGTGACATCACTTCTCTTACTGTAGATATTACAAACCTTCGAACAATTATTAAAGAGGTTGTACGTAAATCTTCAGAGGGTGTCGATCTTTCAGAGGCAAAAGTAGTTGTAGCAGGTGGTCGTGGCGTAAAGTCGGAGGATGGTTTTGAACCATTAAAAGAGCTAGCAGATTTACTTGGAGGTGCAGTTGGAGCTTCACGTGGTGCATGTGATGCTGAATATTGTGACTACTCACTTCAAATTGGTCAAACAGGTAAGGTAGTAACACCGGACCTTTACATTGCAGCGGGTATTTCTGGAGCAATTCAGCACTTAGCGGGGATGTCGAATTCAAAAGTAATTGTTGCGATTAATAAGGATCCAGAGGCAAATATTTTCAAAGTTGCGGACTACGGTATCGTAGGCGATTTATTTGAAGTAGTGCCTCTTCTAATCGAAGAATTTAAAGCGTTAAAAGTGAACGCATAATAAATGTGCAGGGAGGATGCATCTTCCCTGCTTTTTTTGTTGAATTTTTTGACTTTTTAAAGTTATTGCAAAATAAAATGTTGACATAATTAATTTTTGAACGTATAGTGATGAATATTAAATTAACTTATTTCAGCGGATCAAACACTCACTGAAATAAGTTAAAGCCTCCGGCGGATGTCACGGAATCAGGAAGGAGTTCTTTGTGCAAGCACAAAGCTGATTCCAGACGCAATTATGCCGAGGCATAATTGATTTTTATTCAAAAAAGAAACGCAAAGATTAGGAGTAGTAAAAGCCCATTATTTGGTGAAGAGAGCTGCGGGTTGGTGCAACGCAGTCCAATAAGACTTTGAACTTGCCTATGAGCGGTAAAATAAATGGAATTTTCATAATATTCTATTTGTTGAACGGTTAACCTTCGTTACTAGGTTTTTAAGTAGGGTTCTAAAAGAACCAATTAGAGTGGTACCGCGGTTTGCTTATGGCATATCGTCTCTTCTTTCATTTGTTAATGAGGGAACAGACGATATGCCTTTTTTTCGTCTAGGCTAAAGCGCTACATCCTCGAGATCGCTTCGATCCCTTGGGCAAAAGTGGAGGAACGTTTACTTTTGCTTCGGGCTCTCCAGCGCTTGTCGGATGTAAACGAGCTCTTTAGCGCATTTGTTGATTTTAGGAGGTAAGGAAATGGAAAACGGCAATCAGAAATTAAAAAGAACGATGACCTCACGGCATATTACGATGATGGCTTTAGGTGGTGCCATTGGTGCAGGGTTATTTAAAGGAAGTAGTGCAGCTATTGATATGGCAGGGCCATCAGTACTTATTGCGTACTTAATTGGTGGGATAATCCTGCTGTTTGTTATGCAAGGTTTAGCAGAAATGGCAGTCCGTAATAGCGAAGCCAGAACATTTAGAGATCTAGTGCAAGCCGTTTTAGGAAAGTATCCAGCTTATTTCCTAGATTGGATTTATTGGAAAATGTGGGTGTTAAATATTGCTGCAGAATCTATAGTTGCGGCCATTTTTATTCAATATTGGTTGCCAGATTACCCGATTTGGATACTTGCATTATCTGTTTCAGTGTTAGTTACAGCCGTAAACTTGTTATCAGTGAAAGTTTTTGCTGAAACGGAATATTGGCTGGCGTTAATTAAAATTACCGTTATTGTGGTGTTCATTATAGCGGGATTAATTTTATTGCTTGTTACTTTTGGTAATCATACAGCTGTTGGTTTTTCTAATTTAACGGAACATGGTGGTTTCTTCCCGAACGGATCAATGGGATTGATTTCTGCAATGCTTGTAGTTATTTACTCTTATGGTGGTACTGAAATTATTGGTATTACATTAGCTGAAACGAAGAATCCTGAAAAAGTAGTGCCAAAAGCTGTTCGCAGTACATTAGTACGTATTGTAACTTTTTATTTAATTCCTTTCTTTATTATCGTTAGCTTGATTCCTTGGAATGAAGTAAATGGGGTTCCGGAAAGTCCGTTTGTGATGGTCTTTAAAATGGTTGGGATTCCTGGTGCTGACCATATTATGAACGCTGTTGTTATACTCGCAATTATTTCGTCAATGAACTCAGGGCTTTATGGTTCATCGCGAGTTCTGTATACACAAGCTGTAGACGGGCGTGTTCCTAAAATCTTTGCATATTTATCAAAACGAAAAGTTCCAGTATATGCCATATTAATGTGTACCTTCGCTTTATATATAGCTGTCATATTTTCTTTATTTGCGGGAAGCAGAACTTTTGATTTCCTAATGGGTTCACTTGGATATACCGTGTTATTTATTTGGCTAATTATTGCGATTGCACATCTGAAATCGCGTAAAAAACAGTCAGAAAAAACAAGTACCTATGCAGTAAAATGGTTCCCTTACACAACTTGGATAGCTATTATTGCGTTAAGTGCAATCCTAATTGGTATTATTTTTACAACATCTATTATCGTAACAGGTATTACTTTAGCTATTTATCTCTTTATTACGTTAACCTATGTCTTTAAAGGTCGTTTTCAAGAAAATTAGGAAACACTAAAAATGAACTTAATGCCTTAATCGACCTGAATTTTCATAAATTATGCATACTAGGCAGATTGTTCGCTCAAGAGAATTTATCCATGCTATACTACAAACATAGTAAGTTTAAGGAGGATTTCAAATGGCAATTGTACATGCAACAGATGCAACTTTCCAAGATGATATTAAAGAAGGGTTAGTACTAGTAGACTTTTGGGCTGCTTGGTGCGGACCTTGTAAAATGATTGGACCAGTTCTTGAAGAAATGGATGCTGCAGGTAGTGCGGCTAATATTGTAAAAGTAGATGTAGATAACAACCAAGGTACTGCAGCAGAATACCAAATTATGTCTATCCCATCATTACTATTATTCAAAGACGGTGAATTAGTAGATAAAACAGTTGGTTTCCAACCAAAAGAAGCGTTAGAAGCATTTATCGCAAAACATGCTTAATCTGTAAGAAAAAAAGAGTCAAGCCATCAATAAGATGTGCTTGGCTTTTTTTTCGTTATATAATATAGAGAAAAAGCGAACGCTATTTTAAGAAAATGGGGGCAGGTAGGCGATGAATGATTTAATTAAACGAAAGCTTGAAATTTTACCAGATCAGCCTGGCTGCTATTTGATGAAAGATCGACAAGGTACTATTATTTATGTCGGGAAAGCAAAAGTGTTGAAAAATCGAGTTCGCTCGTATTTTACTGGTACGCATGAAGGGAAAACACAGAGACTTGTAAGCGAAATAGAAGATTTTGAGTACATTGTAACATCCTCCAATATCGAGGCATTAATTTTAGAGCTTAATCTTATAAAACTACATGACCCGAAATACAATGTTATGTTGACGGATGATAAAACGTATCCGTATTTAAAAATTACAAATGAAAAACATCCACGACTTATTACAACACGAAAAGTGAAAAAGGATAAGGCAAAATATTTTGGTCCATACCCAAATGCGTATGCAGCAAGTGAGACGAAAAAGCTGCTAGATCGTTTATATCCTCTTCGAAAATGTGTACAACTTCCTTCAAAGGTTTGTTTGTATTATCACATGGGGCAATGTCTAGCTCCTTGTGTGAAAGAGATTGATGTTGACACTTACAACGATATGATTGAAGATATGACAAAATTTTTAAATGGTGGGGTTGAAGAAGTTAAAAAAGAGTTAGAGGTAAAGATGCTAGCGGCCGCAGGAAATTTAGAGTTTGAACGTGCAAAGGAATTTCGCGATCAAATTGCACATATTGATACAGTCATGCAAAAGCAAAAAATTGTATCAAGTGATACAACAAACCGCGATGTATTTGGTTATGCAGTCGAGAAGGGCTGGATGTGTGTGCAAGTTTTCTTTGTCCGTCAAGGAAAGCTCATTGAGCGTGATGTCTCGATATTTCCGATTTATCAAGATGCAGAAGAGGAATTTTTAACGTTCGTTGGGCGCTTTTATGACAAGCTAGAGCATATTAAGCCTAAAGAAATTTTTATCCCACAATCTATTGATGCGGATATTTTAACAGAATTATTAGAAGTGAAGGTACTAACACCAAAACGTGGCCAAAAAAAAGAGCTTGTTGATTTAGCGATTAAAAATGCTGAAATTGCTGTAGCAGCGAAGTTCCAGCTTATTGAACGTCAGGAAGAACGCACAATAGGAGCATGTGAGGCGCTCGGTGAAGCTATGGGCATTTCTGTGCCTTTACGGATCGAAGCTTTCGATAATAGTCATATGCATGGAACAGATGCTGTATCTGCAATGGTTGTATTTATCGATGGAAAACCTGCAAAGAAGGAGTATCGAAAATACAAAACACGTACAGCTGCCAAGCACGATGATTACGGGGCAATGCAGGAAGTGATCCGTCGTCGTTACACACGAGTATTAAAAGAAGGTCTACCTTTACCAGATTTAGTACTAATTGATGGCGGGAAGGGGCAAATGGAAGTCGCACGGGAAGTATTAGAGGATGAGCTCGGCCTTGTCATTCCAATTGCCGGATTAGCAAAAGATGACAAGCATAATACGTCTCAGCTTCTATTTGGTGATCCACCTGAAGTAATTGCATTAAAGCGCACAAGTGATGGCTTCTATTTACTGCAACGAATTCAAGACGAAGTACACCGCTTTGCTATTACTTTCTTACGACAGCAGCACGAGAAGCATGCTATACAATCTGTCCTCGATCAAATAGAGGGAGTTGGTCCAAAGCGAAAACAGCAATTACTTAAGCATTTTGGCTCTGTCAAAAAAATTCGTGAGGCAAGTGTGCAAGCATTACAGGAAGCTGGGATGCCGGCTAGTCTAGCTAGCAATATCCATACTTATTTTCATTCAGCAGAAAACACTACATCTGAAGGGTAAGTGAGATGAATGTAGATGGAATTCCTTTTCGGTGGGTGTCCAAACACCTGTACCTGTCGCTACGCTTTCGGTACAAAAGACATTTGCTGAATGAAAATAGAGCCTCCGAAGGATGTCACGGAATCGGAAAGGAGTTCTGAGGGGATGTTAGCCTAAAATCATCGCATCCATGCGATAACGGCTAACTGACCTGCATCGGTAAAAACGCCACGTCCTGTGGTATTATCGAAATGACCGATTTCGTGTCGGCCCTCGTGTCGCTGTCGCTACGTTAGCACTGCGCTTTCGTACAAAAAACATCTGCAGACCTAAGCACAAAGCCGATTTCGGACGCTTTGTTCATCTGTAGCGAAAGCAAAGCGACAGCGGCAAATGTTTTCTGCGCGAAAGCAAAGCGACAGCGGCAATTACGCTAAGGTGAAATTGATTTTAAACAAGAGACATTGTCAAAGGATTAGACGTATGCTAAGGTTTGTATATAACATAGCTATTCAATATAGCAATGTCATACACAGCATCTTAGTTTATAAGTAGTTTCTACTTATTAAATTGGAAATTTCTTCGCTAAGATTCAATTAAATACAATCACTATTTAGTGATGATAGAGGTGCAAGGTTCAAGAGTAGTACATACGAGGACGAACAAGTCCAGTGAAAATGTATGAAAGGGGAACTTGCCGAAGTGGAGCATCGTTGTTTCCGATGCTGTGCTGGTTTTACATTTAAGAGATGTAAGACTGTCGATTCTAAACGTTTCGGAGAGCTATCACACATGCGCAAGTTACTTTTATTGTACATGTTATAGGCGGCTTTCACGTTATGTGAGAGCTGCCTTTTTAGATTTCTCGAAACAACATTTTTTCAAGGCTGTTACTCTTACCTAAGAGTTGAAGGATGTTATTTGCTTTTGCGATGTTTTTTTGTGAAAGCTGCAAAATTTTAGCTACTTTATAATCAGCGAAATGATTAAATACGAAGGAGAATGAAAAGAATGGAGAGAATTGTGATGAAATTTGGTGGTGCTGCATTAGCATCAACTGAACACATTCAAGATGTTGCAAAAAAGGTAATTGCAGAAAAGGAAAGTGGTTTTGATATTGTCGTTGTCACTACAGCAATGAGAGGGACGTCTAAAGAATTAGCAAAGATGGCTTGTAATCTATCAGACAATGCGTCTAAACGTGAACTAGACGCACTATTGTCAACAAGCTCACAACTATCAAGTGCATTAGTGGCAATTGCTTTGCAGGAAGAAGGTTATGATGCAGTGTCATTAACAGGCTGGCAGGCAGGTATTCAAACTGATGCGGTGTATGGCAATGCACGAATTGATGTGATAGAAGCTAGTCGAATAGAAGAGTATTTTACTCAGGGGAAAATCGTCGTCGTTGCAGGGGAACAGGGGATCGGTAATTCACGGAATATTACGACGCTTGGTAAAGGTGGTGCGGAGACGACGGCTTTAGCTATTGCTGCAGCATTAGAGGCAGAGCGTGTAGATATTTATACGAATGTGGATGGAGTCTATACAGCTGATCCAAGTCAGATTGCTGGGGCACAAAAGGTAAAAGAAATTTCCTATGATGAAATGCTAGAGCTATCAAATTTAGGATCACAAATTTTACACCCACGGGCTGTAGAAATAGCAAAGAAGTTTCAAATCCCAGTTATCATTCGGTCAAGCGAAAAAGATACAGAAGGTACTTTATTGAAGGAGGAAGTTGAAATGGAGAAAAATTTAATTGTACGTGGTGTTGCCTATGAGTCAGACGTTATTCGCCTAACGGTAGGGTATGATGCTTATTCTAATGCTTCGTTAGCAGATATGTTCACAATGCTTGCAGAAAATCGCATAAACGTTGATATAATCGTACAAGCAATAATTGATGGCTTAAAGCCGACTGTATCATTTACTATTTTAAAAGAGGAGTTCGCTGATGCATTACGTGTCCTAGAAGATAGTAAAGTATCACTAGGGTTTAGTTTTGCTGATTTTGAAATTGGTTTAGCGAAAGTCTCTATTATTGGCTCAGGAATGGCATCTAACCCGGGAGTGGCAGCCCGTATGTTTGATCGTTTACGTCGTGAAGATATCCCTGTGAAAATGGTAAGTACATCTGAAATAAAAGTGTCTGTCGTTGTTCCTCAGGACGAAATGATTCGTGCAGCAAATGCATTACATGACGAATTTAATTTAGAACAAGCGCTTTACATATAATATGAATAGGGTGTGTCATTAAATGGCACATCTATTTTTGTTTACATTAATTTCATACTTTATCTAATTTAGTTGTTATATAATAAAATGTGACATGTTTTTCCAAATGGAAGGTGGGAGTTAATATGGTGCTATTCGGTTTATTTCAAAAGCCAGTGGATGAAAGCGTTGAGCAACACAACGATTTAGAAATACAAATATTAAAAAAGCGAATTTTGGAATTAGAACTTGAGCATGACAGTATTGATGTGAAAAATGCGATTTTAGACTTTGTACTAGCGCATATGGAGTTAATTAATTTTCAAACGGCGCTAAAGGTTCAAAATGTCTCAACAAGTGTAGGGGATATTTCAGCAATGAGTGAAGAAATGTCGTCAAATACAGAAGAGATACTTGCAGTTGAGCAAAATGTTAATGCAAACATTCAAGAAATCAAACAGCATTCATTACTCCTTGTAGAGGAAATGGAAGCGTCCATTACAAAAGGTGAACTGGTTCAGGAGTTGTTGTCTAAAGGAGCTCATTCAACAGAGCAGTTGTATAATGAAATAACTAAAATGGATGATATCGGTAAAGGTGTGACTGGGATTGCTGATCAAACACAACTACTATCCTTAAATGCCTCTATAGAAGCTGCACGTGCTGGTGAACATGGAAAAGGATTTAATGTTGTTGCGATGGAGGTAGGGAAGTTAGCTAACAGCTCGAAAGGTTCATTGCAAGAAATGACGAAGATTCGATCAGTCATTGATAAGAAATTACATAATACAATAACAAATATTAAAGAAGTCGAACATTATTTAACTGACTTTTTAAGTATCATGAAGAGCAATATTACTAATTTGACTGTAACAAGTAAAAATATTGAAGAAGCAGCACATGGCATTGATCAAATGACAGTCGCATCAGAAGAAAATGTAATAGCTGTAGGACGTTTAGCGGAAACAACGACGGAATTATCTCATACTAGTGACTTCTCGGATATAATACAAAATCAAGTATCTGAAATGTTAAAAGCTATTGCTCCTACAATCCGTAAGCCTAAAGAGCAAACGGTAGTTAGCCAATTGGCAGCAAGGTTAATGGATCATGCAAGCTTTTTAAGAAATGCTTTACAAAAGGCTGGCCTAAAAGAAATTATAAAAACGCATCATGAATGTAAGTTTGGGGAATGGTATTATGGCTATTTTGAGGAATATCGGAATTTGCCAGAATATCTTCATATAGAACAACCTCATGAATTAGTACATATGGCTGCACAAAAATTAGTGAATGAACTGTCAATCAAAAACTTAGAGGAAATGATTCAATACTCACTAAATATTTTAGAAGCGTTTATTTCGTTAATAGATGTACTTTTAAAAGAAAGACATGCCCACCTATAAATATTAAAAGGATTGTCATCCATAAATTTGGAATGACAATCCTTTTCGTTTTACTCTGAAGGAACGGTGTTCATGATTCGTTCCTTGACGTCCCATTTAACTGTAAATGTAACGTTCTGTTGCTTTTCACGTTTTTCATCATAGCATTCAGTTAAGTAACCTTTTGCTTGCTGGATTTGTTCAGCTATAAATCCTGCTTCGAGTCTAAAGCTACGAAGACCGATTTGTAACAGTTCTGAATCATTTGTCAACTGGAATGTACGTCCATCCTTCGATTCCTTGACAAGCTCTAAATTACCCCAGCAGGCATCTGCGAAAAATGCGATAAGTTCATCTTGACTTTTACATGGGAACTTCCGTGCTAGGTCTTTTCCTGCCCAGTAAAGAACATCACCTTCATGTTTACCAAGAATGGAAGATAAAATATAATCGCGAATTATCTCATAGCCAAAAGCTGAGATTGTAGGTGATGAAGTGTTTAACATTTAAATCCTTCTTTCTTAGAATTTTCTTATAATTCGACACTGATAAAGTAAAGATAGGTTTTTCGAGAAAAAACGACGCATCATGTACTAGATTGTTTCTTTAATAAGGAATACGAAAAACTCTTAGTTGCCTTGACGCTCGTAGCTCTTGAGAGTACAATAAACATGTCATAATATTGTACCATGATGAAATACACAGTCAATGAAGTATCAGTTACAAAATGATGACTTCTTTTGATGTGATATTTTAAGTACTAAGGGGGGTAACAGTCTTGTCGAAAGATCGAGAGTTTTTATGGCGTCGTTTACATTCTCTACTTGGTGTCATTCCAGTAGGTCTGTTTCTGATGTTCCACTTGTCAATGAACTTCACTGCTGTTGGTGGTGAACAAGCTTACAATAATGCAATAGGTAAGATGGATTTAATTCCACACAATCTTCTGTTAGTAATTGAATGGGTAGTTATTTATATCCCATTACTGTTCCACGCATTCTATGGTGTATTCATTGCATTCACAGCTTCACCAAACACAGGGCGTTTCAGCACATACCGTAACTGGATGTTCTCATTACAACGTTTCACTGGTGTATTCTTAGTGATTTTCATTGCATGGCATATTTTCCAAACACGTATCCAAAAAGCGTTAGGTTCAGAAGTTGAATACAATATGATAGCAGATATCGTATCGAATCCATTCATGCTTGGATTCTACATTGTTGGTATTATATCAGCAACTTTCCACTTATCTAACGGTTTATGGGCATTCCTAGTAAGCTGGGGTATTACACAGTCTCCTCAGTCTCAAAAGGTTGCTACTTATGTAACAAACATTATTTTCGTAATTCTAAGTGTAGTTGGTGTAGCTGCTATTTTAGCTTTCGTTTAATGTAATAGAAGCTACTATAGAGTACATGGCAATCATTGCAATTTTTTAAGAGGAGTGAGAAATAATCATGGCGAAAAGCAAAATAATTGTTGTTGGCGGCGGTCTAGCTGGTCTGATGGCAACGATTAAAGCAGCTGAAGTTGGTACTGAAGTTGATTTATTCTCATTAGTTCCTGTAAAACGCTCACACTCCGTATGTGCGCAGGGCGGAATTAATGGTGCGGTAAATACAAAAGGTGAAGGGGATTCTCCTTGGATCCACTTTGATGATACAGTATACGGTGGGGACTTCTTAGCGAACCAACCACCAGTTAAGGGTATGTGTGATGCAGCCCCTGGTATTATTCATTTAATGGACCGTATGGGTGTTATGTTCAACCGTACACCAGAAGGTCTTCTTGATTTCCGTCGTTTTGGTGGTACATTACACCACCGTACAGCATTCTCTGGTGCGACGACTGGTCAACAATTACTATACGCACTAGACGAGCAAGTTCGTTCTCACGAAGTAGCTGGTTTAGTTAACAAATATGAGCACTGGGAATTCCTTGGTGCAATCGTCGATCCTGACGGCGTTTGTCGTGGTATCGTAGCGCAAGATATGCGTACAGAAGAAATTAAATCATTCCGTGCAGACGCTGTTATTATGGCGACTGGTGGCCCTGGTATTATCTTCGGTAAAACAACAAACTCTGTAATTAATACAGGTTCTGCTGCTTCTATCGTTTATCAACAAGGTGCTACTTACGCGAATGGTGAGTTCATTCAAATTCACCCAACAGCTATTCCTGGAGATGACAAAAACCGTCTAATGTCAGAATCAGCACGTGGTGAAGGTGGCCGTATTTGGACTTATAAAGACGGTAAACCTTGGTACTTCTTGGAAGAGAAATATCCTGCATATGGTAACTTAGTACCTCGTGATATTGCAACACGTGAAATTTTCGACGTTTGTGTAAACCAAAAACTTGGTATCAACGGTGAAAATATGGTATACCTAGATCTTTCTCATAAAGATCCACATGAGTTAGATGTAAAACTTGGTGGTATTATTGAAATCTACGAAAAATTCGTAGGGGATGATCCACGTAAATTACCAATGAAAATTTTCCCAGCAGTTCACTATTCAATGGGTGGATTATGGGTTGACTACAACCAAATGACTGAAATTCCTGGTTTATTTGCAGCGGGTGAATGTGATTACTCTCAACATGGTGCAAACCGTCTTGGTGCGAACTCATTATTATCTGCTATCTATGGTGGTATGGTTGCTGGTCCAAACGCAGTAGATTATGTTAAACATCTTAAAAAGCATGCTGAAGATCTTCCACAAGAGATTTTCGATGCTCGCGTTAAAGAAGAACAAGCTAAGTGGGATGCTATCATGAAAATGGACGGCACAGAAAACGCTTACTTACTTCATAAAGAACTTGGTGAAATGATGACAGCTACTATGACAGTAGTACGTTATAACGACCAACTTGAAGATACATTAAACAAACTTGATGAATTCCAAAAACGTTGGGAAAACATTAACATCAACGATACACAAAAATGGAGTAACCAAGGTGCTCACTTTACGCGTCAGTTGAAAAATATGATTTACCTTGCGAAAGTAATGACAAAAGGTGCATTATTACGTGACGAATCTCGTGGTGCACACTATAAACCAGATTTCCCGAACCGTGATGATGAGCAGTTCTTAAAAACTACAATGGCGAAATTTGACCCAACTACTGGTAATCCAATCATCACATACCAAGAAGTCGACGTTTCATTAATTCCACCACGTAAACGTGATTACTCTGCGAAAGGAGACTAAGAATTATGAATATCGCAGCTAATACTGGAAGAATGGTCAAAGTTGAAATTTTACGTCAAGATACACAAGGTGGCAATGGCTACTGGCAGAAATTCGAAATTCCTTACCGTCATGGTATGAACGTTATTTCTGTATTAATGGAAATTCAAAAGAATCCAGTTATGTCAAATGGTGAAAAAACAACACCAGTTGCATGGGATATGAACTGTCTTGAAGAAGTTTGTGGTGCATGTTCAATGGTTATCAATGGACGCCCACGTCAATCTTGTTCAACGCTTGTTGACCAATTGACTGAGCCAATTAAACTTGAGCCTATGAAAACTTTCCCAGTTATTCGTGACTTACAAGTTGACCGTGAACGTATGTTCAATGCACTAAAAAAAGTTAAAGCATGGGTTCCAATTGATGGTACTTATGATTTAGGTGAAGGTCCACGTATGCCAGAAGGTAAACGTCAATGGGCTTATGAATTATCTAAATGTATGACTTGTGGTGTATGTATGGAAGCATGTCCAAACGTGTCTGAAAAAGCTTCATTTATCGGACCTGCACCATTATCACAAGTACGTCTTTTCAATACTCACCCAACTGGTGCAATGATTAAAGACGAGCGTTTAAATGCGATCATGGGTGATGGAGGCCTTGCAAACTGCGGTAACTCACAAAACTGTGTAGCTGCTTGTCCAAAAGGTATTCCTTTAACAACATCTATCGCATCATTAAACCGTGCAACTACAGTGCAAATGTTCCGTAACTTCTTCGGTTCTGACCACTACGTTGACTAATAGTACAAGCTTTTACTCACAAACTCCCTTACACATAATGTGTGAGGGAGTTTTTTTCTATGGAAAATATTAAATAAATTTATAGATTTACTACTTGTAAATGCCCGATTGGCAAAGACTGATAAAACGCCCGCTGACTAATGTTTCGCATGATAGGGAGTTCTCAATAGGGGCATTTTTAAGAAAAACTAAATAGGATAATTTAAGTACAGCGTAGAAAGACTTTGTTGCATAAAATAAGGGATTTTTAAATATAACGAGCTAAAATGTAAATTTTCTATGATAAAATAGTATTTTGCTTTATAATGAATGCATATTCATTTATCAATCGCTAATTCTATCTACTGTTTGGGAAGAGGCGAATGAAAATTAGGGGGATGGCTAAGATGAAAGCAAATTATATCGGAAATTTTCAGGAATGGACTAAGGATTTTGCATTTTATATTGAGATCCGTGTACGTTTTTCAGAAACGGATATGTACGGTCATATGAATAATACAGTTAGCTTTACATATTTTGAACAGGCACGAATCGATTATTTCCGCCATTTAGGTGTTCTCATGCCATCAGCAATGGATGAAAATATAGAGGGGATTCCGATTGTAGCTGACTTACAGTGTGATTACGTGAAGCAAGTTTTCTTTGATGATGTGCTCAGAATTTATACGAAAGTAGCGACAGTAGGGAACTCATCAATGGATATTCATTATTTAGCGAAAAATCAGCATGATGAGGTTTGCTTTACAGGTAGGGGGACGGTAGTGCAAATGAACCCTCGAACTGGGAAGAGTGTACCCTTATCTGAAGAGACAAAAACTCAGCTAGCAAGCTTAGTGATCATATAATGATCTCTCGACGGCTGAAATTGCATTTTCTCATTGAATTTATTCTTTTATGGAAGCAATTTCCGAATTTTTTTAGGAAACACGAGATATTAATGAAAATAGCCGTCACCGCTCCTCAATCCTTAACATAAGTTACAATACGTGCGGGGGAGGAGGGTGTAACTGAAAATGAATGGCTCTCATCATCGTTCTCTTTTAACAAACCGAGAACGTGAAATATTTGCGCTTTTATTAGCTGAAAAAACAACGAGGGATATTGCAGAGCAACTTGGTATTAGTGAAAAAACAGTGCGAAATCACATTTCCAATACAATTCAAAAGTTAGGTGTAACAAATCGATCTCAAGCGTTAATTGAGCTGTTACGCTTAGAAGAATTTAAATTAGACTAAAAGGACACTTGCTATTTTAGAAAAAAAACGACAAAATAGAACTATTCAACGTATTTTTAGGAGTGAAATAGTTATATGTCGGATGAAGTAACAAAACACTCACCTGAAACCGTTGCAACGGTTGAAAAGGAATTACGCTATATAGCGGCGATTGTGAAGCAAAAAGGAAGAGAGATTGTTTCACAATATGCGATTACGCCGCCACAATTTGTTGCATTACAGTGGTTAGAAGAGCTTGGCGATATAACAATTGGCGACCTGTCAAATCGACTATACTTAGCTTTTAGTACAACAACAGATTTAGTGGACCGTATGGAGAAAAATGAATTAGTTAAGCGAGTGCGTGACGAAAATGATCGTCGTGTCGTTGTTGTTCATCTTCTCGAAAAAGGCGAACGTATTATTCAAGAGGTTATTGAAAAAAGACAGCAATATTTGCAAGAGAAGCTTGTTGGTTTTAACGAACAAGAAGTCGCGCAATTATCAAGCTATTTAGAAAAACTACATGTACACATGAAACAGGATTGAGGCGGAAAGTATGAATGCCCCGATAGGCGTTATTGACTCAGGAGTAGGCGGTTTAACCGTAGCAAAAGAAATAATGAAGCGATTACCAAATGAAACGATCTATTACATTGGTGATACAGCAAGATGTCCGTATGGTCCAAGAACTCGACAAGAAGTGCGGAATTTTACTTGGCAAATGGCAAAAGCACTAGAAAAAATGAATATCAAAATGCTCGTCATTGCTTGTAATACAGCGACTGCAGTAGCACTCGAAAGTTTACAAAGAAATATGCCTTTTCCGGTACTAGGCGTTATTAATGCTGGCGCACGTGCAGCTGTAAAGAAAACGAAGCGACATGAAGTCGTTGTGCTTGCAACTGAAGGAACAATTAAAAGTGGGGCGTATGAGGAAGCCTTATTATCACTGAATACGTCAACTCATATAATTCCACTTGCTTGTCCAACATTCGTACCACTTGTAGAAAGTGGCGAATATAAAGGTGAATTTGCAAATAATTTAATTGCGGAAGGCTTAAAGCCACTGAAAAATGAACAATTTGATACGGTCATACTAGGATGTACGCACTATCCAATTTTGCAAAAACAAATTGAAGCTGTTGTGGGAGAAGAAGTTTTTGTGCTATCTTCCGCAGAGGAAACAGCGAAGGATGTTCAAGAAATGCTTGCTTACAATGGCACTTTGGCTGACCCAGACGCTGTGCCTGCTCATAAATTTTATGCAACGGGTTCTGTGCCAATTTTCCGTTCAATTGCTGAAAATTGGCTTGAGCAAGGTACTCTTCAAATAAAACGTATGACATTAAAATAAAAAATCAGCTTAGCTATGAGCTAGGCTGATTTTTGACGTTTTTTAGCATAGTACATAAGGAATGAGCACTTTTTTGAAGATCAAAATTATGTTAAGATGAGTGCGCGAAAGTATTTAGGAGGAACGAAAAATATGACAAGATTTGATGGAAGAAATGTAGATGCACTGCGTCCGGTGAAAATAGATAGTGAGTATTTATTGCACCCAGAAGGCTCAGTTTTAATTCAAGTAGGTAATACGAAAGTAATTTGTACAGCAACGATTGAAGATAAGGTTCCTGGTTTTTTACGTGGACAAGGCAAAGGATGGATCACTGCAGAATACTCGATGCTACCTCGTGCAACAGCACAGCGTACAGCACGCGAATCATCTCGTGGTAAAGTCAATGGCCGCACAATGGAAATTCAACGATTAATCGGTCGTGCATTACGTGCAGTCGTGGATTTAGAAGCACTTGGTGAACGAACTGTATGGATTGACTGTGATGTGATTCAAGCAGATGGCGGGACACGTACAGCTTCAATTACAGGAGCATTTGTAGCGATGACACAAGCAATTGCTAAGTTTGCTGAAGAAAAACAATTTAAAAAATTCCCAGTAACAGACTATTTAGCTGCAACAAGTGTTGGTATTGTAGAGGATCATGGAGCCGTTTTAGACTTAAACTATGTTGAAGATGTCGCTGCTGCTGTAGATATGAATATCGTCATGACAGGAGCAGGACGATTTGTTGAGCTTCAAGGTACAGGTGAAGAAGCAACTTTTTCTCGTGAAGAGTTAAATGAACTACTGGAGTTAGGTGAAAAGGGCATTCAACAATTGATTGCACTTCAAAAAGAGACATTAGGTGAATTAGCTAACAAAGTGGGAGGTAATGAATAACATGAAACAAGTAGTAATTGCGACAAAAAATAAAGGAAAAGCAAAAGATTTCGAAGCGTTATTTGGACCGCTTGGCTATGAAGTTGTAACGATGTTTGATGTAGCCCCAGAGATGGAAATAGACGAAACAGGCACTACCTTTGAGGAAAATGCTATTCTAAAGGCAGAAACATTAGCAAAAGAGCTTGGTACAATTGTTATTGCTGATGATAGTGGTTTAGCTGTTGATGCATTAAATGGTGAACCAGGTGTGTATTCAGCACGTTACGCTGGTGATCATGATGATGAAGCAAACATGGTTAAACTACTAGAAAACTTAAAAAATGTCGAGGTTGAAAAGCGTACAGCACGCTTCTGCTGTTGCATTGCTATTGCAGGGCCTGGTTTTGAGACGACAACAGTTTTTGGTACTTGTGAAGGTGTTATTGCTCACGGAAAACGTGGCACAAACGGATTTGGTTATGATCCAGTCTTCTTTGTCCCAAGCTTAAACCGTATGATGGCAGAGCTTACAGCCGATGAAAAAGGAGCGATTTCCCACCGTGGGAATGCGATTCGTAAGTTAAAGGAACAATTACCTAATCTTATAAAATAAGAGGTGATATCCATGCAAATACTTGTCATGAGTGATACACATGGCGATAGTAATGTGATTGAAAAAGTTCGTGGCTTTTACCCAAATGTCGATGCAGTCATTCATTGTGGAGATAGTGAACTTCCTTTCTCCCATAAAGCATTGGAGGGATTGAAGAAAGTCCGAGGGAATTGTGACATTGATAAAGCTTTCCCTGATGAAGTAGTATTCGATTTAGAGGATGCTACAATCTTTGTCACACATGGCCATTTATTCAATGTTAAAACTTCTATCTTGTCTTTATCCTATCGTGCAAAAGAAGTAAACGCGCAAATTGCGTGCTTTGGTCACTCTCATGTCCTTGGGGCGGAAATGATTGATGATGTATTATTTTTAAATCCGGGGAGCTTATTAAAACCACGAGGTCGTAAAGAAAAAAGCTTTGCCCTTGTAGAGGTTGAAGATACTTATTTTGAAGTAAAGTTCTTTACGGATGATAATAGCTGTATTTCCACCCACAAGTTTATGCGAAAATGATGAAACAAAAACGCTTAAGTTATAGAAACTATAAGCGTTTTTTGTTTTATTTCTCAATCAATTAAGCCTCGGCATAATTCCGTGACATCCACCGGAGGCTTTGGGCCAACAGATGTTTTTTGCGCGAAAGCGTAGTGCTAACGCAGCGTCAGCAACGTGTTTTTGTCTGTGCGAAAGCGAAGCGACAGCAACACAGCAAGATGTTGGTCACTCAGTCGTTGCCACAGGACGTGGCGTTCTTAGACTGAGTTCCTCTATTTCATCGAGTGTTTGGACACCCGCTGAAAAGCAGCTTAAATCTGCATTCATCTCACTCCCTATGGAGGTAGGAGAATTCTGTACCTGTCGCTACATAAAACATTTGTAGCTGATGCTTCGCTGTCGCTACATAAAACATTTGCTGAAAGAAGTTTATACAAATGGTAAAAATGGCTATGAATTGTTTATGATGAAGTAGAAAAAATAAATATAAACGAAACAAAGGAGAAAACATGGAAAATACAATGGGATGGAATTTTAATAATAGCTTTACCCGCCTACCAAGCATTTATTATACAACAATCAATTTAAATCCAGTTCGCTCACCAAAGTTAATCTTATTAAATGAATCAGTAGCCAATTCACTTGGATTAAACAGTAATGCTCTGAAAAGCGAAGAAGCGGTAGCGATTTTTGCTGGTAACAACAATCCGAACGGAGGCATGCCTATAGCACAAGCTTACGCAGGGCATCAATTTGGTCATTTTAATATGCTAGGAGACGGCAGAGCACTGTTATTAGGTGAACAACTAACACCAGCTCATGAACGCTTTGATATCGCACTAAAAGGCTCAGGAAGAACGCCTTATTCCCGCGGCGGAGATGGCAGAGCAGCACTTGGTCCAATGCTACGTGAATATATTATGAGTGAAGCTATGTATGCACTTGGCATTCCAACTACTCGAAGTTTAGCAATCGTGACTACAGGCGAAACGATTCTCCGCGAAACAGAGCTCCCAGGCGCAGTTTTAACGCGTATTGCAAGCAGTCATTTGCGTGTTGGAACTTTCCAATATGGAGCGAATTTTGGAACGGAGGAGGAGCTAAAAGAATTGGCAGATTATGCTTTAGAACGGCACTTTCCTAATGCTGATAAAGCTCAAAACCGTTATTTAACCCTACTACAGGAAGTTATAAAGAAACAAGCGTCTCTTATTGCAAAATGGCAGCTAGTTGGTTTTATTCATGGGGTCATGAACACAGATAATATGGCCATTAGTGGAGAGACAATTGATTATGGTCCATGCGCTTTCATGGATACTTATGATCCAGCGACAGTATTTAGCTCGATTGATCGACAAGGTCGTTATGCATATGGTAACCAGCCTAATATCGGAGGATGGAATTTAACACGATTTGCCGAATCATTAATACCGTTAATCCATGAAAATGAGGAAGAAGCTATACACATAGCTCAAGAGGCTCTAAAGCAATATCCTCAATTGTATTATGCAAACTGGGTAACAGGTATGCGAGCAAAGCTAGGGATGTTTAACGAAGAAGATCAGGACGTGGCACTTATTGAAGAGCTTCTAAAGTTAATGCAACAACATCAAGCAGACTATACGAATACATTTATCGCATTAACCTTTGAAAAATTCACTGAATCAGCGTTATTTAGTACAGAAGAATTTAAAGAATGGCATAAAAATTGGCTAGCAAGACAAGAAAGACAGCAAGAAACAAAAGACATGTCTCAGCAATTAATGCGTGAGCACAATCCAGCGGTTATTCCACGAAATCACCGTGTAGAAGAAGCATTAGAGGCTGCTGTTGAACGAGAAGACTATAGTGTAATGGAGCAATTACTAGAAGCTCTTGCTCAACCTTTTGCACATACTAAAGAGCAGCAGGAATACGCGACATTACCAACACCATCTAGCCAACCATATCGAACGTTTTGTGGCACATAAGTGGAGAATGAGGGAATAGAGCCATATTAGATAAAGTATGGCTCTACGGAAAAACAAGGGGTTGATTTCCGTTCCGGCTGGGCGCTTTCCTGGGGGCGTCCGATGAGCCGCTTCGCTTCGCTGCAGGGTCTCATCTGTGACGCTAATCCCCAAGGAGTCGCCCAGCCTCCACTCCAATCAACCATTTTCACATAGTATGTATAGGACATATCACTCTATTTGATGATTATAAAAGCAAACTTCAGTAATAAGGGCTTTTTGTGCGAATGCGAGGCGACAGCAATAATGTTTTATTCTGCGCGAAAGCGAAGCGTCAGTGACAAAGCGTGTAGCCTGGAACGGAAATCACCATTTAAAGAGCCACAACATTCATCAAAAATTCTTTGACCATTTCGTTTTTTTATTTTGAGAAAATTGTCACTACATAAATTCCTGAGCATACGCTATGTATGAATAGTAGTGAAGGGGAATGTGTACAGTGCATAAGTATTCAAAAGGTTGGTTTGTAAAGCAACTTCGAGATCATGGTATTTTGGTGCATCCACAATTTAAAAGTCATTTAGGCAATTATAAAGAATCCGAACTGCGCAATTTATATTACCGATATGTAGAAAAAGAAACGGAAACGTTAGATTCAGAACAAAAATAATCATGTTTGTTTGAATAACTCCTTCGTAGGAAATAATTTAACTACAGAAAGGAGTTATTTTATGTGGAATAAATCATGGGTTTTGACGCAAATTTGGCAAGATGTGTTGTTCTTACATTGGCCGGTATCACCTAAGGATATAGAGCAGTACATTCCGCAAGGGTTACAATTGGATCTCTATGAAAATAACGCTTGGCTTAGTGCTGTCCTATTTAAAGTTAATGGGCAACGACTAAGATACCTACCACCATTACCAGGAGTGGATTCCTATTTGCAGCTTAATGTACGGACATATGTTACATATAACGGCATGAAGGGAGTCTATTTTTTAAATTCCGATATTACGAATTGTTTTATTGTACAAATAGCTACAAAGGGCGGTTTAACATATCGTCATTCTAAAATATCTATCAAACAAAAAGAGAACAATTTTTCGTTTACAAGTTTATTTTACGGTGCACTGGCAGAAAGGTTGAAAATTTCATATCAACCGATTGCCAGTGAAATAATTAGTTCTACCTTTGATAAATGGCTAGTGGAACGTTATCATTCTTGGTCAAAGTGGAAAAATTCTTTATTTCGCATAGATATAGAGCATCTGCCATGGCAGCTACAACGAGTCCACATTAATATTGAAAGAAATACAATAGCGCCATTTGTGAAGGAATCAATACAAGGCATTCAACCGATTGCTCATTATTCAAAGAGTAAACAGGCTAAAATTTTCTCGCCAATTTTGGAAAAGAAATCATCGATTTATTGACGTTAATAAAAGAGGTAATAAAATTGCTTAACAATGGCGCTTGCAATCATATCCGACATAGCAAGTGCCTCTGCTTCAATGTCATCAAAAACTTCAACATCTTCTTGATAGTTTTTCTGAATCATAGTCACGGCTTCTTTTTTTGTTAAAGCTAGATGTGTATAGAACATTTTTTGTACTTCCTCCATACTCAAGTATGGATTAATTTTACTTAAAAATATGGAAATATCGTCAGCATTACGATACCATTCTTTTTCCTTCGCATCCGCTGTTGCTGTATCTCCTTTGGCAGCTGCAGTTACTAGCTGCGCAGCAATAACAAGATGTTCTTTAATCAGCTCAGTATAACGATCAGCAATTTGGTCGCCGTAAAAAGGACGTAGACAATTGCCTAAGTCCGTCGCATTTTGTAACAGTCGCTTCTGCACAAAGGGTAGATCAGGTAAGCCAAACACTATACTAATAATCGTCATCCTCGTCCAATTGACATGCTCCATCCATAATAAACGATTCATAGCCATAAAATCTGCTTCTGCTCTACTGATACAGCGACGAGAATCGTTCTGCGGCAATAAAAAATGGCGAACAGGTGCAGTATATTGCGTGGAAGTAGCTTTATATAACGCACTTAAAGGACTGACGTAATATCCACTTGAATATGGGTACAATGTATATCCACTCCCTCTAATTTTTCCTTCTACTGTAGAATACTCTGAGGTATTTCCATATATGAGAAAACAATGTTATGAACGGAGTGAATATGGTTTTTTTTATACATCATTTTCTTTGTCTTCCCACCATCAACTATTAGATTAATGATTGTAAAAAATTATTTGTTTGTATCAAATCATTCCATTCATCCATGTTACGTCATAAAAAGATTTATGTTGAAATTTACCCGCCTTATTATTAAAATATGAATGATATCGAAATGATCAACAAGACAACCTGTTCTTTCGTATTAGCTGTCCAATCCCTTGTGCACCGCTAGTTACGACAACTACTAAATCTTTAAACATGTTAGCTCCTCTCAGTTTTTTGCTTTTTATTATTTAACAAAAGTAGAGTAGAAAGATGGCATAATGAGGTACAGGAAATCATATAATATTAATAATGAGGCAAACCTTGCCTTCATAGTAAAATTAATGTTGACTTTATCGTGAAAAGGACATATAATAAATATTGTCCTTGATATGGACTACATAAAATAACATCATGTCTCAGTAGCTCAGCAGGATAGAGCAACGGCCTTCTAAGCCGTCGGTCGGGGGTTCGAATCCCTCCTGGGACGTCACAAAACTTTGAGAAAACTCAATAGTACCAACGGTTTGTCGAGTGTAGGTATTACTAAAGGTTTTCAAACCTAACGTGAAAATCCCCGATAAATCGTTACAATCAACTTCCAATGAAATTATTGGAGGTTTTTTGTTTTGACAAAGAAAAAAGGTATATTTGATGTTGCTATCGACATTGATGTTCTAAAACCGAAAGAAGTAGCACCAGAACCAAAAGGAATGACTACGGAAAATGCTCTTGAAATTGTTGCTCTTCAAATGGAGTTGAATGGTTATCGGGACGTACATTAAAAGATTATAAATTAATTTTTAATCAATTCGTTGAAGCAGCTGGAATTAAATACGTTGAAGAAATCAATGTGAATACAATTTACAAATGGTTTGAAAGCATGAACGTAACAGATTCTACAAAATTAACTCGATTAAATGTCTAAAGGCAGTATTGGGTAAATGTCACAATAACGGTTGGTTACCTATTAAATTCTGGTTAAACATTCAAATCAAAGTCGATAAAGTTGTTAAAAAGGGTGCTACTGCAGATGATTTGAATATTTTGCTTTCACTATTGGATACCTCAACGTTTATTGGTTTACGTGATGCCATAGCAGTTCTTACAATGTATAAAACAGGTGTCCGTATAAAAACCTTAGGCATGATTGAAAGCAGCCACATTGATTTTGAAGAAAAGGTATTAACTTTGCCTGGCAGTATAATGAAAAATCATAAACTGTTAAAACTGCCATTAGATGAACAACTTATGGATCTATACAAAGTGCTAATCGAACAAAATAATAAAATTCGCTCGTATTACGGAAAAACAAATGATTTTTTATTTATTAGCGTAAAAGGTGCATTAAAAAAATCGCCTATTTTTTGTCCGTAAAATGTTGTTCTATATATTGTATTTCTTCAAATTAGTAAACCTACTAACATAAAATATTTTAATATTTTCATATGGTTGGTTCTAAAGATGAATAAAAAATAGCACTCATTGCTGAGAGCTATTATTTGATTCGTCTTGATTGTCAGGTTTATCTGTGAAGTATTCTTTTATATAGTACATTTCTTCCTCTGGTGTGGACAAACGACTTGCTTTTCCTGGAGCTTCTTCATCTCCGCCATGAATTTCCCAAACTGCATTATGATCTTCAACTGCTTTAGAAAAATCACCTTTCGACCATCTTTCCAATATTGAGATGTAAATCTCATTATATTTATAATCGTTCATTTTACATACAATCAGCAATCGTTCAATTTTTTCTTGTGTTATTTGCTCACGACCCCATTGGGCACCAGATTGAACTTTTTGGTGAGACATGCTGTGAATGGCTTCGCTCACTTGGCTTTCTACTAAATTATCAGGATAAAGCAATTCTGCTTTTGTTTTACTTTCAAGAATTTCTCCATCATTACCAACAACAACTGCTTTTACTTTTTCTTCCTCGGGTGTAGGTTTCTCCACTTGTTCGGTGAATTTGAAGTAACTAAATGCTCCACCGAAAATGATTAAAATTACAATGATACTGATAACCGATTTTGTTTTTCTCTTCATGTTATTACCCCTCAGTAATTTTTTATCATTATGTAATTATATATTGGATTTAATTATGTAATTAGGATAATAATAACAGAAAATTGAGGCGAGGTTCAATGGATATTTAACCAACTCAATTTTTAGTTGGTTAAAATTCGGCAACACTAAGGGGAACAGTGGTTACCGCATAAACTTCTTAACATTTTTGTTAGAAAGTTTGTGGCATTTTTGCCATTAACTTAAGGATGTGCATAATGTTCTCCCAAAGATGTGAACATTATTCAGATCCTCCAAGGATGCGATTAGTGTTCGCACCCTTCAAGGGTACATATATACGTAATGAAGCGGTCTAACTGCCGAAATTGAAACGCCTTCTAACTAAACGTAAGGGGGTTTTTTGCATGGTCTAAAAAAGACAGTTTAAATGTAAATACGGATTTAAAGGGAATATTTAGCGTGGAGGTAAGCTAGGACTCGATCGTTGTTAATCCGATGTCTACGCTATCTATCGTAGAAAATATTTGTTGAACTTAACTCCTATTTGGTTAAATGTAATTATTCACATGTAATAAGTAAGTTCACGCCAAACTATTTTTTAACTCTGTTAAGTAATGTATGTACGAGATACAGAATGAGTTTTTAAATTCATATAGCACTCTGGATTTCTCTCAGCAACGATTCTTTTATAAAATTAGAATAATTTATATAAAAAAAGGAAAGAAATAGGTGTAAAAATGTTGGAGTTGATCGTTATGGAATTTGATAAAGAGAAAGAGGTTTACTGCTACAGCTGCCGTAAAAAAACTGTATTTACACGTAAAGATATGAATAATAAAAGTGGGGTAGACAGTCATTGTAGTGAATGTTCTGGTATTTGGTTTGAATGGCAAAATCGAGCCGTGGAGAGAGAAATGGAAAAGTGGATTGAATATAATAAAGGGCTCGCAAATTAGAATAAGGCGAGTTTTCCTCGTTCGAATAAGAATAAGTATTGCTAATCTCATTACTAATAGTTTATATATATTTTAGATAGATAGTAAAGAAGCAAAAGAGTCAGTTTGGAATTGAAAGTACTTCTTGTGAAAATAGCTCATGCCTAGGAAGCAAGAGCTGTTTTTTAGTCTTTATTTATTTGTCGAAATTGTAAAAATGACAAATTTAACTTGAACACTTTATGAACATTTTGATAAAATCCGTAGCACTTCTAAATGAAATATAACAAAATGATAATGTATTTATTATATTTAGTACTATTTCTCTATGTGTTTTAAGGGAAAACATACTCAACTAATATACCTTTTATCATGTTTATTTACAGTTTGCTTATTAGTACATTAGTAGCTATTATACCAATAGAAACACAATTTCAAAATAAGGAGACTAGTTATATGAACATTAAATTCACAAAATTAGGTAAGAGTAAAAAAGGGATAAGTGCTGCATTATTAGCAGCGGGAATCATGGGGATTGCAATGGCACCAAATGCATCTGCGCATGGGTTTGTTGAAAAACCAGCTAGCCGTGCTGCTTTATGTAGCCAAAGTTATGGCGCGCTTAACTTGAGTTGTGGAAGGGTTATGTATGAGCCACAGAGCTTAGAGGCAAAAAAAGGATTTCCACAAGGTGGACCAGTTGATGGTAAAATTGCATCTGCAGGAGGTCAGTTTGATGGCATCCTAGATCAACAAACTGCAACTCGCTGGTTTAAGAATACGATTACAGGGGGATCGAATACCTTTACATGGAAGTACACTCAGTCGCATTTAACAAGTAAATGGCACTATTATATTACGAAAAAGGGATGGGATCCTAATAAGCCATTAACCCGTGCTGATCTTGAGCCAATTGGAACTGTTGAACATAACGGTACTGAAGCATCAACTAATTTAACTCATACAATTAACGTACCAACGGATCGTAGTGGCTACCACGTTATTTTAGCTGTTTGGGATGTATCGAATACTGCAAATGCTTTCTATAATGTCATTGATGTTAATTTGATGAATAATGTGGAAATAGATAAGGAAGCTCCATCTCAAGCAACTGGATTACATGCAACGAAAGTTACTTCTAACAGCGCTGAGCTAAAATGGAATCCTTCTACAGACAATGTAGGTGTAAAAGAATATCAAGTATTACGTGATGGTAAAGTAGTTGGAAATGTGGTGGGAACTACATTCGCAGATAAAAATTTAAAAGCAGAAACAAAATATACATATACAGTAAAGGCAGTGGATGCAGCTGGAAATGTTTCTAAAGAAAGTGAGTCTATAGCTGTAGAGACAATGAAAGCAACTCCAGATACGGAAGCACCAACGCAACCAACTGCACTACATACGATGGCGGTAACATCATCAAGTGTAGATTTAATGTGGAGCGCATCAGAGGATAATGTAGCAGTTGACCATTATGTTATCTATAGAGGGACATCAGAAGGACAAATGACTGTAGTTGGAACATCGAAAACTACATCCTTTATGGACAAGAATCTTCAATCAAATACAACTTATAAGTATTCGGTCACAGCCGTTGATGCAGCTGGAAATGAATCTATTAAAAGTTCTATTTTTACTGTAACTACAAAAGAGCAAGGGTCGTCTTATGAGCAATGGAGCCCAAGTAAGGCGTACACAAAAGGTGATAAAGTAGAGCACCAAGGTAAAGTATATGAAGCGGTTCAAAGCTATCAAGGATATGGAGATCCGAATTGGATTTTCGCATTGTCTTTATGGAAAGAAGTTAAATAAAAAGTAAAGTCCTAAAAAGTCTTGCTTATGCAAGGCTTTTTTCAAATTTAGTTAAAGACTTTAATAATCCAAATGTCTAAGAAACGAGAGAAGAGAAATCTTATAAAAAGAGATATAATATAATAGGAAGAAACTCAAGATAGAAAGATGGATTTTAAAATGAATGAACAATTAGTAGATTGGATTACACGTTTTCAAAAGGAGAAAGATATAGAAGCTCTCGCAAACTTAAAAGACTATTGCTACTATATGATTGAACCTTTAATTGAGGAGTTTACGGAGAAATATGGTGAAGATGCTGGGGAGTTATTACGGTTAAAATGGGATAAACGTTTTTATTTTATTTTTACAAAGTATCAATTAAATGTTGGGCTGCCTTTAGATTCTTTCGTTAAAAATACGTACCGTTTTTATTTTATGCAGGTTTTAAAGAAGGCTGGCTATTGAACTAAATAGTAGGGAGTATTTCAAATTTGAACATGGCTCCATAAAAAAATCCTTGTCTCATGTTAAAAGCGAGACAAGGATTTTTGTGTTTTATCATGCTCTTAGGCGGAAGATTAACTGCCTGTAAAAGCCTGCTTGGTGAAGACTATTCATCAGTAGGGGATGAAGAAAACGCCTACTGATGAAAATTTCACTTTATTGATACATCAAATCTTCTGCAAGGTGGGTAAATACTTCACCGATAATAGAGTCTTCGTCGTAAACAGAAGAACCTGTATTTTCCTCGGGTTGCGCAAATGGAATTTGAGCAATGATACTTGTCTGAAGCTCATCTGCTAATTTTTCTGCGCCACCTTGACCGAATAAATAGTTCTTTTCACCATTTGAATTTTCGAAATAAGCCATGTTTTCAACAACACCAAGAATTGTGTGTTTCGTATGTTGAGCCATTAGACCTGCACGAGAAGCAACATGAGAAGCTGCAAGGTGTGGTGTTGTGACAATGATTTCCTGTGCTTGTGGAATCATTGCTGCCATGTCAATGGCTACATCTCCTGTACCAGGTGGTAAATCGATAAGGAGATAATCTAATTCATCCCAATGTGTATTAACAAGGAAATTGCGAATCCATTTGTTGAGCATTGGACCACGCCACATGACAGGTTGGTTTTCGTTTGTGAAAAAACCCATCGACATGATTTTTACACCATGGCTTATTACTGGAATAGCTGTTTGGTCAAGCATTGTTGGCTTTTGATGGATCTTCATCATAGCTGGAATACTAAATCCATAGATGTCTGCATCTAAAATACCAACACGTTTGCCAAGACGGGCAAGGGCTACTGCTAAGTTAATCGTCACAGTAGACTTACCGACGCCCCCTTTACCACTAGTAATTGCAATAAATTTGACACCAGAATCGGGTAGAAGCATTGTAGGCATACCTTTATCCGTAACTTTTTCTGATTTTAAAGAAGCTGTTAAACTTCGACGTTCTTCATCCGTCATAGAACCAAATGTAATGGAGACTTTTGATGCACCGATCTCTTTCAACGCTTCTTCAACATCTTGTTGGATTTTTGCTTTTAAAGGACAACCTTGAATAGTCAAGATAATATCTAGTGAAATATCCGTACCGTTAACTTGAATATTACGTACCATATTCAAGTCAACGATGCTTTTATGAAGTTCTGGGTCATCAACTTTCTGCAAAGTTTTTAAAATGTGCTCGTTCGTTAGCATATAACCATCCTCCTATTTTAGGCCTTTGCCAAGCCCTTTTAAGAAGTGAGCGCCAAAATTTACAGCACGATTAACATCAGGATCGTTTAGCATTTTGAACAGCTTAAAGGCACTAACTTTTTCATCAGATTCAACAGCTTTGTTCGCTTCATCTAAGCCAGTATTTAAGCCTTCAATTAGCTTTGTTGTTGTTTCTGGGTTCAGTTCGGTTAATGCTCCCGCAACACCCATTAAGTTGTTGATGATATTCGTAACAGGCTTACGAGTTAATTGACCAAGAGCAATATGGGTAACCTCTTCTTTTGCTTCTAGTAGTTTCGTAGCTGCTTCTAGTGCTCCGATATCATTTAGTTCTGCCATGATCGTAAAGACCTGGTTAACCATTTCTTCATTCTCAGAAAGAAGTTGCTTTAAATTTTCTAACTTTTCTTCCTTTAGTTGTTCTTCTGTTACTTGCGCTTTTTTTATTGTCGTAATTGGTGCTGCCATGAAATCACTCCCTTTCGTTAGTTGTTAAGTGAACGTAGCCAGGACGATTCCATTTGCGTTCTACCTCAACACCATTTTGTGGATGACGTTTTTTATAACGCGGGTTTGTTCTAGGAAGTGGAGATTTTCCTTTTTGTTTCAATACTTCTACGCGTACTTTTGTTTGTTTGTACGCTGGTGTCGATGTATTGATATCTCCTGCTGGGCCCGTTAAGAAATTAATCGCTGAATCTTTGCTAACAGAGTTCATAGGTAAGAAAAGCTCATTTCCTTGTACGCGATCTGTTACTAGGGCATTTAATTTTAATGCGCCTTGAGGAGACACTAAACGAAGAAGAGCTCCATCTTCAATGCCGCGTTCTTTTGCTAGTTCTGGTGATACTTCAACAAAAATTTCAGGTACTTTCGATTGAATACCTTTTGATTTATTTGTCATATTTCCTTCATGGAAGTGTTCAAGCATACGACCGTTGTTAATATGGCAATCATATTGCGCTTCGTATTCAACCGGTCTGATCCAATCATTTAAAGCAAAGCGAGCTTTTTTGTCAGGGAAGTTAAAGCCATCTTCATATAGTAAAGGTGTGTCTTTACCATCATGGCTACCCCAACAGAAGCTACCCCAATTTTCTAATACATCATAGTTCGCTTGCGAGAAGAATGGAGCAAGACTAGCCATTTCAGCAAAGATTTCACTTGGGTGACTGTAATTCCAATCAGCACCTAGGCGACGGGCTACTAATTGAAGGATTTCCCAATCGGCTTTTGATTCACCAAGTGTTGGTAATACTTGATATAGTCGTTGTACACGACGCTCTGTATTCGTGAAAGTACCTTCTTTTTCAAGAGAAGGTGCTGCTGGTAAAATAACATCCGCATATTGTGCTGTACGTGAAAGGAAGCAATCTTGTACAACAAAGAAGTCTAAGTGTGAAAGTACTTTATCTACATGGTTAGCATCGCAATCTACAAGTGCCATATCTTCCCCAACTAAATACATTGCTTTCATTTTACCTTCCATGATAGCATCTAACATTGCCATATTCGTACGACCTGGTTCAGGTTTGATTTTCACACCATATGCTTCTTCAAATTTCTTACGTGCTTCGTCGTCTATTACTTTTTGATTACCTGGTAATAGATTTGGTAGTGTACCCATATCACAAGCACCTTGAACATTGTTGTGACCACGAAGAGGGTAGGCACCTGCGCCTGGACGACGATAGTTACCAGTAGCTAGAAGTAGGTTAGAGATTGCAGCTGATGTATATGAGCCACCTGTATTTTGTGTAACACCCATACCCCAAAGTACACATGTACCGTCAGCATCACGAATCATTTCAGCAACATTTATCAACGTTTCTTTTGAAATGCCCGTTTCTTTTTCTGCATATTCTAGTGTGTATGTTTCAAGTACATCTTTAAAATCATCAAAGAAGTGCACGTTCTCTTTAATGAAGGCTTCATCGTGCCAACCTTGATCGATCATATATTTTGTAACGGCCATTAACCATACTTGGTCTGTTCCTTGTTTTGGGCGTATGAAAATATCAGAACGCTCAGCCATTTCATGTTTACGAACGTCGGCAACAATTAATTTTTGACCGTGTAACTTATGGGCACGTTTTACACGAGTAGCTAAAACAGGGTGACCTTCTGCAGGGTTTGCCCCAACAATAATAACAAGGCCAGCTTTTGCGATATCTTTGATCGTTCCAGCGTCGCCACCTATACCAACTGTGCGTAGTAGGCCATCTGTAGCTGGAGATTGACAATAGCGTGAGCAGTTATCAACGTCGTTTGTTTCGAATAATTGACGTGCCATTTTTTGAATTAAGTAGTTTTCTTCGTTTGTAATTTTTGAAGAAGAAATAAAGCCGACAGAACCAGAACCGTGTTCTTTTTGAATGCCACCTAGTTTAGTAGCAATTAAGTCAAGAGCTTCATCCCATGAAGATTCAACAAATGCATCATTTTTACGAATTAATGGTTTTGTAATTCGTTCTTCAGAGTTGATGAAGTCCCAACCGAATTTTCCTTTTACACAAGTAGAAATAGCATTTACAGGACCTTCAGAAGGTTGCACTTTTAAAATTTTGCGGTCTTTTGTCCACACTTCGAACGAACAACCTACTCCACAGAAAGTACAAACTGTTTTTGTTTTCTTCGTACGTTTACTACGCATAGCAGCTTCGACTTCAGAAACAGCGAAGATACCGCTATAGCCAGGCTCGACTTCTTTAATTAAACTAATCATCGGATCTAATGTTTCTTGCTTAAGTCCAGTCATAAAACCAGCTTCACCAAGCATTGATTTTTCCATTAATGCGTTACATGGACAAACGGTAACACATTGTCCACAGCCTACACATGAAGAATCGTTAATGGCAACGCCTTCATCCCAAACTATTTTTGGTCTTTCAGCTTCCCAGTCAAGAGATAATGTTTCGTTAACTTGTAAGTTTTGACAAACCTCTACACACTGTCCACATGCGATACATTGGTTTGGATCATATCGATAAAATGGGTGCGACATGTCTACTTCGTGAGGTTCAACTTTTGGTTGATAAGGATATTTTTGATGTTCAATTTCCATTAATTCTGCTGTGTTATGTAATGTACAATTGCCGTTGTTATTATCACAAACTGTACAATACAGCAGATGGTTTTCTAGTAGACGATCCATCGCTTCTGTTTGTGCAGCTTTCGCTTTATCAGAAGTAAGTTGGATATCCATGCCGTCTATAGCTTTTGTTGAACAAGAGCGAACTAACTGTCCGTTTACTTCAACGATACATGTATCACAAGTTTTGATAGGGTCAACAGATGGTACATGACAAATTTGTGGGTGGGCGATGCCATTTTGATTAATGGTATCAAGTATTGTAGCTCCCTCTGCTACATCATACGATTGGCCATTAATGTTAATTTTAGTCAAGGTGATTTCCTCCTTTTGTTCTTTGAGACTTTTTTGGCAACAGGTTAATACTGGGGATATACCGAGAATAGGACTACGAGTTTTTTTGTTGAATTGTCTTGTTCATTTAAAAAAATGGTCTTGTTATCATGTCATTTCCCGATTTATCCATTTTCTACATTAAAATAGATGTAGGAACATGTATTACTAGTTGTCAATGTTGATATTGCTGAAAAATAAAAAAATCCACCATGAAAAAGCACGTTAAAACATGCTGATTAGTCATGGTGGATAAAATTCTTAACAGGCCTTGCTAAAAATTCAATCTACTTTTATTTTTTATTCAATATAACTATAGAATATAAATATTAAAACCACCATGCCAAAAGTTCAAACCTTTTGTATAAAACCATGACATAAGAATCAAAATACTTTCATTCCATACATAATATCACTTATTATAGCCTTTTCAGCTAAAATGGACAATAATTATAATAAAAATTATTGATTGAGAATAATTATCATTGAATATTTTCTCTTTAATTTTTATTTAAGTTGCTATATTATTAACAAACTATAAGGGTGACCCCCATGAACATAGGATAAAAAGATTAATTACGTTGGGAGAATCGTTAAAATGTCAAAAAAAGTGCATGAATTCAACGACATTATTCGAAAACTACGCAAAGATATATTTGGAAAAGGACCGGAGCGTATTCATACGGTTTTCGTCGAGAACATGGCCGTGTCAACTTTATATGGTAATATCACACCGACAGAAAAGTTTATTGCGAGTACACCTGAAGGGTTAAAAATGGTCCATGCTGCACGTACTAGGATGATTCAAGATTTGTATACTAAATCACCTCCAGAAGGCATGGAAGAATTGATGGGCACTAAGTTACTCCATTTATTTTCAGATATCAAAATTGAAGAAGATTTTGCTATTTCCGTATTTGTTTTTGAAAATAATATTAGTGAATAAAGGGGATGCCATATGGAACGAGCAGTAGTAAGAGACATAATACGTGTTGAAGGTAATCAAATCAAAGAAGTAAAAGATACTGTTGTCACAGAATATGCTGTTACAGTGAAGATTAATGAGCAAGAATTTGTGACGATGGTTTGCACACCAGAGTATGTAGAAGATATGGTTATTGGCTATTTGGCTTCTGAACGAATTATTCGTAATTACGATGATATTGAAGAAATTTGGCACCAAGAAAAAGAAGGCTTTGTGCATGTTAAAACAAAGCGTGTGAATCCTTACTTTCAACAAATTCAAAATAAACGTTACATAACTTCTTGTTGTGGCATGAGCCGCCAAGGTTTTGTTTTTGCTAATGATGCATTAGTAGCAAAAACAATGGAAGGTATTCATGTGCGTATTACAACAGATGATTGTTTTCGTTTAATGCGCGATATGCAAGATTTGGCTGAAATCTTCAAACAAACTGGTGGTGTTCATAATGCAGCACTATGTGATACGAATGGAGTTTTATTAAGCCGAATGGATATTGGGCGCCATAATGCCTTAGATAAAATTTATGGTTATTGCCTAAAAAACAATATTAGCATTCAGGACAAAATTATCGTGTTTAGCGGAAGGATTTCATCAGAAATTTTACTTAAAGTATCGAAAATTGGCTGTGAAATTGTTTTGTCCAAATCTGCTCCTACAGAATTGGCATTGCAATTGGCAGAGCAACTAGGTATTACGACGGTAGGCTTTATTCGCCAAAATACACTTAATATTTATACACATAAGGAACGTATTCATTTACCTCCAAATGAGTTAGAGCCTCCGGAAACAATTACGCCAAGGCGAGATTGATCAAAATGAAAGGAAGAGATTAAAATTACTAATCTAAGTGACCAACTACAAAGACCATTAAGAGATTTAAGGATATCAGTAACAGACCGTTGTAATTTTCGTTGTCAATATTGCATGCCAGCAGAAGTATTTGGTCCTGATTATGCTTTTTTACCGTCCGATAAAATATTGAGTTTTGAAGAAATCGAACGATTAGTAAAGATTTTCGTTTCATTAGGTGTGAAAAAAGTGCGCATTACTGGTGGTGAGCCTTTACTACGTCGTGATCTGCCAAAATTAATTGAACGTATACATCGCATAGTTGGAGTAGAGGATATTGCTTTAACGACTAATGGCACATTGTTGAAAAAATATGCAAATGAATTGGCGAGAGCTGGTTTATCACGAGTAGCTATTAGCTTAGATTCTCTAAACGAGGAACGTTTTTTCGAGATGAACGGTCATCGCGGAAAAGTGAAAGCGGTATTAGAAGGTATAGAAAAAGCGGCAGAAGCAGGTTTACAAGTTAAGATCAATATGGTTGTTCAAAAAGGAAAAAATGACCAAGATATCGTTGCGATGGCAGAATATTTTAAAGAGAAACAGCATATTCTTCGCTTTATTGAATATATGGATGTCGGTAATTCAAATGGTTGGCGGCTAGATGACGTTCTGTCGAAGAAAGAAATCGTTGACCAAGTCCATCAATTTTCTCCACTCCATCCTGTCGACCCTAATTATAAAGGGGAAGTAGCTACACGTTATCAATATGAGGATGCCAAGGGTGAAATTGGCGTGATATCATCTGTAACAGATTCTTTCTGCTCAACTTGTTCGCGTGCCCGTATTTCGGCAGAAGGAACATTATATACGTGTTTATTTGCAACAGAGGGAACGAGTTTACGAGAATTGTTAAGGTCTGGGGAAGATGATGAAACTATCACCCAATGCATTTCGAATGTTTGGGAAAATAGAAAAGATCGCTATTCCGATGAACGAAATGAACAGACGATGGAAAAGCGGAGAAACTCAAAAATTGAAATGTCACACATCGGTGGTTAGACGAAATAGAGTGGTATTAGTTGGTACTAGCTTGTTAGTATTAGTGACTTATAGTTAAAGAGCAGAAAAAAACGGCACAATAATGCCGAATTTTTATCTTCATTCAGCAGAAAACTACTGTCCTAGAAGGTATGATATGGATGCGTATGAGGTTTCTTTTCAGTGGGTGTCCAAGTACTGGTACCTGCTGAATGAAGATAAAGCCTCCGGCGGATGTCACGGATTTTCAAAGGAATGAATTGTGCTAGCACAATTCAAAATCCGGACGCAATTACGCCAAGGCGAAATTGATTGGATGTTTATTTATGCACAAAGTCACCACTTTTTCCGCCTGTTTTTTGAACAAGGTAAGTTTCTTTAATGACCATAGACTTGTCGACTGCTTTACACATATCATAAAAAGTCAGTGCAGCAATGGATACAGCAGTTAGTGCTTCCATTTCAACACCTGTTTTACCACTACATTTCACTGTAGCTTGAATGTGTAGTTCGTAACCAACCTCTGCTTTTGTATAGTCAAATTGAAGGTCGGTTCCTTGTAACATAATCGGATGGCACATTGGGATAATATCAGCCGTTTTTTTAGCACCTATAATCCCAGCAATTTGTGCCACTTGAGTTGGGTCGCCTTTTTTAATGCCTCCTTGTTGGATGGCTTCATAGACCTCATCAGATAACGTGATTGTACTGCGAGCGATCGCTGTACGGTTTGTGCTTGTTTTTTCTGAAATGTCGACCATTTTAGGACGACCTTCTTCATTCCAGTGTGTAAAATTACTCATTATTAGATTTCCTTTCAAATGTTTGTAGCCAATCTTGTTGTGAATTGATATTGATAAATGTTGAGCTGTCGTCTTCAAAGGGAACATAACACACTTGAAGTTGCTCTAACAAGGCTTTCATACTTCGCTTGTTTTGGTGGACTAATTGATGTGCTTTTGGTAAAGCACTGCGTCGATATAAAGCAGCAAGAGGTTGTAATCTCGAAGCTTGTTTAGGAACAATAGCCTCATAACGATCATCGATAAATGTTAGCATAGTTTGGACAAATTCTGCATTAATAAAAGGCATATCACTTGCTATTACGAAAAACCACTCTACTTCTGGGAAGTTTGTCATGATATGATGCAAAGCAAATAGAGGTCCTTGATGAGGCTGTTTTTCGATGCTCCATTGGACATCTTCTTCTACAAACTTCGATTGCAAGCTAGCATTCGTAGCAATAATTAAAGGATGTAGTTGATTTTTTTGGAAGGCTATGAGACTTTGCTTATATAAAGGCAGACCAGCAAATAATTCAAACATTTTCGGTTGACCATACCGAGAAGATTGACCGCCAGCTAAGACAACACCAGCTATTTTCATATGCGATTCAACTCACCGACAAAATGTTGCACAGTAGGAAGAATCAGTTTTGTCATGGCAAGTGTCACGGCATTCGTGGAACCTGGTAGCACATAGATAGCCGTTTTATCGAGACTACCTGCTGTTGCACGACTAAACATAGCTTTTGGGCCGATTTCTTCATAGCTTAGTGTTCGAAATAACTCACCAAATCCCATCATTTCTTTTTCGAAAAGAGGGAGAATCGTGTCATAAGTTTGGTCTCTAGGTGTAAACCCTGTTCCACCTGTTACGATAATGGTATTAATGGTAGAATCAGCGCACCATTTTTGTACATGGTTTGAGATTTCAAGTGGTTCATCTTTTGATATTTGATAGTCTGCTAATTCAAATGAAGCTTCTTGAAGCAATGTTTGTATACGCTGACCACCATGATCATCCGCCTTCGTGCGTGTGTCACTTACTGTTAAAATGGCAGCTCGTATAGGAAGTTGACTATGTGTAGGATGCAAGATAAAAGGCCTCCTTTTTAAAGAGTTGATATTGTTTTTGCTGAAAAACATTGCTTTTATTATAAAGCTATAAATGAAAAGGTCAAACTAAAATTCATAGAAAGAAAGGCAAAAACGTTTATGCATAATAGATATTCTAGACAACAATTATTCAGCCCAATCGGAGAACAAGGGCAGCTATTACTAAAACAAAAGCATGTCCTAATGATAGGAGTTGGTGCTTTAGGAAGTGCTAGCGCAGAGGCTCTAGTAAGGGCAGGCATCGGAAAATTGACGATTATTGATCGTGATTATGTAGAATGGAGTAATCTACAAAGACAACAACTATATACTGAGCAAGATGCACAAGAAAAAGTCCCTAAAGTCATCGCTGCAAAAAAACGACTACAAAGCATTAACTCTGAGGTAGAAATCAACGAATATATAGTTGATGCGTGTACAGAGCAATTAATTTCACTGCTTGAAGATGTAGATATGATGGTAGACGCAACGGATAACTTTGATATTCGCTTTATGATGAACGATCTTGCACAAAAATATCAAATTCCTTGGGTTTATGGTTCTTGTATTGGCAGTTATGGCGCTACTTATACGATTGTACCAGGTAAAACACCTTGTTTACATTGTTTGCTAGCAGCGATACCCAATACGGGGATGACATGCGATACTGTAGGAATTATCAGTCCGACTGTTCAAATCGTAGCAGCTTATCAAGTAGCTGAGGTATTAAAGTATTTAGTAGGCAATGAAGAAGCATTACGAAAAAGTTATTTAACTTTTGATGTTTGGCAAAATCAACACTATGAAATAAACGTTGAAAAAATTCGTAATCATGATTGCCCATCTTGTGGGACAAATCCGACTTATCCGTATTTGTCATATGAAAATCAAACAAAATTAAATGTATTATGTGGTCGGGATGCTATTCAAATACGTCCACCTAAACCGCTTCACTATAATTTGGATCAGCTCGCTATCCAACTTCGTCCTTATGGTGATATTCAACAAAATCCCTATTTATTATCTTGCCAAGCAGAAGATTATCGACTAGTGATTTTCCAAGATGGACGAGTTGTTATTCACGGTGTAAAAGATATACAAAAGGCTAAAACCATTTATTATCGTTTATTCGGATAAAGGAGTGTTCTAAAATGTTAGAAAAAAGAAAACCAATTGCTGTTGCGGAAGCTGTTCAACGTGTCATGCAGTTTGCATTCCAAGAAAAAGTAGAAACCGTATCACTACAGCAAGCACACGGACGTTTTTTAGCAGAAGATATTGCTGCAGACCAAGATGTACCAGCCTTTGATCGCTCACCATATGATGGTTATGCTATTCGCTCGGTCGATAGTCAGGAAGCCTGTTCAGAAAATCCAGTAACCTTTAAAGTAGTGGGGGAAATTGGTGCGGGCTATGTATTTGAGGGCTTAGTAGGTGATCGAGAAGCGGTACGCATTATGACAGGAGCTCCTATCCCTCGCGGATGTGATGCAGTCGTTATGCTAGAATTAACGCAAACTTTTGAAGAAGACGATCAACGCTATATGTCAATTAAACGCTCTTATGAAGCAGGAACAAATATTTCCTATAAGGGTGAGGACGTTCAAAAAGGCACAATCCTTATTGAAAAAGGGCAATACATCAATCCGGGTGTTGTCGCATTACTTGCTACTTTTGGCTATGATCAAGTACCTGTTTTTCGAAAACCAATCGTAGGCGTTATTGCAACAGGAAGTGAATTGCTAGAACCAAGTGATGCATTACAGCCTGGGAAAATTCGTAATAGTAATGCCTATATGATAATGGCTCAAATTGAACGTGCTGGGGCAACCGTCAAATATTTTGGTAAATTTAGCGATGAGTTAAATTTATGTATTCAAGCTGTAGAAAAAGCTCTTCAGGAAGTAGATATATTGATTACAACAGGAGGAGTATCAGTAGGTGATTACGATTACTTACCTGCCATTTATGAAGCCATTGACGCACAAGTACTGTTTAATAAAGTGGCGATGCGACCAGGTAGTGTAACAACTGTTGCGGCTCGAAATGGTCAATTATTATTTGGACTTTCAGGTAATCCATCAGCTTGCTATGTTGGGTTTGAACTATTTACAAGACCTATTATTCGAACAGCATTCGGTAATAAGCAACCACATTTACGTAGAGAACAGGCTGTTTTAGGTGCGGACTTTAAAAAACCGAATCCGTTTACTCGTTTTGTACGTGCTAATGCTTCGTACGAAAACGGTCAATTAGTTGCAGTTCCTTCTGGTTTTGATAAATCTAGTGCGGTTTCTTCTTTAGCGGAAGCTAATGCCTTTATTGTATTACCAGGTGGATCACGTGGATACGAAAAAGGAATGCAAGTTGTTGTCTTAATGTTAGAAGATTTGCAGGGAAGTGAGTGGCCATGGGACAACATCGAAAAATCCTACAAATCGTAGGCTATCAAAATAGTGGTAAGACGACGTTAATGGAACAGCTCATTACACAAGCCACAACAGAGGGTTTTCGTGTAGGAACAATCAAGCACCATGGACATGGTGGTATCCCTATGTTCGAAAGTTCAAAAGATAGTGTTCGTCATGAGAAGGCTGGTGCAAGTGTCACAGCAGTTGAGGGAGAAGGTACTTTGCGCATGAGTATTCACCAAAGTAACTGGCAGCTTGCTGATATACTAGCTATTTATGAAACATTTAATATGGATATCATTTTCATAGAAGGCTATAAAAATGAAGACTTTCCGAAGGTTGTTCTTTTGCGCCAGGCGGAAGATGAATCTTTGCTACAAAAAGTAAGCAATATCATCTGTGTTCTTTATTGGCCAACATATCCACTAAATAAACCGTTAGATTATCCAACTTTTTCAATTCAGGATAAAGTACAATATATGGAATTTTTAACTTCTTTCATCAGAAGTCTCCCACCTTTATAGTGATGAGATAAATGTGGATTTAAGTTATTTTTCAACGGGTAACCATACACCTGCTGAAATATAGGAACTCAGTTTAAGAACGCCACGTCCTGTGGCAAAGACTGAGTGACCAACATCACGTTGGCCCAAACCCTCGGCGGATGTCACAGAATCGGAAAGGAGTGCTTAGGGGATGTTAGCCTAAAATCATCGCATTCAAGCGATAACGGCTAACTGACCTGCTTCGTGCAGTCCTAAGCACAAAGCCGATTCCGGACGCAATTACCCGAGGCATAATTGATTACATGAAATGAGGAGAAATTCATGACTATACCGTTGTTTGACATCGTTGATAAACCGATTGATGTTGAAGAAGTTAGACAAAAAGTTACAGATCGAAATGCTGGTGCAATCACTGTTTTCATCGGAACAGTACGTGAAATGACGAAAGGCAAGAAAACACTACATTTGGAATATCAAGCCTATCCATCTATGGCTATTAAAATGTTTGAACAAATATCTAAAGAAATACAAGAGCAATGGCCAGCAGCGAAAATAGCCATTACACATCGTGTTGGCCATTTAGAAATTTCGGATATTGCCGTAGTCATTGCGGTTTCATCACCACATCGTAAAATAGCCTATGAAGCAAATGAATATGCTATTGATCGTATAAAACAAATTGTGCCTATTTGGAAAAAAGAGTATTGGGAAGATGGGACCGAATGGATTGGTGATCAATTAGAAAATGTCCCTTATCCAAAAGGAAATCCATCAATCAGTGAGGAGGAATCTTGTGATTAACATATTATTATTTGCTCACTTACAAGAAAGTATAGGGGAGTCAAAATTATGTGTAGACCTGTCAGATAGAACAATTGGACAAATTAAAGAATGGATGGAAATACAATATCCACAAGTTTCTTTACAGCATGTTATGACAGCGGTAAATGAGGAATTTGCAACAGATGCAACGATTGTAAAAAAAGGGGATACAGTCGCGTTTATTCCACCCATTAGTGGAGGATAAAAAGAAAAGATGTAGTTGGTCCAGTTTAGTGAACCGACTACATCTTTTATTATATTGATCCAGAAAAAGCTCGTCAGTAGGGGAAGACACTCTACTGGTTAAAGTTTTACTTTATGCCTTTATGAGATGAACGCTCAGAAGCATAAGGAAGGAAATGCCTATCATACAAATCACCCACGACCAAGCAAGTGACATGTTACCTGAACCAATCGCCATGTAAATAGCAAGTGGCGTCGTTTGCGTTTTGCCTGGGAGGTTACCAGCAAACATTAAGGTTGCACCGAATTCACCTAAAGCTCGTGTGAAACTTAAAATTCCACCTGAGACAATTGATTTTAATGCAAGAGGGATAGAAATAAAGAAAAAGACTTGCCATTCTTTTGCGCCATCAACACGTGCAGCGTTCTCGATGTCTACATCAACAGATTCAAAGCCGGTTTTTGCTGATTGATACATTAAAGGAAATGCAACAACAGTAGAGGCTATGACTGCCGCCCACCATGTGAACATAACGGGTTGGTTAAAAAGCCATGTAATCAAGTTACCTAGCACACTATTTTTACCAAAAATAATAATTAGAAGAAATCCTATAACAGTAGGGGGCAATACTAGTGGTAAAAGTAACACTGTTTCTAGAAATAACTTTCCTTTGAAATTACGTTTTGCCATCCATTTACCAAATAGAATACCAGTTACTATCACAATTATTCCTGACACAAGAGCTATTTCGATAGAAAGTTTTAGAGGTGACCAGAAATCAGTACTCATCTATTAATGAGTCCCTTGAAACCCATATTTTTTAAATACTTTCATCGCTTCATCACTTTGTAAATAGTGATAAAAATCTTCCGCTTCTTTTGCATGCTTACTATCTTTGATAACACCTACAGGATAAATAATAGGTGTATGCATATCTTCTTTGGCTGTAGCAACGACATCGACTTTTTCTGATACAAGAGCATCTGTTTTATAAACTAGACCTGCATCGACATTTTCAGTTTCTGTATATGTAAGAACTTGTCGTACGTCTTTTGTATACACTACTTTTGATTCTACATGTTCCAGAAGGTTCATGTTTTTCAATGTTTCTATACCGTACTTGCCAGCAGGAACCGTTTCAGGTGTACCAAGGGCAATCTTATCAGCTTTCGTTAAGTCTTCAAATGATTGAATCTGTTTTTCATTTTTCTTAGGAACAATTAATACTAATTCGTTCGCTAAAAGATCTGTTCCTTGTTTTTTATTGATTAAATCTTCTTGAACTAGCTCATCAAATTTATCTTCGGCTGCTGAAAAGAAAAGATCAACAGGAGCACCTTCTAAAATTTGTTGTTGTAAAGCACCAGAGCCACCAAAGTTAAATGTGATTTTAATAGCATCGTGCTCATTTTCATAGGCTTTTTGAAGCTCTTCTAACGATTCTTGTAAACTAGCTGCCGCGGAAATCGTTAATTCAACAGGTTCTTTTGTTTTGTTGTTGCTTTCTTGGTTACCGCAGCCTGCTAAAATGCCGATCAGTAGTAGCAATGAAGCTATCAAACTATAAAACTTTTTCACTTTGTTTATACTCCTTTTATAACTCGTTATAACAAGACATAACTAATTATAATTAGTTATGTCTAAAAAAGGAATACCAAATCGTTAGAAACACTCAAGATATTAATAATATGGTTCATCACCAAAAGTTGTGGATGAGTTTTGTTAAACGTATACTATGTAAATAAGTTGATTGGAGTAGAGGCTGGGCGACTCCTTGGGGATTAGCAATAAAGGAACGAAGGCTAAAACCATCACATCCTGTAATAACGCCTTTGTGACCAACATCGTGCTGTGTTGCGGCAGCAACGAAGCGTCCAGTCGCAACAGAAATCAACCACACGTTTTGGTAATGGTTCAAAAATATTATAATTACGTTACTATAGAATCAATAGAATCATAAGGGGAGATTTTTTACATGTCACATGAACATTCCTATACGATTGAAGAGGTTGCTCAATTATTAAAGGTTTCAAAATTAACGATCTACGATTTAGTGAAAAAGGGAGATTTACCTGTTTTTCGTGTAGGTCGACAAATGCGTGTAGATAGAACTGATTTACAATCATATATCCAAAAGAGCAAGACAGGAACAACTCCTACTGCATCTACTACCTCGTCTACTCCTTCGACAAACAATAAAAAAATAATTATTAGCGGACAAGATTTAGCTTTAGACTTACTAGGAAAATATATAGAGAAAAAACAATCCAATAAAGTATTGCGCTCTCATGAAGGTAGCTTTAATGGTGTCATGGCGCTATATAATGGGGAAAGTGATATTGCTAGTTTACATTTGTACGATGGTGATACAGGGGATTATAATACACCTTATTTGAAAAAGATTTTTGTAAGTCACTCTTATATTCTTCTCAATCTGATTTCACGCCGAGCAGGTTTCTATGTAAAAAAAGGAAATCCATTGCAAATTCAATCAATCGATGATTTTAAGACTAAATCACTAAAATTGATGAATCGTGAAAAAGGTTCAGGTGCTCGTACTTTCTTAGATGAGCAATTACGCATTCATCACATATCACCATCCTCTATTGAAGGGTATAACGAGGAAGAAATGAGCCATATCGATGTAGCTTCTGCTGTCGCAAATGGAAATGCAAACATTGGAATAGGCATTGAAAAAATATCAAAACTTATAGATGTTGACTTTATACCACTTGTTAGAGAGCGTTATGATGTTGTTCTATTAAAAACCCCAGAAAACCAACTGCTGCTTGAAACGGTAAAAGAGATTTTAAATTCACCAGATTTCCAATCAGAAGTAGTCGCCTTAGGAGATTATGATGTCAGTCAAATGGGACAAGTAATATATGAAACACTTTAATAATGAAAAAAACTTGCCGAAAAGGCAAGTTTTTTTACATTGATCGGAATAGTTATAATAATACTTCTGTTTCTGCATCAAAAAATAGTAGGTGTTGAGGCTGGAGAGAAAGTGTTTCTCCGATTTTAAAGCTATGTTGACCACTCCATTTAATCGTCCATGTTTGATCTGCCAATCGAACAATGATATGCGTTTCATGTCCTAGCTGTTCAATATTTACTATAGGAAGATGCAAAACGTCTCCTTTTTGGAGATGCTCTGGCCGAACGCAGACTGATAATGGTGTATGTTGAGGTAAACGTGCATAAACATCGGTTGGAAGCTTCATATAAAATTGATTTTCAATAATGAGCGTAGAATCTTCTAAAACTGCACTTGCCATGTTTATAGCTGGAGAGCCTATAAAGCTTGCGACAAATAAATTTTTTGGTTGATTATACAATTCTAGAGGTGTTCCAATTTGCTGAATACATCCATTATGTAAAACCATTATTCGATCCCCCATGGTCATTGCTTCTGTTTGATCGTGGGTTACATAAATAGTTGTTAAGCCCAATTTTTTTTGTAGTTGTTTGATTTCTGTCCGCATTTGTGTTCGTAATTGTGCATCTAAATTGGATAAAGGCTCATCCATCAGGCACAGTGGAGATTGGCTAACGATAGCACGTGTAAGAGCAACACGTTGACGTTGACCTCCGGATAAAGCTTTTGGTTTTCGATGTAAATAATCTGTCAGCTTTAGCAATTCAACACTTTCTTGCAAACGTTTCTGCTGCTCTTGTTTATGAACACCTTTTCTTTTTAAACCAAATAAAATATTTTGCTCCACTGTTAGATGTGGGTATAGTGCGTAATTTTGGAAAACCATTGATAAATTTCGTTCTTGAGGGGAAGCCATATCTAATGTTTCCCCATTTATTTGTATGGTGCCAGTCGTCATTTTATCTAAGCCAGCAATAAGGCGCAGAAGTGTACTTTTACCTGAACCAGACGGACCTACTAATACAAAGAATTCACCTTTTTCAATCGTTATATTAATATCTTTTAATACAGGTGGCTGGGCATTGTATGCTTTTTCGACATGCATTAGCTTCATAAAACTCATTTGTTATACCTCATTTCAAATGATAACTAAAACAAAAGTCATTGTAACATGCTGTGGGTGTATTTGCAGTACTACCGAACCCTGATACTGACTTTATAGGGGGTGCAGCAATCATTAATCTGGGTGATTCAACGCTTGCGATGAATATCTTCTTCAAAGATATTGCCTGACTACTTTTGAAAGATACTTACTGTTCAACTAACGGGATTTGTTGATCTTAAAACGGTTGCTGTTCCTAGTTAGTTGAACATATTTAGTAACGGATTAGGTTAGTTTGAGAAAGGATTTAAAAAAAATTAGCTTTTACACTAGACAAATACGATTTTTTTATATATAGTATAATTAATAAAATCGTTTTCAAGAGAACAATAAATTCACATATTACAAAGAGTAATCGTGTTTTATTTGATGCTTTTTGTAATATGTGAATTTTCTTTTGGTAATATGATTTTAATTAATACAATTAATGGAGGTCATTCAAATGACACAAGGTACAGTAAAATGGTTTAACTCAGAAAAAGGTTTCGGTTTCATCGAAGTAGAAGGTGGAAATGACGTATTCGCTCACTTCTCAGCTATCCAAGGTGACGGCTTCAAAACTCTTGAAGAAGGTCAAAAAGTTGAATTTTCAGTAGAAGAAGGTCAACGTGGACCTCAAGCTACAAACATCGTAAAACTTTAATTTTAATGATGTAACCATAAAAAAGGCATCCTTTCAGTAGGGTGCCTTTTTTTTATGCATAGAAGGAAGTGATGGAAAGTGGAAAAGTGGGGTAGTACTACCTATTTTTATTCCATCTCAAAATTCAACTCATCGAACATTAATTTAATTTCTTTCCCATTAACAGAAAAAGAATGCATAAAAATAGCAATTAAATTTAATTAAAAATGGAACTTAATTCCTGTTTAATCGTATACAAAGTAATAGGAGGTATAAAATTTAGGGGGAGAGTTTATATGCGTAGTAAAAATTTAATTATTATGATAGTGGCATTTATTGTAGAAGTTTTAATTACGTATTTTATTGCTTCATTTTTCTCCGTAAGGTTTATCGAGATAATGTTTTTTACTGGTATAGCTTTTGCTGGGGGCAGTTTTTACTTTTCGAGTAGTGGTGGAGATATGACTAGGTTATTTACATCTCAAGTTAGTGGGCAAACAGGCATAATTCAGAAAAGGGAAAATTTCACTTATCAATTAGGTCCGATATTTATTACGTCAGTTATATTCTTTTTAATTGGTTTAGTACTCTTTCTCTTATTAGTTTGGGGAATAATTCCTCCTGTGGAAGTTTGAAATACTTATAAAATTGCTGTAGACAAAGTAATGTATAGCTTTGTCTACAGCAATTTTAATGATTAATCGCTTAGCATTGCTTTTAATGTTCGTTTTTGCCAGCCTAGCTTGAAGTATGCGTATTGTAATACAAAATGCACACAGAAGGCAGCAGGGTAAGCTAACCAAACACCATTTAGCTCGAATGTAGTGTAGTGCGATAAAACAAACGCTAATGGCACCTCGACTACCCAAATCGCGATAACTAGGAAAATTGTAGGCCATAAGACAACACCTGTAGCTCGCATTGTAGCCGAAACTGTTTGTGTATGGCCAAAAATTAAATAGCTCCAAAATGCAATATATAGATAATTTTTTGCAATCAGTACCGTATTCTGTTGATCAATAAAGAAAGATAAAATAGGCTCCGCAAATAAATACATAATTAAAATAATCGTGCCACCTAAAATATAGTTAATAAGCACACCTAGTTGACGAATTTTTTTAATCATTTCTGTAGAGTTAGCCCCTAAAGCTTGCGCCACAAATACAGATGTCGCAATCGCGATACTCATCGCAGGCACCTGTGCATAGCTAGCCACTTGATTGACAACACCGTAAGCGGCAGTAGCATTGGAGCCGTAAACATTAACGAAGCCTATTACAGCAATTTCTGCTACAGAGATTGCAACCATACTAATGCTGGCTGGAATGGCTAACTTTAATAATGAAGCTAAAATATCCTTCTTTAATTTAAAATGCTGTAATATCGATTTGTCTAGGCGCAAAATATGCTTTGTTCTATGCAAGTAGGCAAATAATAATAACATCGTTACTAGATTGGATAAAACAGAGGCATAAGCAGCACCGTTTAAGCCAAATTCAGGTAGACCAAGCCAACCAAAAACTAATGGTGGTAGGAATGCAATATTTAAAATAACGCTTATAACTAAAAATAGAAAAGGTGTTTTAGAGTCACCTACACCACGCATAAAGGTAGTATACACCATATACCAAAACATAATCGGTAGGGTGAAAAATAAAATTTGAGCATAGCTAATACTCATATCTAAAATGTTTGCAGGTGTTTGCATAAAACGTAAAATCCATTCAATGAAAAAGCCACCAAAAATTGCGACGACAATTGATATAATCGTCGTGAAGGCCAGTGTTACCCCAACAACTTCCTTCATCTTCTCATGATTGCCAGCCCCATATGTTTGCCCTACTAAAATCGAGCTACCAGAGCCAATCCCAATAGCAAATGCCATTAAAAAGAAGAAGAATGGGAAAAATGCTGAAATCGCCGCTAGCGCATCAACTCCTAAATTACGTCCAACTATAAACATGCCAAAGACTTGCCCTAAAGATTGCAGCACATTCGCTAGCATTACAGGTATTAGAAAATTAAAAAAAGCTTTCTGTAGCTTTTTATCATCATGTAAAATTTGTTGGTCCATTTTTATGCCCTCTTGAGTTTTAATAACCCATTTCCTTTTAAATATGTGATAGCTTGCGCAGGCGTTGGTCAATTAGCCCACCATCCGCACTTAAAACTTGATTAGAGACCTTAATATCCGTTCGTTTTCTGTACATGACTACCGCTGTCATTGCATCCCCTATAAGCTAATAACGGGGTTTCATCATAAAAATGTTCGTAGCGATAAGCTTTTTTATGCTTGCCTTTTAATGTATAGTTATTTTCATCAATTTCAACCCCTTGGAAAATATTTGAATTTAGTTTAGTAAATGTACCACCAGAAAAAAAATGAAGTCATATTAGTGTGGAAATTTTTTCATATTGTTACATAATGAGGCGTTAATGGTCTTTAAAGGGTTCGTTGCGGTTATAGAGTAGAGCGAATTTAGGGAATTGATTAATGTGGTAAATTATTTATATAATGGTAAAAGTGAGTAATGATTGATACTCAAATAAAGGGGTATCCTCTATAAAAATTAATGAAGGAGGTAAATAGAATGATGATCCCATCTACAAATAATAATTACATAAATACAATAAAAAAAGATGAACTAAATGGACTATCTCCAAATTTATTTTTAGATAAAAATAAACAGAGTAAAGCGAAATATGAAATTAAAAAAGAAGATGGTTATATTCGTCATTATGTCACAAATTTAAATGGTGAAAGAGTAATGATTAAAGAAATCAAATTACCAAAGGGACAAGACACAGAACAAAGCGCAGGCGAGATGCTCGATGTTTTAATAGAAAACTTATTAAAACAATTTACAAAAATAGTAGATCATCAAAATTCTACTGAATTATTTAAAACAGGATTAGCTGGTCAAAAAGCCAAAGAAAAGTTAATAGTATCTTAACAAAATTCAATCTAGGTATGCTTGAAGAAAAATAATATTTAAAGGGTAATGTAGGTGATCATTTATGCAATTTAAAAAGCGTTTAGGTTTATATTTCTCAGCTTTATTAATCGTATTACTTGTTGGAATTGTTTTGAAAGATGTATTCCTAAAAGAAACAACAGTTAACTCAGTTAACCCATTAGTAGAAAATGAAGATGGAACAAAAAAGCTTGCTTTTGACGCAAAGTTAACACGATTAGACGAATCAACAACAACGTTTAAAGAATACAAGGGAAAGGTCTTAATCGTTAACTTTTGGGCATCTTGGTGTGGACCTTGTCAAGAAGAGGCTTCTGAATTTAGGGATTTTTATAACAATAAATCTGAAAATGTTGAGCTGTTAGCGATTAATACAACTTCTGTTGATAGTATTGAAAATGCTATGGAATTTCAAGAGTCATACAATTTGAATTTCCCTATATTTCTTGATTTAGAGGGTACACTTCAAAAATCATTTGGATTAGTGGCATATCCAACAACTTTTATTTTCGATTCTAAAGGTATATTAAAGAACAAGATAAAGGGATCGATGAATCAAAAACAATTAAATGATTATATTGATAAACTCTAATAATTTGTAAATTAATCACTTCCTTTACGATGGGAGCATTTATATGTTGGCGTCATTTTTAAGGAAATTATTAACGCAAGAAAGAGGAGGATTATTATGTATCAGACATTAAATGGTTTTTTTAAGTCTTGGGAGTTTGAAGCCGATTGTACACAGAAGTTATTGAATAATCTAACTGATGAATCACTTAAGCAGGAAATAACGTCTGAAAATTGGACTTTAGGACGTATTGCTTGGCATACGGTCACTGCAATTCGCATTATTACTTCGAATACAAGTTTAACATTTGATGCTCCAACTAAAGATTATCCTGTTCCTACTTCAGCGCAATTTATTGCAAATAGCTATTCTCAAGCTAATAATGCGTTTATGCAAGCGGTAAAAACAAATTGGACTGATCAAACCCTTCACGAGCACATTCAATTTTTCGGTCAAGACATGCAAATTGGTACACTTTTAATGTTCTTGATTCAACATCAGAATCACCATCGGGGACAAATGACGGTTCTTATGCGACAGGCGGGGTTAACTGTTCCCGGCATTTATGGTCCGGCTAAAGAGGAATGGGCAAATTTCGGTATGGACGCTCCGGAAATGTAAAATGAAATAAATGAAGATGAGGGACCAGAGCATTAAAACATGGAAGAGTATAAGGTAAGTAAAAGGACTTGTTGATAAATCATAAAAACAAGTCCTTTTTTTATCATGTTAAATACTGTCGTGAGCTTTGTCTTTCATTGTTATTACCTTTAGTAGATTCTTCTTCTGGATAAATAAAATAACTAAGGCTTGTATTGTCATTGCTAAGACAAGGAGAATGAAGTGTGAATTGTGGTACAAAATTATTGAAAGAAAATAAAATATTGGTGCAGACGAAAGGTACGAAATATATTGGTTTTTAGTTACTAAATAAATAATAGTTGAAATACAAGTTGTCACCAAAAGAAGTTCGAGTAAAATTCCGATTGAAGCACTATCAATATAATACTGTAAATCGTTTATATAGGACATATTAAAAAGATCCCCCTATTTCGATAAAAATACTTAACTTAATTGTAACATATTAACAAATTTGATGTATAGGTAATAATAGGGGATATTAGGGTGATGGAAGAGCTATTGAGCTATTTGAAGCCGTGGATTTTAGGTAATACGAAATCATTGGTAATTATTATAATTGCCTTCGAAGCGATTGCTATAATTACGCCAAGGCGAAATTGAGACCAGTTGATTGGAGTGGAGACTGGGCGACTCCTAGGGGATCACAATCGAGGAACGAAGGCTAATAGCATCACATCCTGTGATAACACCTTCGTGACCAACATCCTGCCGCTGTCGCTACGTTAGCACTACGCTTTTGCGCAAAAAACATCTGTTGCCCCAAGCGGCTCATCGGACGCCCCCAGGAAGCTCTGCTCTGTGCGAAAGCGAAGCGACAGCAACAACAAATGTTTTAACTGTGCGAAAGCGTAGCGACAGCAACAACAACAAATGTTTTCTGTAGCGAAAGCAAAGCGGCAGCTACAAATGTTTTAACTGTGCGAAAGCGAAGCGGCAGCTACAAAGCGCCCAGTCGGAACGGAAATCAACCACACGCTATGGTAAGGAGCTTCCTTTGTATACTAGGGAAGTCTCTTAGAATTTAACTTCTTTAAGTCGATTCCGGACGCAATTACGCCAAGGCTTAATTGATTTATAGTTCTTCCTGGAAATAAATTTTGTAGAACTTTCGATTTGTAGATTCATCGTAGCCTACTTCAATTAGTTCATCTACTTTTTCGATATCCTGTACGTTTACCTGGATTTCAATATTGGAGTCGAGTTTAATTTTACGTTTATATTTTTTTTCAGCCTTTTCAAGTGCGCTCTCAGAAATAACAGTTTCATAAGGTTTTACCGAATTGATGATAATGTCTTTTTGTGTTGGCTCCGCATTTTCAAACACCGTTTCAATATAATTATTTACTTGAAATTCATCTTCATTTCTAAAATAATCAAGCGTTTTATTTAAAAGACCTAGCTTTTCAGTATTTGTAAAGCTTTCTTCTTTTAAGATATATTTTTTGCATTCTGTTAAGGCTAAATTCGTTTTATAATAATGTTCATCTGCAGCTTTAATCTTTAAAAAACGTTCTTGCCAATAGATAATATCTTCTTTCCTTTTCGTTTTCATAAAGATAGCAGGTGTCTGTTCCGGCCCCATATCTACGATGATGGCCAAATTGTTGACTTTCTTTACATTGATGCCATCAATACCGTTGATAACCATTTTATTTTGCTCGTTTTTTACATCTAAAAACATTTCTTTTTCATCAATTTTAACGATGGCGATTATTTTTTTAGCTTCTGTAGACAGAAAACAATTGTCAAATAATCCAATAAACAATTCGCCACTTTTAATGTTAGGGTGCTGAGATACACTATGTAAGTGTTTAGCAATGTTTATTGATTGTTCAAGGAAACTATTTTCCTGCTCAAAAATTGCTCTCACATATGTGTAAACCTCATTTAACCCAATATTTGTTTCATGAAAAAATTCAAATTGCTGTTCCAAATCAATTTTGCTAAACGCTAGCTGTGTAAAAGCTGCCTCTAGCATGACCTCTGGTTGTGTTAATGATTCTTCACCTAACACGAGTGCATCGTCAATAAAATGTATAATATATTGTGCTAACTTACTTTCACTTACTTCTAGCATGTTTTCCACCTTCTAAAATAGCATTGTAGATAATATACCATATCATATATAGGACAATATTTTAATGTATTTTATTAGTAGTTAAAAATTAATAGTGATCACCATTAACTGAAATCTTTTGCACAACAATTGCAAAAGATTTTTTTTTACACAAAAAAGATTTTCAACATAATTACAACCTTATTCATATCTTGCGAACAATGTTGAATGAAATAAGTTTAAAATGCTGTTGCTTAGATAATGATGGAACTATATAAATCGTGAAGCTGTAATTCGCTTTATTATCAGCTTAAGAGGGTGATGAATATGTGGGAAAAGATCTTAGCCTACATTCCAGAATGGAAAGTATTTATGCAAGGTTTTATTGTATTTTTCATTCCCTATATTATTTTCAAATTGTTTAATGGGATAGTATCTAAACAAGAGATGAATGACGATGGCATGGTGAAAATAAAAGGTCAGGCGAAACCAAAAGATGAGCTCGAACACCAAACAGTGAAATCTTCCCAAGAGTCATTTGATTATTATACGGGTAATTACAACTTAGATGTTGAACTTGTTAAGAAAGAGATTGGTCATAACTGGGATGTGCATTTTAGGGAGTTTCACATAGGGAACACAGACATACGTGCAACGATTATTTTTCTTGATGGGCTGTCAGATAAAGAACTGATTGATAAACATATTTTGACATCTCTTATGGGGAATTTTTCACAAAAAGATGATCTGGAGTCTTTATATGAAAAAGGAGTCTTTTTACAGACATTTATTAAAAATGAAGTTCTTTCCGTTAGTGACATAACAGAAGAGTATGATGTAAAGCAATCTGTAGGCAAAATATTAGCAGGGACGACCGCCTTGATAATTGATGGAATGCCAAATGTATTAATGCTCGGGACAGTCAAAGGAAAATCGCGCAATATTGAAGAACCGGTATCAGAAGCATTGGTTCGAGGTCCGAGATTAGGCTTTACAGAAACGTTAAGTGATAATACGGCTCTATTGAGACAGCATGGTGAAAATAGTGATTTATCAATTATCAATTTCCAAGTAGGTAAACGTACAAAAAAAGAATTGGTTATCGCCTATGTTAATGAGATTGCAGACCCAAACTTGGTCGAAGAGGTTAAGAAAAGAATTGAAACAATAAATATTGATGATGTTGCGGAATCGGGCTACGTAGAGCAACTAATCGAAGATAATTATCTCAGCCCTTTTACACAAGTTCAGAATACGGAACGCCCAGATCGTGTTTTTGCTGCCTTGATGGAAGGAAGAGTGGCAATTTTATTAGATGGGACACCTTTTGCATTAATCGTGCCAGTGACATTTAGTATGTTATTGCAATCACCAGAAGACTATTATGAACGATGGTTGCCAAGTACGCTCATTCGTCTATTACGTTATTTAGCTGCAGCTATTACGCTTTTTGCACCATCCATCTATATATCGTTTGTCTCGTTTCATCAGGGCTTAATTCCAACTAAGCTAGCATTGTCTATGATGGGAACGAGGGAAGGTGTTCCATTTCCTGCAATAATTGAGGCACTAATTATGGAAGTAGCTATTGAAATTTTACGAGAAGCTGGGCTTCGTTTGCCTAAGCCTATTGGTCCTACAATGGGAATAGTCGGAGGGCTTGTTATTGGGGAAGCTGCTGTACAAGCAGGGATTGTTAGCCCCATTATGGTAATTGTTGTTGCGTTAACAGCTATTTCTTCCTTTGCTATTCCGCAATATAATGCGGGAATTTCATTGCGCATGCTTCGTTTCGTAGCAATGTTTTTTGCTGCTTTATTTGGTTTATATGGGGTTATCCTGTTTTTCTTACTTCTTTGCAGTCATTTGGTGAAGTTGAAGAGTTTTGGCATCCCTTTTGTTAGTCCGACGGTTCCTTATAGAGCAAGCGATTGGAAAGACTTTATGGTTCGTATGCCACTTATGATGATGAAACGTCGTCCGAAGATGTTGCATACAAAAGATTCTAGCCGTCAAGATTAGTCACTAGGAAAGGAAATAAACTGGCATGATGATTAATTCTCAAGACAAAATTACGGCTTCACAAGCAGTTGTTGTCCTCGCTAATTATATTTTGGCTACAGGAATACTTACCTTGCCAAGAACATCTGTTGAAAAGGTCAAATCACCGGATGTATGGATTAGTGTTTTTTTAGGAGGAGTCATTGCGATAATCGCAGCCGTGATTATCGTGAAATTAAGCCAAAAATATCCTGAAAAAACCTTCTATCAATATAGCCAAGATATTGTAGGGAAATGGGTAGGTTGGTTCTTGAGTTTGCTTATAATCGTCTATTTCTTTACAATTTCAGCATTTGAAGTCAGGATAATGGCTGAAGTAACCTCACTCTTTCTGCTCGAAGGTACGCCAACTTGGGCTATCATTTTGCCCTTTATGTGGATAGGGCTCTATTTGATTAGTAGCGGAATCAATTCGATTGCTCGACTATTTGAAATCATCTTTCCTATTACGTTTGTCCTCTTTCTATTGGTAGCTTTTATGAGCTTGGGCATATTTGAAATAGATAATCTACGTCCGGTATTAGGATTGGGAGTCATGCCAGTATTAAAAGGAGTAAAGACAGCAACCCTTGCATTTTTAGGTCCTGAAATTATGCTGTTGCTTGTCGCATTAATGAAGCAGTCGGAGAAAACGAAAGCAGTAAAAGTCGTCCTTGTTGGCTTAACGATTCCCTTATTCTTTTATGTCATAACAGTTGTAATGGTAATAGGTGCTTTATCAATCGATGGAGTTGTCACGAGAACATGGCCTACATTAGAACTTATGCGAAGTTTTGAAATTCCGGGGTTAATCTTTGAACGATTTGAGTCTTTTTTACTCGTGATTTGGATTATGCAAATATTCGCCACCTTTTCTATTACCTATTTTGCCGCTGCTTTAGGATTAGCTCAACTCTTTAAAAAGAACATACAGCCCTTTATATTTGGTTTGTTACCGATTATTTACATTATTTCTATGACGCCTAAAAATATCAATGACCTCTTTAAGTTCGGTGATATGATTGGGAATGCTGCATTATTCTTATTTGGTGTTTTTCCAGTACTCTTACTTTTTATTTCGAGGTTGAAGGGTGGAAAGACATGAAACTAAACAATATGAAGGTACGATTTCGTTTAGGTTTGCTATTATCTCTTATACTTTTAATTCTTACAGGTTGTTGGAGCAGTAAAGAAATTGAAGACTTAGGTCTTGTTGTAGGTACCTCGTTAGATTTAGAAACAGATAGTAGTTCTAGGGAGGCATTGGAGGAACAAGAAGCTAGAAACTCTAATAAAGAGCTGATTACAATTACCAATCAATTCGTTAACTCAGAGACAACTGGTTCCGGTGCGAAAGAAGGTAAAAAACAACAAAAAGCTTACAAAAACGTTTCAGAAACCGGAGATGCTATTCTTCCTACTTTGCGTAATATGATGTTAAAAAACGACAAACGAGCCTTTGCAGAACATTCAAAGGTCATTGTCCTAGGAGAGGATTTTGCAAGTGCATTCAATCTAACACAAACAATGGATTTTTTTCTTAGGGAACTGGAAATGAGACCAAGTGCGCTTCTTCTAATCGCTAAAAATCATGCAAGTAATATTCTTGAATCGAACGAACCAACTAAAATTCCTGCGTTTCAACTTGTTGAGATGATGAAAGGACATAAAAGAACGACAAAGATACTACCCCCGATGACATTTGCAAAGTTACAAGGAAAATTAAATTCTAGAGCAAGTTTTTTGTTGCAAAGTGTAACTTCAGAAAATGGAGAAATTAGATTTGCCGGAGCAGCTGTGATAAAAGGTAGCACAAAAAAACTGCGAGGTTTTCTTACGGGAAAAGAATTAGAGGGGATTACGTGGATAACTGGAAAGGGCAAAGGGGGTTTAGTAACAAGTTTTTATGAAGGCACAGATCAGCCGATTATATACGAGATATTGTCAATGAAAAGTAAAATTACACCCCATGTTGATGGAGACAATATTTCATTTAATGTAAAAATCGAATCTGAAGGGCGAATTGCTGAGCATTGGGTACTTTCTGAGAAAACATTTGATAATAAGTTTTTGAAAAAAGCAGAAAGGGCTACTGAAAAAGAGGTAGAGCGTCTTGTGAAAAATGTTTTAGAGAAGATACAAAAAGAATATCAAACGGACGTATCAGGGTTTGGAACAAGATTGAGAATAGAGTATCCAAAAGTATGGAAAAAGCTAAAAAAAGATTGGGATCAAACATTTAGCGAGATACCGATTCAGTGTGAGGTAAAAATAACGATAAAAGACTATGGGACGTCAGGGGAATAAAATTGATTTCGTTTTATGAAGGATAATAAATGTACATGGTAGTGAAGTTTTTACAATGCTAGGAAATATAAAAGGGATTAAGTTCGGTATACTAACACTTAATCCCCAAAAAACTGTAGATAAAGAATAAAAGCAGGTATTCTCCCAAAATTGACATTGGTAATTGTTGGAGTATACTGGAATTAAACGGAAGATATGCAAGTGGAAACAACGATAGATGAGGTCATTTTGTATGGAATACAGTATTAAACCAATAGCTGTAGTGAGCAATAGTCGAAAAATGATTAAAGATGACAATTGGGGTAACGTCATTTCTACTGTTGAATTGACAAAAGATATACATGCATCGTCTTTAAAAGGGATTGATGATTTTTCTCATTTAGAAATAATTTTTTATTTTGATAAAGTTGTAGATGAGAAAATTCAATATGAAGCGAGACATCCGAGAAATAATAAGGATTATCCGGAAGTCGGTATTTTCGCTCAGAGAGGCAAAAATAGACCTAACAAAATAGGTGTAACGGTTGTAGAATTACTAGAATTAAAAGATAGAACATTAATCGTTAGCGGCCTCGATGCTATTGATGGAACACCAATTATTGATATTAAACCTGTCATGAAAGAGTTTTTACCAAAAGGTGAATTAAAGCAGCCAAGTTGGGCAACTGATTTAATGAAGAATTATTGGGACTAGTATATGTACACAAAAGGAATGAAGATTTTTTAATTTCAATTCAATTGAAGGAGTAAACAATATGTTTTTAAATCTACATATTGAAACCGAGAGGCTGATCATTCGTCCATATGCTTTAACTGATTTGGATGAATTGTATGCAGTAGTTTCTGAGCCTGATTTTTATCGATTTATTCCAGAGGATGTACCTAGTCGAGGTGATGTTCAGCGGATAATAGAGTGGTCCATCCAATGCAACAATAAAAATACGCTTTCCAAAATACATAAATTGAATCTAGCCATAGTAGATAGGGAGAGGCAAACGTTAATTGGCTATTGTGGCCTTGGTCCAGGTGATGTAAAAGAAACTGAGGTCGAAATCTATTATGGTATTTCGAAAGCTTATAGAGGGCAAGGAATTGCGTATGAGGCTGCACAAGCTTTACTGAATTATGCGTTCAATAAGATTGGTTTACTTAAGGTTATTGCAGTCGTTCATCCTGAAAACGTGGCCTCTTTACGAATTGTAGCTAAACTAGGAATGAACTATGAATATACGTATATAAATCTTAATCCGGAACTGAAGGATTTTGAAGGATTACTTCATTATGCTATAGATAATCCTTCCGATGTTGATAAGCTTTAAACGTGGCCAATTGCCTTTAGTGAAGTAATTAGTTTATTGCGGAGAGACTCGTCTGATAAGGTAAATGTGCTGTTCTAATTGAAGCAGTACCTAAAGTAAAAGGAATCTACGTACATTAAAGTATGCAGATTCCTTTTTATGTTTATTATTGAGGGCTAGATTGTGCGTTATCGATAATTTCTTGTGGGATATCGATTGTTTTTAGGTGATTGAACTCAGTGAATGTCACAACTGATTTTGTTTTCGTTTCTAGTTCTTGATTTTCAATCTTCATTTTCAAATCGAAATTCATATCCATTTTAGTTGTATCGAAAGTCTTTTTATCGATTTCTAGAACGTAGTGTATTTTATCAATCGTTAAGTTATCAAGTGGATTTTCTTCAAGACCCATATCTTTCATTGATTTGCTAATTTCAGAATCGATCAGTTCTTTAAATTCATCGCCCTTAGCGTCTAAAGTTAAGATATATGCATTATCTGTTTGTTCGAATTTGAAATCTTTAATATAGTTTTTAAGCTGTTCTAATTGTGCCTTAGCATCCGCAGATGATGCAGTTTGTTCCATAATGTCATCAAATTGCTCGTTTGGTAATTTATACCAACCATTAGTTGCTTCATCCTTCATGAAAAAGCCTTGATCTTTCTTCATGTACATATCAATCGGCATTTCTGTACTTTTTTGATCTGAACTAGCCATATCTGGCATTGTCACTGAACCTGATAAGTGCATAGCAATTGGATCGGTAACTACATCCATATCCATATTTGATTTGATGGAAAACTCCATAGATTGTTCGCCTGCTTCAACTTTGGAATCTTGAGTCAACTCCATTTTTGCAGTTGTACTTTTAATGTCTGATTGGCGCTCTACCGCTTTTTCATACACTTGCTCTAAAGTGAGTTTACTTGTATTAGTTGTGTCTTTCTTAGGGGTAGCGCTACTGTTACAAGCTGCCAGTGTTAGTGCTAGTGCTCCAACACTTAAAACTTTAAAAAATTTGTTCATTACTTTCATCTCCTATTCTTGGTAAAAGATATAGCAATCTCTTTTTATATATGAAATAAAAAGTAGATTTACGCCATATTTATTTATTTAGTTACTAATTTAAAATAGGAATGGTACTAGGGGTCAATAAGCGAACATTAGTGGATTAGTTATTGAATAGAGGTTTCTAATGGTTTTGTGTTATAGCAAGGGACTATTGTAGCTAGTAGTTTCATATAGGTGAGCATGCTGAGCCAGAAAGCTTTTTTGTAAATGGGAGTTCTTCAAAATTTGAGACTGCTATACAAACTTTTAACAGATCAGTGCCAACTATGTTTGTAAATAAGTAAGTGAGGGGCAAGACATAAGAAGGATTGGTATTTTTGAGTTGAGAAATTAGTAAGACAAAAAGAAAGAGCCGAGAAAATGATATCATTTTCTCGGCTCTGTTTATCAATTATAGCCCCAGATCATTGCGAATAATGTACCAATGATTGTGACAACACCTACGAATACTGAATATAAAATCGTTGTATATAACGTTTTCTTGTCTTCAGATTCACCGATGTGCATGAATAATACTAATTGTACAGTTGCTTGTGCAAGAGCAGTTACTAGTAAAACACCAAATGCCATGTTAAGAGACATATCGAATTTAACAACAGCTAAAGCTACAACTGTTAGTAATAGTGAGAAGCCGAAGCCCATCACATGTTGTTTTGGGAATAATTCCTTCATCAGCTAATCAGTCCTTTCAAGTAGACGAAGCTGAAGATGAAAATCCAAACAACGTCTAAGAAGTGCCAGTACAGTGAGAAGATAAACGCTTTGTTAGCCGTTTGTGGGTTTAAACCACGGCTAGCTACTTGCATTAAAATGGCAACGCCCCAGAAGAAACCAAATGTTACGTGGAGACCGTGCGTACCAAGTAAAGTCATTAATGCCGATAAGAATGCACTTGTTCGAATTGTTGCACCTTCATTAACATATGTGACAAATTCATCGATTTCAATGGCTAAGAAGCCAAGACCTAATAGAAGTGTGATGATGAAAAATGCCATCATCGCTTTTTTATTGCCAATGCGCATTGCATGAACACCAAGACCAATTGTGAAACTACTTGTTAATAATAAGAATGTTTCCCATAATACTGGTGTTAGTTCGAAAATCTCAGCGCCATTTGGGCCACTACCTGTACGTGTTTGAAGTGTGAAATACACTGTAAATAGTGTGGCGAATAATACGATTTCGGCACCAAGGAAAATCCAGAAACCGAAAATTTTCAGGCGATTTTCTTCTGTACTATATTCTAATGGAAGTGAAGAATCGATTTTCATATTATTTATCACCTCTCAAGCTTTTTTCAGTTGCCATAACTTCTTCAACTGAAATGTATCGACCATGATCCTTTTCGAATGAACGATGAATCATAAAGCCAAATACACCAATCATACTAATGATTGCTGGAACCCATAGATTGAATACAGCAAAGAATGCTGCAAGGAAGAAGAATCCGCTCATCCAGAATGGAGTGCCAGTGTTGTTAGGCATGTGAATTTTTTCAATTTTACCGGCTGTAATATCGCGACCTTCTTTTTTCGCGAACCAGTATTCATCTAAACGTGTAACCGTTGGAACTACTGCAAAGTTATACTCTGGTACTGGAGAATGAGTAGCCCATTCTAGCGTACGACCATCCCAAACATCTGCTTTTTCATTACGTGGCATATGTTTCCAGCTGTAGTAAATGTTATATACGATTAACGCAAAGCCGACAGCAAGACCAATACCACCGATGAACGATAGCATGTTCAATGGACCGTAGCCAGTTGACTCAGAGTAAGTGTACATACGACGAGCGTAACCATCTAAACCTAAAATGAATAGAGGGAAGAATGTTACGTTAAAGCATACTGCGATAAACCAGAAAGCTGCTTTACCTAGTTTTTCATTTAAACGGAAACCGAACATTTTTGGCCACCAGTAGTGGTAACCTGCAAGTACACCGAATACTGTACCTGGAATTAATACATAGTGGAAGTGGGCAACTAAGAACATCGTATTATGATATTGATAGTCAGCACTTGCCATTGCAAGCATTACCCCTGTAACCCCACCAATTGTGAAGATAGGAATAAAGCCAAGAGCATATAGCATAGGAGTTGTAAATTGAATTTTACCGTGTCTCATTGTGAGCAACCAGTTAAATATTTTAACCCCTGTCGGAACAGCGATTGCCATTGTTGTAATAGAGAATACGCTGTTTACCATTACACCGTGACCCATTGTATAGAAGTGGTGGGCCCATACTAAGAATGATAGTAACGAAATAACGACCATACTCATAACCATTGATTTATAGCCGTATAAGTTTTTACGTGCAAATGTCGCAATGATTTCAGAGAAGATACCGAAAGCAGGTAGGATAACGATATAAACCTCAGGATGTCCCCAAACCCAGAATAGGTTGGCCCAAAGCATATCCATACCACCATTTTGCATGGCAAAGAATTGTGTACCGAATTGACGGTCAAGCATCATTAATGCAAGTGCTACAGTTAATACTGGGAATGCAAATACGATAATAATGTTTGTAATTAAAATTGACCAAGTGAACATTGGCATTTTCATTAATGTCATACCAGGTGCACGCATTTTAATGATTGTTGCGATGAAGTTAACACCAGTCATTAACGTACCAATCCCTGATAATTGTAAAGCTAAAGAATAGTAGTTGTTCCCAACAGTTGGACTGAATTCTGTCCCAGCTAATGGGAAGTATGCTGTCCAACCAGCATCAGGTGAACCACCAATGATAAATGATAGGTTTAATAAACCACAACCAGCTGCAAATAACCAGAAGCTGACTGCATTCAGACGTGGGAAGGCAACGTCACGTGCACCAATTTGCAGTGGGATTACAATGTTCATTAAACCAATTACGAATGGCATAGCCATGAATAAAATCATTAATAAACCGTGTGTTGTGAAAATCTCATTATAGTGTTGTGCATCAAGAAGTCCATTATCTGGAACTGCCGTTTGTGCACGCATTAATAGTGCATCGATACCGCCGCGGAATAGCATCAAAAGTGCTGTAGCGATATACATAATACCGATTTTTTTATGGTCAACAGTTGAAAGCCAGTTTTTGTAGAAATAGCCCCATTTTTTGAAATATGTAAGGCCAGCTACGATAACAACTGCTCCAACTACGATACTAATAGCTGCCGCTAAAATCATCGGTTCTTGCATAGGATGGAATACTTCTTCCATACTCATTGGATGCGCTCCTTTCAGGTGTAAAAATTAATGTGAATGTGTTGCTTCAGAATTTTTTTGTGAATCAGTGATTCCCATGCTCCATTTTAGAGTGATCCATTTCATCTTCGGACATGTCCATATCACTATGATCCATGCCGCCCATTTTCATGTGTTCACTGTGTTCCATTGGAGCAGGTCTAAATTCTAAGTGTGTAGATGAATAGCTTGAACGACCAACGTGTTCTGCTTTTAATAGTTCATCAAATTTTTCTTCTGTTAATGGTTTTTCTTTTGATTTCACATCAGAAACCCATTCGTCGAATTTTTCTTGTGTCATAGCTTCTGCGTCAAATTCCATTTCAGCAAAACCGCGACCGTTAAAGTTAGAGTTACGGCCCATGTATGAACCAGGCACATCTGCAGCAAGGTGAATAGTTGTTAACATGTCACTCATCGCATATTTTTGACCAGCTAATTGTGGAATCCAGAAACTTGTGATTGGTCCGAAAGAGTAAAGTTTAAACTCGATTGGACGGTCAGTTGGAATATTTACATAGTTTACAGTTTCAACACCTTGCTCTGGATAGCTAAAATGCCATTTCCAGTTAGAAGATGATGCGTAAATAACAAGTGGCTCTTTATTGTCATAACCTTCTGGTGTCGTCTCGACTGTACTTGTTGTTCTTACAGTAACAACTGCCAAGAATGCCACTATGATAATAGGGATAACTGTCCATATTATTTCAAGTAGATGACTACCCTCTTCGTGAGGAGGCTCATAATCGGCAGATGATTTTGAAGCACGATATTTAGTTAGCATAAATGCTAAAAGCACATACACGACTAGTAATATAAAGGCCATTGTAATAATGGATAAAATAATTGTGTCTGATAATGTTTTGGCATTTGGCCCTTTAGGATCAAAAATTGTTAGGGGTTCACAGCCAGCAAGAATTGCTAGCGCACTAAATGCAACAAACATTAAGCTTAACTTTTTCTTCATGTTTGACTCCTTTCTATAAAACGGCTATTCATAAATTTCATGTGTTTATATATAGATTCGAAATTATAAATAGTGGGTAATACGGTCACCTCTTTTAATTGTTGTACCAATCAAATAATCAGAAATACTTACAATGGCATGGTTCACTATGAAACATTGAATTTAGTATTTGATTGGTCTATTGCAAGCGTTCGCAAAGTCATTAATCTGTGTAATCGATTTTCAAACAATATGTCATAATCGATCGACACAAATGTCGTCGTTTGCATATAGGATTATACGCCCCGTTTGAAAGAAAAAAAATTATTTTTTTATATTTTTAATAGTAAACTGGGGATAAATATGAACATTTATTGAACAAAAATCGTTATTTCAATATTAGTATTTTTGTGTTTAATATAATAAACACTGTTCAAACGTTGAAAACACTGAGTTTCTTATCCTTAACTATGTAAATAGTTTTTTTTGTGAAAATGTCATTTCACATTTCAGACGTCATTTTGTAATAAAATCGCCGTTAAATTAGGTTGTTGAATGCTTTATTGTTGCGTTTTTAAAAAATGTGAGTAAACAAAAAGCGATATTATGGATATATAAGGATAAACTTTCAATGTAAGGGATGATTGGAAAGGGGTATTTCGGAAACGAATATAAATTATGTTAATATAATTACCAACTTCCATTTATTGTATTCTTGATATTTTACTTGAAAAGTAAAAAAAGCAAACTAAGGGGATTCTTAGTTTGCTAAATTTGGTATGGGAACGAAATTAAATGTTTGAAGCAGAAAGAAAGTGAAATTCGCTTTAGCTCGTCTAATTACGCCAGATATTTTATGCACCTAGTTTTAGCCATTTTGCGACTTGTCCATAAATAGTATTTTGAAGATTTGGGGCTAGGTTTTGCATCTTTAAAGCAAAATACAATGTTTTCATTAAATTTAATGTACATGTTCGTCCGCTGAAAAAGGCTTCGTTATAACCTTGAGTCACTAAATGCATTTCAAATTTGTCAAATGTCTGTTCGGCAAATTCTATTAATGCTTCCTCAGAGTAGTCACGAGCTAGTAACGCTTCAATAATATTAACTAAGCGTTCCTCCTCGTCGTTGACAAAAACAGTATCTTTCCAAGTAACAAGTTTCAAAGCATGCAAGATTAAAGGCGCATGTTGTAAATCAAATTTGGGGTGTTTAATTGTCATAGCCGCTAAATCTGCACCATGTGCAATGCTATGCGCCCAACCTTTATCTTGAACATGTCCTCTCGTATCTTTTTCCAATAATAAATAGCGACCAATCTTTTTAAAGAAAATTTGTAAACGCTCATCCTTTAAAATTAGTAGTTCAGCATCTTTAGCGAGAATACTTGCTACAAGTAAAGCAGAAAACGAACGAGTGAAGACACTATCTGTCATTTCTTCGCCTATGCTTAAAAATAAATAATCGTCGCCTATTACAGTATCAAATAAATATTGTAGCTGTTCATTGCTCAGTAAATTGTCGCTAAGTAGATCAATAAAAGTTCGATAAATTAATTTGTCTCGTAATTCGGCATCTGGTGAACCAATGTGCGTTAACATTTCTTGTAACAACCAATCGCCCTTTTGTAACATGAATTCTTGTCGTTCTGAAGATGTCATGGTTGAGAATGATTGTAATGTATTTTTAATATCCATCTGTAATTCCCCCGAGGTTAAATTAATTCTCTATAAGAGCATTCTTTTCGAAGTGTTAGTAGAACATAGTAAAAATGCTTATATGGAGCTAGGTCTTTTTATTATAACGCTTCAACGATGAATTTGTTGATTTGTAAAGTTTTCTAGTGATATAGAAGTATATTCGCAATGGGAATTCCAGAAACAACAAAAAGTTGATATGATAGACAAGCAACAAAAAGGGAAAGTCTTATTCAAGGAGTACAAAAAAAGACATACCTATTTAAGTATGTCTCATCTTAGTTATGATATAAGGGCTGACTTTATACCGAGCGGCCATTCAGTATAAGTATTTTGATTGGTTTTTAATTCAACGAGAATATTTGCATTTTTAATGGTTTCGATTAGCCATTCGCTATAATGAAGATTCGGTTCGGCGTGCTGTAAGATTCGTTGCATATCTTTTTGGTCGATACTTAGAAGTTTATAGTTGCATTCAATGTGTACACTTTGGGGAATAATAAAAAGTGACTCATGTTGGTGTCCGATTGAAATGGAGCCAGGAATGTAACCTTGGATACTTATAATATGTGTATTAGCTTCTTGCGTGTATAAATCAATCTTTGTTCGTGTGAGTATTTCAAATTCAATCGGGTAATCCTTCTGATAAGGATTGTCCGCTGTAGAAAACGAAACAACTTTAATTGGTAGTGCCTCAAACATAGGAGAGATGCTACTACCAAATTCACTAACTGTATCTATTAATTGCATGTATTCCACTCCTTGTGAAGAACTTTTGCCAGCAATTATGCTACGGCATAATTGCGTCAGGAATCAGCTCTGTGCATTCCTGCAGATGTTTTTTGTGCGAAAGCAAAGCGTCAGCAACAGATGTTTTTTGTGCGAAAGCAAAGCGTCAGCAACAGATGTTTTTGTCTGTAGTTAGCTGAAAGCTGAATGCCTGTAAATAGTAATAAATGAAAGATATTATTAATTATAATACAATTTATTACAAAATATGTAATGCTAAAGCAATGATTTTTTTAAAATAAGTAGGGAGTAAATTAATATCGTCATCGTTGAAAGTTAAAAATGACATATGTAAAACGTATATCATCTAATGAGATTGAATTGGAGTAAATTAGGGGAGCATTACAGATGAGATCACGGTGGGAATCAATAGAGGAACGCACAAAGATCAGTGATAACGCTTTTGTGACTAACCCCCAGTAGCTCATCGCAACTCCTCATTAAGCCCACGGTCAAATTCGTAAATCAACTCCATGATATGGTGATGATTCATATAGAAACTAATAAGTTAAATAGTCGTAAAGAGGTGAGAAAAATGACAAAGCGAAAACGACATGTTATAAAACATGACAATATTGTTGTTTTTCCTGGTGCTGTTCAGACATTAATACGTGAAGGACATATGTATGCGGAAAATTATCAATATGAAGAGGCAGTGGCCAGCTTTGAAAAAGCATTTTTATATGAAGATGGGGATGAAATGGCATTAAGTGCTTACGCGTATGCTTTATATGAATTAAAAGCATACGATAAAGTTAAAAATGTTTGTGAGCAATTGTTTGCTATGGGTACGACTTTATATGTGGAAGTAATGGAGCTGTATGTTACTGTATGTATGCAATTAAAGGAATACCATCAAGTAGAGTCGTTAATTTAGACATTAATAGAAGAAAATGTACTTCCGGAAGATCAGCTTGAGAAATTTGAACGCTTAAGAAGCTTGAATCAAGATGTTGCAAGGAATCTCCAAAAAAAAGAAGATGCAAAACGATTGTTAGAAGAGCAAGAATATGAACTTTCGGTATTTAGTGCCTTAACGGCAAATGAACAATCTATTCGACTGCATCGTTTAATGGAGACGAATGTAAGGCAATTAAAGACAGCATTGAAAGATATTATTGAATGTCCTACAATCCATCCATTTGTTCAGAGTTTAGCGTTAATTCTATTAGTGGAACAAGAAGTGTCAATTGAGATTACGGTTTCAAAATTTAATGGAACAAAGATTATTAACCCTATCAATTTAGTCTTACCAAATCAGTTGCCTCAGTATAGGGAAGTAAAAAAAATAATCGAAAATAAATTAGAGCAAGACCCATCGACGTTGGAAATGGTACAATATTTAATGGCGAAGCATGCCATTGTGACGTATCCGTTTGAATGGCACCAGTATGAAGCTGATGATATTGCCTATAGTTATATTGACTTTGTACAATCTATGCTCGGAAAAGTACAGGAAATGAACTATGAAATCATTGACTTTTTACAAATGTTAGAAAAAATGACGGAACTACATGAAGTATGAAATAAGTTGAAACTATACGCATCTATGTTATACTAAAATGGTTGTCAAAATCGTAGTTACGAATGAATTGTCTAACAATAAACTTGATTATTTATTTGGAGGTATTTATACATGTCAGCAAAATGGGAAAAACAAGAAGGTAATATCGGTACTCTTACAATTGAAGTACCTGCTGCAGAAGTAGACGCAGCAATGGACCAGGCGTTCAAAAAAGTTGTAAAACAAATTAACGTACCAGGTTTCCGTAAAGGGAAAATGCCTCGTAATATGTTTGAACAACGCTTTGGTATTGAATCTTTATACCAAGATGCATTAGAAATCATCGTTCCTGAATCTTATTCAAAAGCTATCGATGAAGCTGGTATTATGCCAGTAGATTACCCGGAAATTTCTGGTACAGAAAACTTCGTACATGGTAAAGATTTTTCATTTACTGCTCAAGTAACAGTGAAACCAGAGCCAAAACTTGGTGAGTATAAAGGTTTAGAAGTTACAAAACTTCCAGTAGAAGTTACTGATGAAGAAGTAGATGCACAAATTCAAGAACAATTAGCTCGTAAAGCAGAGCTAGAAATTAAAGAAGACGAAGCAATCGTAGAAGGCGATACAGCTGTTATCGACTTTGAAGGTTTCGTAGGTGAAGAAGCGTTTGAAGGTGGCAAAGGTGAAGACTACCCACTAGAAATCGGTTCAGGTTCATTCATCCCTGGCTTCGAAGAGCAACTTGTAGGTATTAAAACTGGCGAATCTAAAGACGTAGTTGTTACTTTCCCAGAAGAATACCATGCAGCTGAATTAGCTGGTAAAGAAGCTACTTTCAAAGTAACAGTTAAAGAAGTTAAAACAAAAGTTCTTCCAGAACTAAACGATGAATTCGCTAAAGAATTAGACCCAGAAGTTGAAGGTGTAGAAGCTTTACGCGCTAAAATCAAAGAGCAAACTGCTGAACAAAAACTAGCTGAATCAAATGCAGCACTTCGTGACGAATTAGTTGAAAAAGCAGCTGGAAATGCTGATTTTGAAGTACCTGCTGGTATGATTAACTCTGAAACTGATCGTATGTTACAAGAATTTGGTCAACGTTTACAAATGCAAGGTATGAACTTAGACCTTTACTATCAATTCTCAGGTCAATCAGAAGAAGATTTACGCGGACAAATGAAAGAAGAAGCAGAAAGCCGTGTACGTGTATCTTTAACTCTTGAAGCAATTGCAGAAGCTGAAAAAGTTGAAGCTACTGAAGCTGATATCGAAGCTGAATTAGAAAAAATGACTGCTCAATTTAACATGACAAAAGAGCAAATTACTGGTGCTTTAGGTGGCACAGCAGTTCTTGAAAACGACATTAAAATTCAAAAAACAGTTGAATTTTTAGTAGAAAACGCTAAAATTACTGAATAGGATTTTTTTGTAACTGGATAGAAAAATGAAAACAAGGTACGGCATTAAACCGTGCCTTGTTTTATCACATATTGTGTGTTTAGGTGTAGCTAGATTCCACGTTAGGTTTAGTTTTACGACTACTTTCACTGCAAAAGCATCCTCCAAAAGGAGTGCTTTTTTGAAGAGGGATAGGCAAAGCCTTTACATTTCTCTAATACATAGTGTTGTTTGACTTATCACACGATGCTAAAATTTGACTTTATTCAGCAGAGATAGGGTTTAATTGATTGATGTCTCAATTCTTCCAAATGAGGAACAACGAAATACATCCTCTTCTGAATGAAGTTAAGCCTCTGGCGAATGTAATAGATTTTGAAAAAATTGTAACTTGTACTACCGAGTATAAACGTGAAGTCACGAGTCAATACCAACTGAAGAAGGTCAGGTAGTTTGGCTAAACGTAAGGTCTCTGGTCGCTAGTGCTTTCTGAAGAATCAGTTACTTACACTTATGTGGTAATAAAAGGTATTATTAGTAGAATTTAGACTCGCCCTAAGTAGTGGATAACATTTGTTAAACTACTCGCTATGATGGTGAGCTGGAATTTATTAAGTTAATGAAATGGAAACTTTGTGGCAATATTCATGTTTTTTGTACAATGAGTGTCAGAAATCTTGAACCATAAACGCCGTGGTGTAAATGGATGCAGACAATTTATTTGATAATGATTCAATAATCTTGTAAGATTGTTGCTTGAATAGGGGTGAAACATATTGTTCAAATTTAATGATGAAAAAGGCAATTTAAAATGCTCATTCTGTGGGAAACCACAAGAACAGGTACGTAAACTAGTTGCGGGTCCTGGTGTTTATATTTGTGATGAATGTATCGAACTTTGTTCAGAAATCGTTGTAGAGGAACTGGGCGTTGAAGAAGAAATTGAATTCCAAGATATTCCAAAACCGAAAGAAATCTTAACGATTTTAGATGAGTATGTAATAGGTCAAGAACGTGCTAAAAAAGCTTTAGCAGTTGCGGTTTACAATCACTACAAACGCATTAATACAAATAGTAAAATTGATGATGTAGAATTAGCGAAATCGAACATTGTGTTAATCGGCCCAACTGGTAGCGGTAAAACTTTATTAGCCCAAACATTGGCGCGTATATTAAACGTTCCTTTTGCTATTGCAGACGCTACTTCACTAACTGAAGCCGGCTATGTTGGTGAGGACGTTGAGAATATCTTATTAAAATTAATTCAATCAGCAGATTACGATATTGAGCGTGCTGAAAAAGGGATTATCTATATTGATGAAATCGATAAAGTTGCACGTAAATCTGAAAATCCATCCATTACACGTGATGTATCGGGTGAAGGTGTACAACAAGCACTTCTTAAAATCTTAGAAGGTACAGTTGCGAGTGTCCCACCGCAAGGTGGTCGTAAGCATCCTCATCAGGAGTTCTTACAAATCGATACTACGAACATCTTATTTATTGTGGGTGGAGCGTTTGATGGAATAGAGTCCATTATTAAACGTCGTCAGGGTGAAAAAGTAATTGGCTTCGGTTCAGATCCTAACAAAATTGATATGGAAGAAGGCTCAATTATGGCAAAGCTGATTCCAGAGGATTTATTGAAATTCGGCTTAATTCCAGAGTTCATCGGTCGATTACCGGTACTTGCTAGCCTAGAGCAATTAAACGAGGCTGCGCTTGTACAAATTTTAACAGAGCCTAAAAATGCACTAGCTAAGCAATATCAAAAAATGCTTGAATTAGATGGTGTTGAGCTTGAGTTTGATGAAGGTGCCCTTTCTGAAATTGCAAAAGAAGCAATTGAGCGAAAAACAGGTGCACGCGGTCTTCGTTCAATTATTGAGTCAACAATGCTTGATGTAATGTACGAATTACCTTCACGTGAAGACGTGAAAAAATGTATCATTACGGCAAAAACAATTACGGATAAAGAAAAACCGAAATTGCTTCTTGAAGATGGCACTGAACTCGATGAAGGTAGCGACACAAAAACTTCAGCATAACGAACAGACGTGGCTGTCTATTGTTATGAGATAAAGAGTAATTTAGCTGACTTCGATTGTGCAATATTCGCACATTCGACAGTCAGCTTTTTATTCATTCATACATAAAGCCAACTGTAATTAAATGAAATTTTTGGCTCAATTGATTAACTAGTGTGAATCAGCTTTTTAGACACATACTAGTAGCGTGGGAGTGAATAAGAAAATTTTGACGGAGGTGAATACCCGCATGGTGACAATACAAAAAACAACAAATGTACCATTATTGCCTTTACGTGGACTTTTAGTATACCCGTCGATGGTGTTACATATTGATGTGGGTAGAAATCGTTCTGTAGCGGCGCTAGAACAAGCGATGTTAGAGGACCAACTGATATTATTAGTAACACAAAAAGAAATGCATGATGAACAGCCTGATGAGCAAGATCTCTACTCAGTTGGTACGATGGCATATGTTAAACAGATGCTTAAATTACCAAATGGAACTCTGCGTGTTTTAGTGGAAGGTGTAGCGCGTGCAACATGGTCTAACTATCGGGCGTTAGAAAAATATACGGTTGTTGACATCGATGATAAGGAAGAAACAATCGATAAGGATATTGAAACACAGGCTTTAATGCGGACGCTGTTAACGTATTTTGAAAGATACGCGAAAGCCTCTAATAAGATTACTTCCGAAACCATCAGTACTGTGGCAGACATTGAAGAGCCAGGTCGTTTAGCGGACATCATTGCTTCACACTTGCCATTCAAGATTGCAGATAAACAAGAAGTATTAGAAATGCTCAGTGTAAAAAAGCGTTTAGACCATTTAATTATTCGTTTACATGATGAACAAGAAGTACTTGATCTAGAGAAGAAAATTAATACAAAAGTTAAGCAATCGATGGAGCGTACTCAAAAAGAATATTATTTACGTGAACAAATGAAAGCTATTCAAACTGAGCTAGGGGACCGTGAAGGGAAAACTGGCGAAGTCGCTGAATTACGTAAACGTATTGACGCAACAGGAATGCCTGAATCCACGAAAGAAGTAGTACTTAAAGAGTTGGATCGCTATGAGAAGCTACCGGCAGCTAGTGCAGAGAGTGGCGTAATTCGAAACTATATTGACTGGATTGTAGCACTACCATGGACAAATGCGACACAAGATCGCATGAATATCGCACATGCAGAGAATATTTTAAATCGTGATCATGATGGTTTAGAAAAAGTAAAAGAACGTATATTAGAATATTTAGCTGTTCGTCAATTGAAAGCATCGTTACGTGGACCTATTTTGTGTTTGGCTGGTCCTCCGGGTGTAGGTAAGACGTCATTAGCACGATCAATTGCAGAAAGCCTGGATCGCAAATTCATACGTATTTCATTAGGTGGGGTACGAGATGAATCAGAAATTCGTGGTCATCGTCGTACGTATGTTGGGGCAATGCCAGGGCGTATTATCCAAGGGATGAAAAAGGCAGGGACAATTAATCCTGTGTTCCTTTTAGATGAAATTGATAAAATGTCTAATGACTTCAGGGGAGATCCAGCAGCAGCAATGCTTGAAGTTTTAGATCCGGCTCAAAATAATACATTTAGTGATCATTACATTGAAGAACCTTATGATTTATCAAATGTATTATTTATAGCAACTGCTAATGATTTAAGTACAATTCCTGGACCATTACTAGATCGTATGGAAGTGATTTCAATTGCTGGTTATACAGAAATTGAAAAAGAGCAAATTACGAAAAATCATTTAATACCAAAACAGTTAAAAGAGCATGGCTTGAAAAAAACACAAGTTATTATGAAAGACGAAGCAGTAGTGGATATCATCCGTTATTATACTCGTGAAGCGGGCGTTCGCGGATTAGAGCGTCAAATCGCAACCCTATGTCGTAAAATCGCTAAGATCATTGTTTCTGGTGAGAAAAAACGAGTAACAGTAAGCTCGAAATCGTTAGAGGAATTACTCGGTAAACATCGTTTCCGATATGGACAAGCCGAGGAGGAAAATCAAATCGGTGTAGCTACTGGACTTGCTTATACAACTGTGGGTGGTGATACATTACAAATTGAGGTATCATTAACACCTGGTAAAGGAAAATTGCAGCTAACTGGGAAGCTGGGCGATGTCATGAAGGAATCTGCTCAAACCGCCTTATCGTATGTCCGCTCAAAAATGGATGAGCTAAAAGTGGATGCAGAATATTTTGAAACACATGATATTCATATTCACGTTCCTGAAGGAGCTGTTCCGAAAGATGGACCTTCCGCAGGTATTACAATGGCAACTGCAATTGTATCCGCAATTTTACACCGTCCAATACGCCGTGAGGTCGGCATGACAGGTGAAATTACTTTACGTGGGCGTGTACTCCCAATTGGGGGCTTAAAGGAAAAGACTCTCAGTGCGCATCGAGCAGGCTTAACGACAATTATTTGTCCGAAAGATAATGAGCGCGATATTGAGGATATTCCTGAAAGTGTACGCGAACAACTAACATTTAAACTAGTGTCATCGGCTGATGAAGTATTAGCCATTGCACTGGACGGAGGTATTTAAGAAAATGAAAGTCCATAACGTCGAAATGGTCATAAGTGCTGTAAGACCAGACCAATATCCAGAAGATGGACTGCCAGAATTTGCACTAGCCGGTCGTTCAAATGTGGGGAAATCCTCATTTATTAACCGAATGATCGGTCGTAAAGCTTTAGCACGTATTTCTTCTAAGCCCGGAAAAACACAAACGCTTAATTTTTACAAAATTGAAGAGCAATTGTTTTTCGTAGATGTTCCGGGTTATGGTTATGCAAAGGTTTCAAAGACTGAGCGTGAAGCATGGGGAAAAATGATTGAGCGTTACTTAACGGGGCGTCAGGAATTAAAGGCAGTCGTTCAAATTATTGACTTACGTCATCCACCTACAGCTGATGATCGCATGATGTATGATTTTTTGAAGCATTACAATATTCCTTGTATTGTCATTGCAACAAAAGCAGATAAAATTCCAAAAGGTAAATGGGATAAGCACAAAAAAATCGTGAAAGAAACGCTAGACATGGATAAAAATGATCCTATTATTGTCTTTTCTTCAGAAACAGGACTTGGTTTTGAAGAAGCTTGGCGTACTATTGAAAATAAAATGTAATAAGAAAACATCTATTGCGTCTATTATTTAGGACAGTAGATGTTTTTTTTATTAAAATGGATGGAATTGCTTGATGAATGAAATAACTGACCGATAAATTAAATAGGAGGTGGACTTAATGGATATCGCAGCTTTATCAATGGCAATGAATCAAGCAACATTAATGCAAAATGTATCTCTAGCTGTAACGAAACAGGCTATGGAGATGCAACAGCAAAATTCAGAACAATTAGTTGAAATGTTAGATGCTCCACATCCAACAGCTGGACATACAATTGACGTTCAAGTTTGATGAAGGAAGGTAGCTTGAAATTGGAAGCTACCTCTATCTTTGTGTCTAACGGTAGATTTAACTTCTTTCAGCGGATGGGTGGGCACCTGCTGAAATAGAGGAACTCAGTTTAAGAACGCCACGTCCTGGCAACGACTGAGTGACCAACATCGTGTTGCCTAAAGCCTCCGGCCGATTCCGGACGAAATTATGCCGAGGCATAATTGATAAAGTAAATTAAAAGTACTAAAATGTATCTTTTTAGATAGTAAAAACTACCAATAGTACGATATACTATTTATTAATAATTAATAACATTTTTTTAGGAGGTGGGATTTGTTGAAGAAAATTCCATACATACTAATGATTTTGTTACTAGCGGTTCTCGGGTTTTCATCAAATCAAACAGCACATGCTACCCAAATGGTGACTGGAACTTTTGTGGATGTAACATTTTCAGAATATGAAAATTCAAATGGAGTAATAGAAAAAAAGCTTAGTAAAATTACTTTGCAAAATGATAGCGGTCGTCAAGTTACATACAATATAAATAATAATGCCCGCCTGTATATTAATAAGACAGAGACAACAATCGAAGGCTTTAAGATGGGGATGAAAGTAGAAGCGGACATTTCCCTTCGAAGTGTTGTTGAGCTTCGAGGTACTTCTGATTCTACAAAGGAAACAGAATCTCCAACAGTTGCACACAATACGAAAACACTTGCCGGGGTAGTGACAAGTATCGATCCAAATGGACTATTCATTATGCTGAAGTCGGATTTTGGAAAAGAAACAACCTATTATATAAATAAAGATACAAGCTACCAAAAAAACTCCTCTGCAGCCGATATTAGCGCATTATATGTAGGGGATCGCGTTAAGCTTAGCCTTAAAAATCAAAATGCATCCATTGTCACAAAAATCGAAATTAGTGACACAGGTACATTAGTTGAAAACCTATATAAAGGTGAGATACAAACGGTTAATGCCAATGCAAATAAATTAACTGTAAAAAACCAACATGCTTTTATAAATTGGCAGTTTGGTTCTGATACAACAAAGGCTTTATCAACGATGAATTTTTCATCGAAAGTTCCCGTATATGTTGGAAACACAAAAATTAATAAAGATCAGTTGAAAAATTACATTGGCAGTGAAGCATATTATGCAACAGTTAAACAATTTGGCAAAGAAGTGATTGAAAAGATTGTTGTATTGAAAAACAACGAGCGAACTTACTACGAGCCTATGCTTTCTGTAGATACTAAATATCAATTATTTAAACTTAAATCTGCAGGTACAATATACTTCCACGATGGAACGATTTTAATTCGAAATGGTCGTTTAATCGAACCTACTGGTCTATTAGCTTATGGTACAGCCTTTGTTATTTCGGATGGTGCTGCACGTGATCATTATGCCCAAGTTGTGCAAGTAACAAGTGATAGTTTTATGTCACCAAACTTAGCAGGTCATGAGTTATATTATGGACGTTTATCACAAGCAGATGGCTATTTAATCGAAATTGATGATGCAATGAAGATCGAGTCAAATGTCTTCAAGAAAACAGATCGTACTGTACTATCTGTTAGTAATTCAACAAAAGCAATAGTAGATGATGGGAACAAAACATACAGTGTTGTTCCTGATATTGAACTTCATTTATATGAAGGTCAATATGGATACTTCTATGTGAAGGATGGACATGTACAGGCCCTTCATATTTTGAATAAAGCGAAACCTGTTGCACCATTAATGTTAACAGGTAAACTACAGTCAGTTAAATCGAAATTCCCAGCTGTAATCAATGTGAAGAGCGTTAGTCAATGGCAAAATGGTCGATGGTATGAAGCTGGTGAAATGATTGATATGAATATTGACCAAGCAACGATTATTAAAGCCGGTAAAGTTATTCAAGCATCTGATTTAAAACCTTCTGATCGTTTAGTAGTATTATCAGACCGTTTTATCAAAGCTCATTTAATATTAGTTGATTAACTTATTTCAGCGAGTGTTCAAACACCCGCTGAAATAGAGGAACTCAGGCTAAGAACTTCACATCCTGTGAAAACGCAATTATGCCGAGGCATAATTGATTAAAATCTGTGAGTTTTCTGCAAGTATATTTACCGCGAAGGTATTCAGTCTTAACCTTAAACTTTTTAGGTGTGTTGATTAGGTTCATCACCAAAGCGTCAGTAACAAAGCGCCCAGCCGGAACGGAATTCAACCACACGTTTTGGTGATGATCTGTTGAATGGGGGGAATTAGCATTATTTGTTACGAGTGTTCCTATCATTTTGCTTACATCAACACACCTGATTATTTTGTAATCTTAAATAATTGACAGCTCCAGATGCGGATATGCATGGAATGAAAGAGAGGAACAGAAAAAGAATGCGAAAACATTTATATAAAATAATGTTAGTAGTTCTTGCTGTATTGATTGTTGGGGCTACTATCCCAGAAAATGCATCAGCGTCTTCATTAGAAACAACGGGTGCTGTAAAAAATGAATATACATATGAGGAAGCTGTTTTCATTACAGGAACACCTATTATATTTAAAGGCACTAGTAAAGACATTAAAATTACGCAAAAAGAATCTAAAGGAAAATTAACTGAAACATATAGTTTAAAGCTAACAGCAAGTAACGGTGCTACATTGACACGAAATATTGCCTATGAATCTGATGTTGTAGATTATGCTACGATTGGTCAAAAAACATCGAATGGTGTTGTGAAAAAGTATACAGAGAAAATTGTTGCTGGGAAAATTACCTATACATTAGTTGATTACCAATTTTCACAAGGGACTGTAACGGACAATCGTGTAGCCTCTGATTATTTCTCAGGTAATGTGATTTCGAGAAAAACGTATTCCTATCAAACTGGGACTGGAAAAAATGCAGTCCAAAATACTGTGACAATTGATACTGATAGTCGTCATGCTGGCTATGAAAACTTCTGGGGAGCAACAGAAACACAAATTACCGAAGCTGTCTATAATTATAGCGATGGTAAGACAAGCCATGTGAAAAATCGTTTATCTACAAGTAAATCACGTGTACTAAACTATGAAGAAAACCTAGGGAGCTTAGGAAGCTTTGATGGTGGATATGCGGTAGTAAGTGAAAAGGATGTTATTTCTGAATATACATATGATTTAGCCTCTGGACAAAAAGGTACTCTTGACTTAGATACAGAATACATGCCGACAATTGAACGTTTAATTATTCCTAAGTTCCGTGATTTATCAAATCATTATGCGAAGCAAGCTATTGAAAAATTATACTCTTTAGGTATTTATACTGATGCAAGTAATTTCTTCTCACCGAATACCCCTATGAAGCGTATTGACTTCTCGACTGCGATTGGTAAGGCAGTTGACTTGCGTGTTATGGCAGAATCGAAAACGAAAAAATCGAAAACTACTACAAGTATTTTTAAAGATATTAAACGTACAGTAAAAGATTATGCTTATATTGAGTCTGCGGTTAATAAAGGAATTATTAAAGGTGTATCACCAGAGTATTTCAAGCCTGATCATCCAATTACTCGAGCACAAGCCGCTACGATTTATGTGCGTGCTTTAGGGCTTGAGAATAAGGCGCCAGATCCTGGCTATTTAACAAAGTTTAAGGATGATGCTCAAATTCCAGTTTACGCAAGAGACGGTATTTACATTGTCAATGAGTTAGGCTTAATGACTGGTGACCCTACAGGTCGATTTAATCCGAATCAACCATTAACGCGTGCAGAAGCATCAGTAGTATTAGAACGTTTTTTAAATTATTTGGAAAGTGACTTAAAACAAAACTATCGAGATGACATATTGTTCTTTAATTAAAGAAAGGACTGAGCAATAAATGACGTATGCTAAAAAAGCATTTCTATCCCTGCTATGTATCGTGCTAGTCCTGATGACAGCAACTCCAGCTGTGACTCAGGCAGCTACGACAATTAGGGATGTACCAACTACTAATAGTAAATACAAAGCTATTTCATGGGCAGTCGATAATGATTTATTCAAATTGGATAGCGCTAATAATTTTTCACCTAACGAACAGCTAACTGAGCAAGAGCTTGTTGTCTTGTTTGCAAAGTTAGATCGAAACTATGCATTATCATATAACGACAGTGTAGCTTATAACTTCTATAGTGATTTTTATTTACCGTTTAATGGTACCTATACAACAGCCAATCGTTCAAAAGCTGTTACACGTGGACAATTTGCACGTATATATGCTGCATTTAGAGGTTTAGATTTAGATGAGCCTCAGGCGGTTCAATATTTATACACGAATGATATTTCAACAGGAAATACTGGTAAAAAGACGTTTGCTGATTTCCAACCTTCTACAAAGCTAACTCGAGGAGATAGTGCTGAATTATTATACCGAAGTGTACAAAACGGCAACTTTGCTGTACTAGGATTAAAACGTACGGTTGCAGGACGTGATAACGACAAAATTACATTACCTCCGGGCTTCATGGGCTCTAGCAATACGGAATTTGAAGAGCCAAAGGATAATAATAATGATTTTACTGGACCGGAATATGTTAATAATGCTCTACAAAGTATTGATGTTGAAAAACCAGATTTAATCGCAAATGACCAAGATTCAACGCTCATTACTGTATCTTTAAAAGCTTGTAACGGTGATCCAATACCTGATGATAAATCTTATACATTCCGTGTAACTTCATCATATGGTGCCAAAATCGTTGACACATCAGGTGAAGCTGTTCGAAATGTACAATCAGATGGTTCTACTGTCTCTGCAATTGTAATAGCACCAAAATTAACAAAATCTGTCCGTGATACAATTTCATTTGAGCTTATTAATAACACGGATCCTGGTATGAAATGTCTTGTAGGTGAAAAACTGAATGCACATGTCCGTTACTCACCTCAGCCGGAAATGCGCATTGATTATCAAGTGTATGATCCAGCAAATACGGATGATGAAAATGGAAATGTAACACCTCCATATGTACCGTATGAAAAATTACCAGAGTTCTTTAAAGAAAATATTGTGAACGTTCATTGGATTGATAGAGAAGAAAAGCTATTTAGTATTGGACAACAAACAAATGTAACGAATGCTCTAGGAAATGTTGAAAATATTTATTTACAATATGGTGGCAATGATAAAAAATACCCTGCATTAGGATATGAAAATGCCATTTTACAATTTGAAAACTATAATATTTCCGTTTGGTTATTCGAAGAGATTATTGAAAAACGTATGAAGGATTCAATTAATGATACGATTGAAATTATGTATATGATTTCAGATGATGGGCGTCCAATTTATCGAATTCAAGGAATTGATGATGCGATTGCCTCACAGGTTGAGAATATTAACCCAGTCGGTGCTATTATTCAACTTATGGGCTACATGCCAGATGAAAAAAAACTGACACTCGAGCACTATGATAGTGTCATGAAAATTTATGCTATTTTTACAAGCTTGAGTAACTATGATCGAACAGTATTATTAAAATACCAAGGTGGTAAATTACTAGGTCAAGTAGAAGCCTATAAAAAACGAGTGGAAGCATTAAAGGAAAGCGAAGAAGCGGCATCAAGACCATCTGGTAAAGATCGTTACACGAAAGTAATGGTTACTTTAGTACGACCAGGTGGAGAAATTATTACTGACTATCAAGGAACGGTAAAAATTAAATTTGATGGAGTAGAGAAAACAGCTTCATTTGTTACAAATACTTCGGATTACTTAAATAATACAGGAAGCCCAGGGACAGCCGTTGCGTACTTTGACTCCGTTATTTATGGGAAATCAAAAGCTGAAGCAACATTAGTAAATAAAATAGATCCTCGTTATGCAACAATATTGAAGGATCTAAAGGATAAAACATTTACGAAGGAAATTTTTACAAATCCTTACTTTAGTAAAAATTCTTGTTCTTTAGCAACAGAAGTCGCTTACGTAGTTGATTACTCTGCTTCGATGAAAGCTTCTGATCAAACCAATTACCGTGGAAAGAAAATGATGGAAGTCATCAATCAAATTAAGGCAAAAAATAATATTGTGATTGAAACAAATACAAAAGCTACTGTTCTTGGAGAGGGAACGACAGACAATGTATTGAAAAAAGATCTGTATAAAGCATCGAAAGAGAAAGGTGCCACAGATATTTTTGCAGGTATTGAAATGGCACTGTCTAAATTTTCAAATGACTCAAAAACGTCAAAAGCTATTATTGTCGTGTCAGATGGTAAAACAAGTAAATCTAAGATGACAAAAGTGTTGAATGATGCAAAAAATAAAGGGGTTAAGGTTTACACTGTAAGTATGGGTAAAAAATCACAAGTCAATGATGCAATTTTAACGCAATTGGCTGCTGAAACGGGTGGTATTTACTACCACGCAATCGATAACTTACAATTACATCAAGTTTTCCAAAAAATTATTGATGCAATTTTATGTAAAACTTCGCCTTCAAGTTGCGTGAATCCAGAAGATATATTTGAAGAAGCGACAGTAACTCTACGCAAAGGCAATATTACAATGAATGCAAGAATCGATGGTAATTGCTCAAATGTTGCAAAGGTTAATGTACGATTCCCTTCTTTAAGTGGAGATGCGCAGTTTGAATTGAAAAAGCGTAGTGATAATGTCTACATGCTAACAAAAACAGTGCAAACAATGCAGGACTTCAAAGTTAATAATGAGATTGAATTTATAGCATATGATAAAGACGGTAAAATCATAGCTACAAAAACTACGACAATTACAAATTAAAAAATTAATACTCAAAAAAAGCTGAACTAATAGATACAATTAGTTCAGCTTTTTTGTGAAATATTTATATAGCATTCGCATAACGTGTTGTTGATTTCCGTTCCGGCTGGGCGCTTTGTTGCTGCCGCCTCGCTTTCGCACAGTTAAAACATTTGCCGCTGACGCTTCGCTTTCGCGCAGAGCAGAGCTTCCTGGGGGCGTCCGATGAGCCGCTTTTGGTGCTGCCGCTACGTTACCACTACGCTTTCGCACAGAAAACACCCGCTGCGCTGCAGGGTCTCGGGCCAGCACGATGCTGGTCACGAAGGCGTTATCACAGGACGTGATGGTTTTAGCCTTCGTTCCTCTATCGCTAATCCCCAAGGAGTCGCCCAGCCTCCACTCCAATCAACTTATCTTCATTATATATTTCAAAAAAAAATTTATACTAACCTTCTAAATGAACCGTTTATTTGATAAATGTATTAAATTTGGCAATATTACACCTAAAGATACTTTTGTGGTGAAGACAAATAAACAGAACCGTTTATCTTTTCTTAGTTTCATTTTGGACGATTTACCGATTCAAAGTATGTAGTCAATGACACACTTGAAGTGACCTTTATCAAATAGCTATTTTGCTTATGTTATGCCCATTTTTATGATTGTAGCCTGTAGCGGAAATCATTGTTTCATAGTATATAGTAGTGGATGAAAATGGTCATTCGAATTCTTTTTGAAAACTTCTGGTAAACATTAAATTTGAAACAGGAAGTATAATTTGTTACACTTAGTTTATAATAATTCTAATGTAGATGACGGATTTCAGTTCTTCATGACATGTTCACAAATTATTGATGAACTCTTGTCGAACTGTGCTATAATGAGATTTGTTAATTAGAACGTGAGAGGTGTTATTCATGCATACCATCGTAGTAGGCTTGAATTATAAAACGGCGCCAGTTGAGATTCGTGAAAAGTTATCATTCATAGAGAGTGAACTACCACAGGCAATGGAAGCGCTGCAAAAGGAAAAAAGTATATTAGAAAACGTTATTGTTTCGACATGTAACCGTACAGAAATATATGCAGTAGTTGACCAAGTGCATACTGGACGACATTTTGTTAAACAATTTTTAGCAAATTGGTTCGACCTGCCTGTGGAGACATTTTCTTCGTATTTAACAATTCGTGAAGAAGATGAGGCAATCGAGCATTTATTCAAAGTGACAGCTGGTATTGATTCGATGGTACTTGGCGAGACTCAAATTTTAGGACAAGTTAGAAAAAGCTTCTTAAATGGACAAGAGATTGGAACGACAGGAACGGTATACAATCAGCTATTTAAACAAGCAGTGACATTTGCGAAGCGAGCACATAATGAAACGGCTATCGGTGAGAACGCGGTATCTGTCTCTTATGCAGCAGTTGAATTAGCAAAGAAAATATTCGGATCTTTACAACGTAAGCATGTAGCCATTTTAGGTGCAGGAAAAATGGGGGAACTTGCTATTGAGAATCTTTACGGTAGCGGTGTAGGAAAAGTAACCGTAATTAACCGTACGTTCGAAAAAGCAGAAAGCCTAGCAGCTAAATTTGACGGTGAAGCAAAATCCATGAAGGAACTACAATGTTCGTTATTGGAAGCAGATATTTTAATTACGTCTACGGGTGCAACAGATTATGTGATTGACTATGAATTGATGCAATTTGTTGAACGTTTGCGTAAAGGTAAACCATTATTTATGGTAGATATTGCGGTTCCTCGTGATATTGATCCACGTGTTGGAGATTTACCGAATGTTTTCTTATATGATATAGATGATTTACAAGGCATCGTCGAAGCAAACTTAGCAGAACGTGAACGTGCTGCTGCTGATATTTCTTCGATGATTGGCAAAGAGATTGTGCAATTTAAAGATTGGGTTGCGACTCTTGGCGTTGTCCCTGTCATCTCGGCTTTACGTAAAAAAGCGAATCATATTCAAGAAGAGACAATGATTAGTATCGAGAATAAAATGCCAGATTTAACGGATCGAGAACGTAAAATTTTAAGTAAGCATACAAAGTCTATTATTAATCAATTGTTAAAAGAACCAATTTTACAAGCTAAAGAAATGGCAAATTCACCAAAAGCAAATGAACAGTTACGTTTATTCCAACAAATTTTCGGTATTGAGGATGCTGTGGAAGCTGAAGTTACTGCGATGACAGAACAAGAGCTTGAACGCAAAGAACACTTACAGTCGTCACAATCTTCCACTGAACCAAAGTATTCTTTCTAACTTCTTTCAGCAAATCTCTTTTGTAGCGAAAGCAAAGCGTGAGCTACAGAAGTCTCCTACCTCTATAGGTTGTGAGATGAATGCAAGTTAAAGTTACTTTTCAGCGGGTGTCCAAACATCCGCTAACATAGAGGAACTCAGTCTAAAAACGCCACGTCCTGTGGCAACGACTGAGTGACCAACATCTTGTTGGCCCAAAGCCTCCGGCGGATGTCACAGAATCGGAAAGGAGTTCTTTGTGCTTGCACAAAGCCGATTCCGGACGCAATTATGCCTAGGCATAATTGATAGATGTCTATGTGTTCGCGGTGCAACTTTAGAAAAGTTGTCCTTCGAGCTTTTTCCCGCGAGCGAGATTTTCTACTGATATTAAATGAGGCGTTTTCGTATCTGTATGGTAAACTAAGGATACGAAAACGTTTTTTTTCTAGTTCTAGGCTAAAGTACACTACTTTAGTACTTTCAATATAAAGAAGGGATGTCTATTGGCTGATTTGACGATGACAAGGCTCTATGAAGTAATGATCGTCTTGTATGCGATCAGTCTAGTATTTTACTTTACTGATTACTTTTATAAGCAAATACGAGCAAGGCGAGTTGCTTTTTGGCTTGTTTCATTCGTATGGGTAATTCAAAGTGCCATTATTTTATTAACTTTTGTGGAAACGAAGCGTTTTCCGATTTTATCCTTGTCAGAAGGGATTCTCTTTTATTCCTGGCTGCTCGTGACACTATCTATTATATTGCACTGTATTGCACGAGTTGATTTACCGGTATTTATTATTAATATACTAGGATTTTTATTCGCTAGTATCTTTACTTTTATGCCGAAACGGCCGACAGGAATAGTAAGCGATACTTTAATTTCGGAATTGCTTTTTATTCATATATCATTTGCCATTTTATCGTACGCAGCGTTTTCTTTAACATTTGTTTTTGCGATATTGTACTTAGTATTATATCGTTTGCTGAAAAAGAAAAAATGGTCACATGTCTGGACAAGGTTGCCATCACTACAGCAGACGAGCAACTGGATGAATGTTTCATTTTACATTGGTATTCCAGTGTTGTCTGTAAGTTTAGTTTTAGGGTTTGAATGGGCACTACTAACGCTAGAGAGTCTTTCGATTTTTGATGCGAAGATTATTGGGTCCTTTATTATTTTAATTTTGTATTGCTTTATATTGTATGCGAATCGTAAAAGTAAGCTGACAGGGACAACATATGCGTGGGTACATATATACGCTTATCTATTAGTTGTTGTTAACTTCTTTTTAGGAAGCAGTTTATCACGATTCCATTTATGGTATTAGAAGAGAGGTTGGAGACTGTTGAGAAAAATTATTGTAGGTTCTAGGAGAAGTAAGCTAGCTTTAACACAAACAAATTGGTTTATCAATGAGTTAAAAGCAGCTGGTGTACCATTTGAATTTGAAGTGAAAGAAATTGTCACGAAAGGTGACCAAATTTTAGACGTGCAACTATCTAAAGTAGGTGGTAAAGGGCTTTTTGTAAAAGAAATTGAACAAGCGCTTTACGACAAAGAAATTGACTTTGCTGTCCATTCTATGAAGGATATGCCTGCAGTATTGCCTGAAGGATTAGTAATTGGCTGTATTCCACCACGTGAAGATGCGCGTGATGCTTTTATTTCAAAAGGACATGTGAAATTTGCCGATCTTCCAGCAGGAGCTGTTGTTGGGACAAGTTCTCTTCGTCGCAGTGCTCAACTTTTAACTGTCCGTCCAGATATTGAAATTAAATGGATTCGTGGAAATGTAGATACACGCTTAGCTAAACTTGAAACTGAAGAATACGATGCAATTATTTTAGCAGCAGCTGGCCTAAAACGCCTTGGCTGGAGCGATGATGTAGTTACTGAGTTTTTATCTGTTGAGGATTGTCTACCAGCAGTAGCACAAGGATCTCTGGGTATTGAATGCCGTGGAGATGATACAGAACTATTAACGGAATTAGGCAAGTTAACAGATAGCATTACATGGCAAGAAGCGCATGCAGAACGTGCTTTCCTAGCGGCAATGGATGGCGGCTGTCAAGTGCCTATCGCAGGATATGCAAAGTCTAACGGGGAAAAAATAACATTAACTGGCCTTGTTGCTGCACCAGATGCTTCAGTTGTTTATAAAGAAACAGTTATGGGCTCTGATGCGGAAGCAGTAGGGAAAGAACTTGCTGAGATTTTAACGAAGCAAGGTGCTTTTGAATTAATTCAACGAGTAAAGGCAGAGCAAGATGCAAAATAATTTACCTTTAGAAGGTAAAACTATTATTTTGACAGGTACATCTAAGACGACAACCATAATAGATGACATTAAAGCATTAGGTGGTCAAGCAGTAATTGCCCCATTGATTGAAACTTGCGAGCTGATCGATAAAAACGATGATGTGCAATTAGAGTTTGCACGTCAATTTAAATGGCTCATTTTTACGAGTCAAAATGCTGTAGAAGCTTTTGCCAACAAGATGCAACGCTTTAATGTAAGTGCAGTGTATTTTCAAGGCAAAATTGCTTCTATCGGTACTAAAACTACTACAGCCTTAGAAAAGCTAGGATTCCATGTGAGCTTTATGCCTTCTATATTTAGTGCAGATGTATTTGTTCAAGAATTTCCTGATGTGGTAGCAGGGAGCAATCCTACTTGTCTATTTATTCGTGGAGAAAAAGCGAAAAATACATTAAAGGAAGGTCTGCCCTTTACATTGAAGGAATGGACAGTTTATGAAACGATTGAGCGACATGATCAAAAACAATTAATGATTGAATGTATCCGTACAAATAGCGATGTCACAGTGATTTTTGCTAGTCCTTCTGCTGTTGATGTATACGCAAAGGATATAGCTTCGGTAATTGGTTGGAAGGCAGTACATATAGCAGCAATCGGTCATATTACAGAAGCAGCTATTGTAAATCACGGTGCTATTGTAGATATTATGCCGAGCGTATATACAATGCAAGCAGTCATCGAGGAAATAACGAGAGTAGGAGAAAGAAAATGACAAAATTACAATTTCAAAGACATCGTCGTTTGCGTGCAAATGCTGCTATACGATCAATGGTAAAAGAAACATACTTACACAAAGAGGATTTAATTTATCCGATTTTTGTTATGGAAGGCGAAAATATTAAAAATGAAGTCCCTTCTATGCCAGGAGTTTTTCAATTTTCATTAGATAAACTTGAAGCTGAGATTGATGAAGTTGTTGCTTTAGGTATTCCTGCTGTTATTTTATTTGGCTTACCTGCAGAAAAAGATGCAGTTGGAACTGGTGCTTTCCATGATCATGGTATTGTGCAAGAAGCAACACGACTTATTAAAGCTCGTTACCCAGAACTATTAGTCATAGCGGATACATGCTTATGTGAATTTACAGATCATGGCCATTGTGGCTTAATTGAAGGCGATCAAATTTTAAACGATCCTTCATTAGATGTTTTGGCACGTACAGCAGTATCACAAGCGAAGGCAGGGGCAGATATCATCGCTCCATCTAATATGATGGATGGATTTGTAGCAGCTATTCGTGCGGGTCTAGATGAAGCAGGCTTTGAAAATGTTCCAATCATGTCATATGCCGTAAAATATGCATCTAGCTATTATGGTCCATTCCGAGATGCAGCTGATGGTGCACCCCAATTTGGTGATCGCAAATCATACCAAATGGATCCATCGAATCGTATGGAGGCATTCCGTGAAGCGGAATCAGATATTGAAGAAGGTGCAGATTTCTTAATCGTTAAACCAGCTCTAAGTTATTTAGACATTATTCGTGATGTGAAAAATAATTATACATTACCGATTGTTGCATATAACGTTTCTGGTGAATATGCAATGATTAAAGCTGCGGCTATTAATGGCTGGATTGAAGAGAAAAATGTAGTGCTTGAAACGTTACTTAGCATGAAACGCGCAGGCTCAGATTTAATCATTACGTATCATGCTAAAGATGTTGCACGTTGGTTGGAGGAGAAATAAATGACGCGTTCTTATGAAAAATCAAAACAAGCATATGCTGAAGCAATTAACCTAATGCCAGGGGGTGTTAGTAGCCCAGTACGTGCATTCAAATCCGTAAATATGGATCCAATCTTCATGGAATCTGGTCACGGTGCTATTATTAAAGACATTGATGGCAATGAATATATTGACTATGTATTATCATGGGGACCACTAATTTTAGGTCATACACATCCAGAAGTTGTACAAGCAATTGCAGAAACAGCAGCGAAAGGCTCCTCGTTTGGAGCACCAAGCTACACAGAAAACCAATTAGCCAAATTAGTATTAGATCGACTACCTGGAATGGAAATGATTCGCTTTGTTTCTTCTGGGACAGAGGCTACGATGTCAGCTTTACGAGTAGCTCGTGGTGTTACAGGGCGCGATAAAATTTTAAAATTTGAGGGCTCTTATCATGGTCATGGAGATTCCTTGCTCATTAAGGCTGGCTCTGGGGTAGCTACATTAGGCTTACCTGATAGCCCTGGTGTCCCAGCAGATATTGCACGCAATACTTTAACAGTAGCGTACAATGACTTAGAAGGGGTGAAACTAGTTTTCGAAAAGTTTGGTTCAGAGCTTGCTGCAGTAATTGTTGAGCCAGTCGCAGGGAATATGGGCGTTGTCCCTCCGCAACCAGGCTTCCTACAAGGCTTACGTGAATTAACAAAGGAACATGGAACATTGTTAATTTTTGATGAAGTTATGACAGGCTTCCGTGTTGATTATGGCTGTGCACAAGGTTATTTTGATGTAACACCAGATATGACAACATTAGGTAAAGTTATTGGTGGTGGACTTCCTGTTGGAGCATTTGCAGGGAAAAAAGAAATTATGGAGCAGGTAGCACCGGCTGGTCCAATCTATCAAGCTGGAACATTGTCAGGGAATCCATTAGCGATGACAGCTGGCTATGAAACATTAACTCGCTTAGATCATAGCTCTTATGAATACTTCAAAAAGCTAGGAGATCAATTAGAAGCTGGTTTCCGTGAAGCAGCAACGAAATACAATATTCCGCATACTGTAAATCGTGCTGGTTCAATGATAGGTTTCTTCTTTACGAACGAAGATGTAATTGATTTTGATTCAGCAAAGACATCAGATTTGCAATTGTTTGCTGAATACTTCCGTCTAATGGCAGAAGAAGGTATTTTCCTACCGCCATCTCAATTTGAAGGTTTATTTATTTCTACTGCACATACGGAGGAGCATATTTCAAAAACAGTTGATGCTTTCCATAAAGTATTTGCACAATTAGCAAGATAATAGGCTGTTACAAAATAGCATGCTAGAAGTATTTTCTGGCATGCTATTTTTTTATCGTTAAAGTAATGCATATGTCTTTATCAGGTTCTTCGGCAAAATGAGGGGTTGATTTCCGTTCCGACTGGGCGCTTTGTAGCTGCCGCTTCGCTTTCGCACAGTTAAAACATTTGTAGCTGCCGCTTCGCTTTCGCACAGTTAAAACATTTGTAGCTGCCGCTTCGCTTTCGCACAGTTAAAACAATTGTTGCTGTCGCTACGCTTTCGCACAGAGCAGAGCTTCCTGGGGGCGTCGGGGCAACAGGATGTTGGTCACGAAGGCGTTATCACAGGACGTGATGCTTTTAGCCTTCGTTCCTCTACCCGCTTCACTCGCGATGCTCGCTCCAGGGTCTCGGGCCAACAGATGTCTTTTGCGCGAAAGCGTGAGTGCAACGTAGCGGCAGCAGCACGATGTTGGTCACGAAGGCGTTATCACAGGATGTGATGCTCTTAGTCTTCGTTCCTCTATCGCTAATCCCCAAGGAGTCGCCCAGTCGTAACGAAGATCAACGTATTTACATATTAGATGTTTTAACAAAAGTCACAGCTTTTGGTGATGAACCCTTTATCTGTAAAGGCTTATATTTATGTGCCCGTTAGAATGTATGAATCGTTACCGCTTGAAAAAATTTTTATTAAAATTATAACTTTCAGCATAGCCAAATTGTAGGCGAAATCGTATATAATAGAGCTATTCGTAAAAGAAAGTAGTGAATTGATATGGCAACTGGCACACATATGGTCGAAGTACCTGTAGGAATTGAAAATGTATGGGATTTCGTCAGTGATATGGAAAAATGGGCAAAGCTTGTCCCAGGTTATAATGCACATGAAATGATTGATGAAAAACATTCAACATGGACGTTTAAAGGCAATGTTGGTGTTCTGAAAAAAACAGTACAAGTAGAGATTGCTATTTTAGAATGGACAGCGCCTTCTAAAGTAACATTCGAATTAAAAGGAATTTCTGATAACTTTTCAGGAAACGGTTATTTCCTAGCGGAAAGTATTGATGCAGAAAATACAAAAATGACAGGCTTCTTGGAAGTAACAGCAGGAGGATTAGCTGGTCCTGTTTTAAATCCAATCTTTAAACCAATCGTACCAAAAGCAACACAAATGTTAACAGACCGTGTAGCAAATAAAATTAAATTGGTGAATGTATAATAACGATTGCACACCATTAAAAGGCATGCTAGAGAATTTTTTCTAGCATGCCCTTTTTTCTGTTACGGCAGGCGCTTTCTTAGGGGACGCCCGATGTGCCGCTTCTCTTTGGCACTATACAAAATCCGATTGCATTGTTTATTTGCGCGAGATCAAAGAGACAGCTACATAATATACACCAAGACGAAATTGATTAATCATCCTATAGCATACTATCCTTCGGAGCTTCATATGATGCAAGAGGAGGGATTATTATCGAACACAAAACATGGAATATGAGTGAAACTTTTAGTTTTCCTGGTTATGGCTGCCCAATAGAAATAGCAGCTGTACAAATTAAGCCACGGTGGCAGACAACTCAGTTAGAAGACTCTCTACGATTAATGGGTATTTATCATATCACAGCACATGTTCGCTTTGATTTTCAAGACATGCAAGCTTACATGGATGATGATGAATTAGTACAAATCGATACGCTAGATATTCAAGGAGATACTGGTTATTTTGAGTATGCGGTTCCTTTAAATGTAGATTTACCAAAGGATGCAGCTATTGAAGATTTAATGGTAAAGGATATTCGACCTGTTTTGAGGAATCAGATGTGTCAGCTAGAGTGGACGGTTACAAGTGTTTTTAATGAGCCTGAGCTTGCGCTTGCGCTAGAAAAAGCGCACGTTTTTGAAAAACAGTCTGTCAATGCCTCAGCACAAATTGAGAAGGGGGACCTTACAAAAGAAACGGCACAAGTAAAACAACCTACAACTTCAGTAGCTTCGAATCAAGAAGATAAAACTGTAGCTGTAGCAGCTTCAGCACAAGAGGAAAAGTCTGAAGCAATAGTAGCTTCAGACAAAAAAGAAAAGCCTGCATCAAAAACAATGTTGAGGGAGTCCTCAAGTAATATTGTAGTCCGTGAATCTAGTTCCTGGCATGAAGTGCCATCGATGATCTGGGATTTAACCGAAGACTATACACCGCTAAAGGTTCGTGTTTCAAATGATTTCATTCAAAAGTAAATAGCATATAAGTAAAAGGAGCAATAAGATGATGAAATCCCCAGATGTTGGAATGATGATGACACGTATAAACTGAAAAGCACAAATTGGAACAATTATCGTTTTGCAATAAAAACGAAATTGTCGTAGCCATGGTGGTAAAAGCCAAGGATTATACTTACGTCGTCGCATTTGAATTTTCACTTCCTTTTCTAGTAGTGCTTCCTAAAAAATGACTAAATCACTTGAAAAATTGCACGATTTTGGGGTACAATGTGAAAAAGTTGAATATAAATGCAAATGCTATGACAGGGAAGAGTAAATTATTCGTACATTTTAAGAGAGGAAACGGTAGCTGAAAAGTTTCTATTTGTACCTAGTTGAATGTAGCCCTCGAGCAGCTTTAGTGAACTAACAGTAGTTAAAGCCGGTTAAACACCGTTACTGAATTGAGAGCCAGTAGTAAAGGCTTAAGCAAGTAGTACATTATTTCCTGATGAAACGTATGATAGCTTAACTCGCCTCTGCTGGAATTAAAGGTGGTACCGCGAACTTAAACTCCTTCGTCCTTTTTGACGTTAGGAGTTTTTTTATTTTTATTAATCTTCTTGATAATGTCTTTTTACTAAGACTTAAAAAAGAATGATTGGTACTATCTCACACTAAAAAAATTATTAAGTTAACAGGAGGAGTCAAAATGACAGAAAACATTTCAATGCCAACAAAATATGATCCGCAGTCCATTGAAGCAGGTCGTTATGAATGGTGGTTACAAGGGAAATTTTTTGAGGCGCAGCCTACAAGTGAAAAGGAGCCTTATTCTATCGTTATTCCACCACCGAATGTAACAGGTAGACTACACCTTGGCCATGCTTGGGATACAACATTGCAAGATATTTTAATTCGTATGAAGCGCATGCAAGGTTATGATGCACTTTGGTTACCAGGAATGGACCATGCAGGTATTGCGACACAAGCAAAAGTAGAAGCAAAATTACGAGAAGAAAATATTACACGTTATGATTTAGGTCGTGAAAAATTCCTCGAAAAAACATGGGAATGGAAAGAAGAATATGCTGGGCATATTCGTGATCAATGGGCGAAGCTTGGTCTTGGATTAGATTACTCTCGCGAGCGTTTCACACTTGATGAAGGTCTTTCTGATGCAGTTAAAACTGTTTTCGTTCAATTATATGAAAAAGGCCTAATCTATCGTGGCGAACGTATTATTAACTGGGACCCTGCTGCAAAAACAGCATTATCAGATATTGAAGTTATCTATAAAGATGTTCAAGGTGCATTCTATCATATGAAATACCCATTAGCTGATGGCTCAGGATATGTGGAAGTAGCAACTACACGTCCTGAAACAATGCTAGGTGACTCTGGGGTAGCTGTTCACCCGAATGATGAGCGCTATCAACACTTAATCGGTAAAACAGTTATTTTACCAATCGTAGGTCGTGAAATTCCAATCGTAGCAGATGACTACGTAGATTTGGAATTCGGTACTGGAGTTGTAAAAATGACACCAGCACACGATCCTAATGACTTTGAGGTTGGTAACCGCCACAACCTAGAACGCATTCTTATTATGAATGAAGATGGTACTATGAACGAGCTTGCTGGCAAGTATAACGGTATGGATCGTTTTGAATGTCGTAAGCAAATCGTTGCTGATTTACAAGAAGCTGGCGTGCTTATCCGTATTGAAGAGCATGCACATTCAGTAGGGCACTCTGAGCGTTCTGGTGCTGTTGTAGAGCCATATCTTTCTGCACAATGGTTCGTAAAAATGCAACCACTTGCTGATGCTTCACTTACTCTTCAAAAAGATGAAGAAGGGCAAGTAAACTTCGTACCATCTCGTTTTGAAAACACATATTCTCGCTGGATGGAAAACATTCGTGACTGGTGTATCTCTCGTCAATTATGGTGGGGTCATCAAATTCCTGCTTGGTATCACAATGAAACAGGTGAAGTTTACGTAGGTAAAGAAGCACCAGCAGATGCGGAAAATTGGACGCAAGATGAAGACGTATTAGATACTTGGTTCTCGTCTGCACTATGGCCATTTTCTACAATGGGTTGGCCAGATGAGACTAACGAAGAATATAAACGTTACTATCCAACAAGTACACTTGTAACTGGTTATGATATTATTTTCTTCTGGGTTTCTCGCATGATCTTCCAAGGTCTTGAATTTACAGGTCAGCGTCCATTCAAAGATGTATTAATTCACGGTTTAGTACGTGATGGAGAAGGACGCAAGATGAGTAAATCACTTGGCAATGGTGTAGATCCTATGGACGTTATTGATCAGTATGGTGCTGATTCATTACGTTACTTCTTAGCTACTGGATCTTCTCCTGGTCAAGATTTACGCTATACAACTGAAAAAGTAGAGTCAGTATGGAACTTTGCAAATAAAATTTGGAATGCCTCTCGTTTCGCTTTAATGAATATGGAAGGTATGACATATGATGAAATCGACTTAACTGGTGAAAAATCAGTTGCCGACAAATGGATTCTTACTCGCTTAAATGAAACAATTGAACGTGTAACATCTCTTGCAGAACGTTATGAATTTGGTGAAGTTGGCCGTGAGCTGTATAACTTCATTTGGGATGATTTCTGTTCTTGGTATATTGAAATGGCTAAATTACCGTTATATGGTGATGACGAAGTAGCTAAGAAAACGACTCGTTCTATTTTAGCTTACGTTTTAGACCAAACTATGCGTCTATTACATCCATTCATGCCATTCATTACAGAAGAAATCTGGCAGCACTTACCTCATGAAGGTGAATCAATTACAGTGGCAGCATGGCCAACTGTTCGTGAGGATCTTCATTTTGCAGAGGAAGCAGACAATATGAAGCTCCTAATGGATATTATACGTTCAGTACGTAATATTCGTGCGGAAGTAAATACACCAATGAGCAAAAAAGTGCCACTATATATTTCAGCGAAGGATGCTACAACGGTTACAGTACTAGAGGCAAATAAAGCATATTTAGAAAAATTCTGTAATCCAGAATCACTAACAATTGGAGAAAGCTTAGAAGCACCTGGTCAGTCAATGACAGCAGTAGTAACTGGAGCTGAACTATTCCTACCACTTGTTGGACTTATTAATCTAGAAGAAGAAATGGCTCGTCTTGAAAAAGAATTAGAAAAATGGGCAAAAGAAGTAAAGCTTGTGAATGGTAAGTTATCGAATGAAAAATTCGTTTCTAAAGCGCCGGAAGCATTAGTTAATGCGGAGCGTGAGAAATTAGCCGATTACGAAAGTAAACATGCGGTTGTATTAAAACGTTTAGAAGAACTAAAAAATATGTAAGATTAAGACAGCGGATGGCAATCGTCATCCGCTGTTTTTTTCTTTCATTCAAATGTAAGTTTTTACGAAAAGTATGTGTATTAGGCGCTACTTATACTAAAATAGAGGTAATTGTAGTAAGAGGGAGTGTTTCTTTTGTTTAAAACGATGAAAGAATGTACAGATTTTATTTTTACGTTAAAGGCAGTTGATCATAAACGTGCTCCGCTCGTCTTGATGCGAGAGGTATTAGCTTTTCTTAATAACCCACAGGACAAGCTACGTGTTATCCATTTAGCAGGCTCAAATGGGAAGGGGTCAACAGTGAATGCGCTAAGAGAAATGTTACAACTTACTGGCTACAAAGTAAGCGCCTTTACTTCACCTCATCTAGAGCGGGTTAATGAACGTATGACTATTAATGGTATGCAAATTAATGATGAACAATTTTTACACTATATGAACAAAGTTGCTGAGATTATTGAGACACATTATGAAGGTGAATTTCCGAGCTTTTTTGAAGTGGTAACACTTATTATGTACCAATATTTTGCGGATGAAGAAGTGGATTTTGCGTTGATTGAAACGGGACTTGGTGGACGTTTAGATGCTACGAATGTCGTTACGCCTCTAATTTCAATTATTACAACGATTTCATTAGAACATACTGCGTTTTTAGGAGATACGTTAGCTAAAGTAGCGTTTGAGAAAGCGGGAATTATTAAAGAAAGTGTACCTGTTGTAGTGGGTGTTAAAAGTGAAGAGGCACTTTCTGTTATTCGTGAGGTAGCAAATGAGCGTCATGCCCCATGCTTTGTTTTAGGGGAGGATTTTACGGTTGATAATATTGAACAAGGAACTGATATGCAACATTTTAATTACCGTAAAGCAAATGTGGAGATGGAAGCTATCCCATTAAAAATGGCTGGTCAGCATCAAGTAAATAATGCAAGCGTTGCGATTTCGGCAATTTTAACGTTAAGAGAGAATGGAGCCGTTGATATTTCAGATGCATCAATCCGTCAAGCTTTGGCAAAAGCTCAGTGGGCAGGCCGTTTTGAGCAATTACCTGGCGCTATTATATTAGATGGCGCACATAATTCTGAAGGAACTGCGGCGTTAATTCAAACTCTAAAAACGGTTTATCCGCAACAAAACTATCGATTTATATATGCAGCATTATCAGATAAAGATCATGCGAAAAGTATTGCTTTAATGGATAGTATTGCTACATCAATTGCATTTACACAAATCGAGCTTCCGAATGCTATGCCTGCTGATCAATTAGCTGCATTATCTACAAATACGAATAAAATATATAATGCGAATTGGTGTGAAATGGTTCAAACGATGCTACATCAAAGAAATGATGAGGATGTTATCGTCATTACAGGCTCCTTATATTTTATAGCTGAAGTTCGACAATGGCTACAGGGGGAACAAAGATGATCCCGAAATGGAATAGCTATAAGGAAAAATGGAATGTTCAGAGTGATGATGTTATTAAACCTGGTCTAACTGCGATTGAAGAAGCATTGGCACGAGTAGGTAATCCAGAAAATAAATTGCAAACCGTACATTTAGCAGGGACTAACGGTAAAGGCTCGACACTTACTTTTTTAGAATCAATTGCTAAGGAACATGGCTTACGTGTTGGTAAATTTATGTCTCCTTGTATTTTGGACGTGCATGATCAAATTCAAGTAGAAGGTCAATCTATTTCAGAAGCTGAAATGAACCTTGTATTCCAACAAATGCAGGTAGCCGGACTTAGTGGCAAACTAACAGATTTTGAACTTTTAACAGTTGCAACATTTTTACATTTTGTTACTAGTAATGTAGATATCGCCCTTATTGAAGCTGGTATGGGTGGCTCACTTGATAGTACGAATGTGGTCACACCAATTGCTTCTATCATACCGAGTATCGCATTAGAGCATACGAATTTTTTAGGAGATACGATTGAAAGTATTGCCTATCATAAAGCCGGAATTATTAAGCCGTATCATCCAGTTATTATCGGCGATTTACCGTTAGAAGCGAAAAATATTGTCTACGAGGAAGCCAGTAAAAAACATGCCTCCGTTTTTGAACTAAATCATCAGTTTTATGTGGAACAAGAAAAAGATGGAGAGAGTTATGTGCATAATGACAATGGCCTCCGTATTACAAAGCTTACACGCACTATAAAGGGAGCACATCAGGCGAATAATATGGCACTTGCTATTACAGCTTTTTTCGAAGTAGCAATCTCATTGGAGTTACAAGTTAGTGAAGAAGCTATTCAAAAAGCTGTAAAAAACGCAACCATTTTAGGACGTTTTGAAGAAATTATGCCTTATGTTGTTTTAGACGGTGCGCATAATCCAGCGAGTGCTGAGAAATTAATAGAAACGATTAAGCAGGAGTTCCCAGATGAGCAGATTACTTTTGTAATTGGAATTCTTGCAGATAAGGCTGTAAAAGAGATTTTGCAACTATTTGAGCAAGTAAGTGATTGTTTTTACTTTGTTGATTTTGATAATCCCCGTGCGATGGCTGCTCACAACATGCTTGAGCTGTCCAACGCCTCTTATAAGGCAGTTTTAGAAGATTATGTGCAATTTTTAAAACGACAGTCAGCAAGTAAATCAAGGACGATTGTATCGGGTTCATTGTATTTATTAACGGAAGTGCGTAGTAGATTAAAAAACAATTAACATGAGTTAGTATATTTCCAGTAAAAATCAGGTACTCATAAAAAAAATGAGTACCTGATTTTTTCATTTGGTTATTCTCTCTTTGAGTTCCGTAAGTACTTTTTCCCAATATTTTTTCATTTCTTCTCTTACATTCTGATCAGAAAGTTTTTCTTGATGAAAGCTAATTGTAGTTTTATTACTTGCCCCCGGAATAATACGAACTTGTACGGTTGATGCTTTTTCCCATCCTACCTTTTGCCAAGTTAGGCGAAGTTGTTGTAAAGGTTTGACTACGCGTATTTCTCCTGACCCTATTTTCGTAATATAGTTCTGTCCTGGTTCAAGGATAATGAACATACTCTCTCCTAACCATACGTTTAATCCATCTTGTGAAGTAACTAGGTTCCAAGCTTCCTCTTGGGAAATCGGGAACATCCTTCTAACACCTACTTGATACCCTACTGTCTTTGTTTGTCCAATAATTTTGGAATTTTCCACCTCATTACCTCCATTATTAATATTTGTCTGTAAATAATAGTATTTCTAGTTCTACTTTCTATTTCCTTGCACATCCTCAAATTTTTTTGTTAAACAGTAGAAGGCTCCTTTGATAGCGGTACAAAAGTGTAGAATAAAAAACCCATCTTTTTTTTAAGTAAATCTTTTGTTACAAAAATATTTAATTTTGCAGTAAAACCTCGAAAATAACTAGTAAATCAAAATGTAGTAAATTCGCATTTACACATCCTTTTGTACATATACTTATATATCAAATTGGTCTTTTCTAAATTTACTTTGATACGTTAAAGAAAGAGGTGATAGTCGAATGAAAATTGTCAGTCAAGTGATGAGAAAACAAATATTTCGAGCGATGATTATTGGAGGAGTAGTAGGACTTTTTGGTGTAGGCATTTTTTTAGGTATTCTTCAAGCAAGCAATCAATTTTCTATAAAAAATGATAGTAATGAGGTAGCTAATAAAAGTAATAGTAATACCAAAGGGGAAACCATTACGACAGCAGGAGGAGCAACGAACGGACCCATACTTTTTGCTAGTCAAGCAGGGGTCTATTCAAATTATGAAAGTGCAAGCGCATTTGTATCTGAACACCCTTCATTAAAAGAAAGTGCCATTGTCGAGGTCGATGGAAAATTTCACGTTTGGACAAGTGTGGTAACAGATGAAAGTCAACTTGTTTTCTTAAAAGATCCTGCAACATTTAAAAAAGCATTTACTTTGAGTGGCGACAGTTGTAAGGAGGCAACGCTTGCAGAGCTTCCGTCTGTGCTAACTGACAAAAATGCAACAAAATTAAATTTTAAGGATAATTCCAAAGATTCTACGCTACCTGCTGATTGGCAATCTATTGGAGCAGCAGCCTCGTCTATTTCAAGCGATACCAGCATCATTCGATTACAAGTTTTAGCCCATTACAAATCGAAAAATGCTTGTCTTCAAGTGAAATTTTAAGCATAAAAGACAGTGAAATAAGCATTATCTTGATTTTTAGAAAATTTTCAAATGCCAAATTCTCCGTTATGATAACTAATAAGGAGGAATGGTCAGACAATGTTTAAAACAAATCACAAGATAGTGCTTGCTTCTGCTTCACCACGACGAAAGGAATTATTAACTATGCTATCCCTTCCGTTCGACATAATAACTAGTGAAGTAGAAGAGACAAGCGTTCAGGCAACTACAATGCAAGATTATGTAAAAGGCGTAGCTCTATTAAAAACACGTGATGTAGCAAAAAAAGCTCCAGATGCAACGATTATTGGAGCGGATACGATTGTTGTTTATGATGATGAGCTACTCCATAAACCAAAAAATCGTGAGGAGGCAATTTCTCACTTATTGCGCTTATCAGGTAAGTGTCATGCGGTCATGACAGCTGTTGCCATTATTGAGCCTGACGGTCATGAAACAACATTTTTGGAAGAGACAAATGTTGTCTTTCATCAGTTATCGCAGGATCTCATCGAAGCATACGTAGATTCAGGAGATCCATTTGATAAAGCAGGCGGTTATGGCATTCAAACTGCTGGAACCCTCCTAGTGAAACGAATTGAAGGAGATTATAACAATGTTGTCGGTTTACCACTTGCAGCGTTGTTTACGCAATTGGTAGCACGCAATATTATCCAATTTGCGAAGGAGTGAGGCTTTTTTGACGAATGATGTTTTACAAGGGACGATGATACGAGACGTTCATATAGAAGATCGCCCTCGTGAAAGACTACGTAGACAAGGAGCTATGAGTTTATCGAATCAGGAGCTACTGGCTATTTTACTAAGGACAGGCACTAAAGAAGAGTCTGTCCTAGTACTGGCAAATCGCGTACTTAACGTTTTTGAGCGTTTACATCATTTGAAACATGCAACAATAGAAGAAATGGTTGCTATTAGAGGGATTGGTGAGGTTAAAGCCATTCAGTTATTAGCGGCAATTGAACTCGGTAGACGTCTTGCGCAGAAACATAGCGATGAAAAATATACGATTCGTTCCCCACAAGATGCCGCTACCTATTTAATGCCTGATATGACCTCACTGAATCAGGAGCATTTCGTCGTTCTTTTTTTGAATGTGAAAAATCAAATTATTCATAGAAAGACAATTTTTATAGGCAGTCTAAATGCTTCGATTGTCCATCCACGCGAGATTTTTCGCGAGGCTGTAAAGAGATCTGCGGCTTCTATAATTTGTGCACATAATCATCCTAGTGGCGTACCAACACCTAGTGATGAGGATATTGAAGTGACGAGAAGAATTATAGAGGCTGGTTATATTATTGGCATTGATTTAATCGATCATCTCATCATCGGTGATCATCAGTTTATTAGTTTGAAAGAAAAAGGATATTTTTAATTTCATTCAACGGATGCCAAACATCCGCTGAATGAAAGTAAAGCCTCCGGCGGATGTCACGGAATCGGAAATGAGTTCTTTGTGCGAGCACAAAGCCGATTCCGGACGTAATTATGCCGAGGCATAATGGATCTCTGCAATATATTTTGCAGAGTTTTTTTGTGGAAATTTTTAGAGTTTGTTGAAGTATCAGGTTCATCACCAAAAGTTGTGACTTTTGTTAAAACATCTAATATGTAAATACGTTGATCTTCGTTACGACTGGGCGACTCCTTGGGGATGACAATCGAAGAACGAAGTCTAAATAGCATCACATCCTGTGATAACGCCTTCGTGACCAACATCGTGCTGTGTTGCTGTCGCTACGTTAGCACTACGCTTTCGCGCAAAAAACATCCTGTTGGCCCGAGACCCTGGAGCGAAGCGGATGTTTTCTGCCTCACAGTGTTCCTGTTTCAAAAATTTAGTGAAAATTAAATCGTTTCATTATTTTATAAAAAAAATTTTTGTATTTTTTTGCGAAAAGCTAATAAAGAAAACGAACCTTTTCTTATAGAAAACGTTATTGTATTCGTAGAAATGTCTATAATATTCACAAAAATTGGTAGCCTATTACACGTTGTCTTACAAGAATAAAAATTATATGCTAATCTATACGTACTGTTTTTGTTTGGGAGGGAATTAAAATAGTATCTTTTCAGCGAGATGAGGTATGTGGCACTACAAATTCTTGCGTTTTTCCGTTATAATGAACGGTATGATTTTATTTTTATTCAGAAAAAGACTCTCATTCCAACTGGTGTGAGATAATTGAGTGTGTAGTTTTTTTCAGTAGGTGTCTATCACCGAGTGAATGAAGATAAAACCTCGGGGTGTAAACGCGCCGGGGTGTAAGTTGATGTCAACGAAAGTATGGCTTAAATAGAAAGGGAGTACACAAATTGTTTGGATTAGGAAGTAAAGATGTCGGGATTGACCTTGGCACAGCGAATACATTAGTGTTTATTAAAGGGAAGGGAATCGTTTTACGCGAACCTTCAGTCGTAGCGAAAAATACAAAAACTGGAGATATCGTTGCAGTAGGTAACGATGCAAAAAATATGATTGGTCGTACACCTGGCTCAATCGTAGCAATCCGTCCTATGAAAGATGGCGTTATTGCTGATTTTGATATTACTACAGCAATGATAGAATACTATTTAAAAGAAGCTTGCAAAAATTCTGGTGGTAATTGGAAAAAGCCGAATGTTATGATTTGTGTGCCATACGGTATTACATCGGTTGAACAACGTGCGGTTATTGATGCTGCTCGCCAAGCAGGTGCTAAAGAAGCATTTACAATTGAAGAGCCATTTGCAGCAGCAATCGGTTCAAACTTACCAGTATGGGATCCAACAGGGTCAATGGTCGTTGATATCGGTGGTGGTACAACAGAGGTAGCGGTTATTTCATTAGGTGGTATTGTAACAAGTGAATCCGTGCGTGTCGGCGGGGATGCAATGGACCAATCCATCATTTCGTATATTCGTAAAACATATAACTTAACAATCGGTGAACGTACTGCGGAAGCAGTGAAAATGGAAATTGGTACAGCGTTGGCTGAAGGTCCAGAAGAAAAAATGGAAATTAGAGGACGCGACCTTTTAACAGGTTTACCGAAAACGATTGAAATTTCATCACAGGAAATTTCTGAATCTTTACGTGAAGCGGTAGCATCTATTATTGATGGAGTTCGAAAAACGCTTGAGCAAACACCTCCTGAATTATCTGCAGACGTAATGGAACGCGGAATTGTTCTAACAGGTGGCGGTGCGCTATTAACAAACTTAGACAAAGTTATTAGCCAAGAAACGAATATGCCAGTATTTATCGCAGAAGATCCACTAGACTGTGTTGCTATTGGTACAGGTAAAGCTCTAGAACATATTGACTTAATTCGTCAACAACAAGTTAAAGGGTAAGGAGGTTTAGGCAATGCCACACTTTTTTTTCAATAAGAAATTAATTTTGCTGCTTGTGGGCATGGTTTTTCTTGTGGCATTGATTAGCTTCTCATTACGTGAGCGGACGAATGCAACTTTACCAGAGCAAATTATTAAAGACACTGTCGGCGTCGCACAATCTATTGTTGCGAAGCCGGCGAATTATATTGCGGGTGTTTTTGATAGTATTGATTCCCTCTTAAACACGTACGAAGAAAATAAACGTTTAAAAGCACGCTTAGATGAATTTGTTGCTGTACAAGCTGAGGCATCGGATTTGAAATCTGATATTAAAAAGTTTCAAGAGCTTATGGACAAATCGGAAAGCTTAAAAGCATATGATCCGATTCATGCCACAGTTATTGCTAGAAACCCTGACCAGTGGGAAGAAAAAATTATTTTAGATAAAGGATCTTCACACGGTGTAGAAAAAAATATGGCAGTTATGACAGCGAAAGGTTTAATCGGTAAAGTTACTTTAGTGACGCCTTTTACCTCTGAGGTAGAGCTTTTATATACAAATAATCCAAATTATCGTGTTTCTGCGATGGTTCCAGGAGATAAACAAGCATACGGTTTAATCGAGGGCTATGATAAAGAGCGTAATAAACTCATCATGAAGCGAATCGATTCTAATTTAACAGTTAAAAAAGGTCAACAAGTAGTTTCATCGGGACTTGGCGGTGTTTTCCCAAAAAATGTGCCAATCGGAGAAATAACTGAAGTAAGTACAGATGATTATGGCTTAACGAAAATGGCTTATGTAAAACCATCTGCTGATTTTTCAATTTTAGATTATGTTGTTATTGCTAAACGTTCCTCTACGGTGATAGATGGATCTGATGGTAATTCATCGAACGGAGATTTAACACATCCACAACAGGGTAACGAGGAGGTTGAATAATGATTCGATTTCTCATTCCCTCTGTGGCAGTTTTACTATTTTTACTAGAACCAGAGTTTGCTATGCTTTCACCGATTGAAGTAAAAGGGCATATCTATTATTTGGTCCCTAGATTTTTAATCTTATATCTAATATTTATATCCATCTATTACAGCCGTCAACGAGCGGTAATGTATGGACTTTTTTTTGGTGTCTTGTATGATGTGTTTTACATTGATATTATTGGATTATATTCAGTACTGTTTCCGCTAGTATGTTTTTTAGCAGGGTCAATTGTGAAAGTTATTCATCAGCACTTAGTTGTGACAACGACGATTTCAGTTGTGTTAGTAGCAATTTTAGAATTTATACTTTATCAATTCTTCTATCTTATCGACTTTACAACGATTCCATTTTCGGATTTCTTACGTTCACGACTACTGCCAACGATCATTGCTAATGCACTATTTTTAATGATTCTTGGTTGGGCCTTCAAGTATCTGATTAATGCGCGTGTCTTACAGAGAGCACGTGAAGTTTCTTAATAAAGAGCAACGTGGGGTGAGGCATTCATGAAAAAACAGTTAGTTAATATGAAGGGAACAAAGGATGGATTTGTTCTTCATTTAGACGATCAATGTGCGTATGTCGATTTAGTAGAAGAGCTTAAAAAGAAAGTTTCAGAGAGCGGTATCGATAGTAAAGTAGATGTACAATTATATTTGGGCTATCGATACTGTTCTGATGAACAAATCAAAGAGCTTATTAAAATTGTTCAGGAAACAGAGCAACTAATCGTTTCAAAGGTGCAAAGTGAAGTACTGACTGTCCATGAGAGCAACCAGAAAAGGATTGAAAGTCAACAAGATACATATTTAGGTGTGGTCAGATCGGGTCAAGTTCTACGTTCGCCAGGCGATATAATTATCGTAGGGAATGTCAATCCGAATGGACGTGTAGAAGCAGCTGGCAATGTGTATGTCCTAGGTAAACTTAAAGGAATTGCACATGCTGGTGTTCATGGTAATAAGGAAGCAATCATTGCAGCATCTTGTTTCGAAGCCACACATATCATGATTGCTGATCAGGTTCAGGCAATGTCAGACGAACATGTAAAAACGATTAATCAAGAAGAGATGACTTGTGCATTTATTGGCTATGATGGGCGCATTACGTACGATCAAATTCACGCGTTAAAAAATATTCGACCATTGTTAAATGTGTCTAAAGGAGGAAGCTAGTGTGGGAGAAGCGATCGTCATAACTTCAGGTAAAGGCGGCGTCGGAAAAACGACGACAACGGCTAACCTTGGGACTGCATTGGCTCTACAAGGTAAAAAAGTATGTTTAGTAGATACAGATATTGGCTTACGTAATTTGGACGTGATTTTAGGTCTTGAGAATCGAATTATTTATGACTTAGTAGATGTTGTTGAAGGGCGCTGTAAGATTCATCAAGCGCTAATAAAAGATAAACGTGTAGACGAAAAACTATTTTTATTACCTGCTGCTCAAACGACAGATAAAAATGCTGTTAAGCCTGAGCAAATGAAGAGCTTAGTAGAAGAATTAAAAAGAGATTATGATTATGTTTTAATAGATTGTCCAGCGGGAATTGAACAAGGCTATCGCAATGCGGTTGCTGGTGCTGATCATGCAATTGTAGTAACAACGCCAGAGATTTCTGCTGTGCGTGATGCAGATCGAATTATTGGCTTACTCGAACAGGAAGAAATTACGGCACCTAAACTAATTATTAACCGTATTCGCCAGCATATGATGAAAAGCGGTGATACTTTGGATGTGAATGAAATTACAACACATTTGTCTATAGATTTATTAGGAATCATTGTAGATAATGAAGGGGTTATTTCATCGTCCAATAAAGGTGAACCAGTAGTAATGGACCCTGCAAATAAAGCATCTCTTGGCTACCGTAATATTGCTCGAAGAATACTTGGAGAGTCTGTACCACTTATGGCCATTGAAGATGAACATAAAGGTGTATTTTCAAAACTAAAAGCGTTATTTTCAAAATAATCATCAACCTTTTCGTGCATTTGTACGAGGAGGTTTTTTCTTTGTGCATGAATGGACATGCAAGCTCATATAGTGTGAAAAAAGGATGAGGGCTTGTTTAAAAAATGGAAATGGTTGGTCGCGATATTGCTCGTGGCTGCAACTATGCTAGTCATTCGTTTAGAGGATCAAGGTGTATTAGAAACACCGGTGCGAAAACTTGTTACAACATCAGCTGATTTGACTTATTTAAGCGAGCTCGGACAAAGCTGGCTAAATAAAGATGATGCAACAATTTTAGTATCGAGTGATGTTGGACAAACTGAATTATTAACATTTGCCAATGCGGAAGTTTTTAAGGAAGGCTTTTTATTGCAATATGACATGGGCTTACCGGTTTATGCCGGAAAGAATGGTCTTGTCGTTTTTACCGGTCATACAAAATATACTGGTAAAACAATGACAATCAGCTATGACGATGGTACAACTGTATCCTATGGTATGCTAGATAGTTTAGCACAACTTCCATACACAACAGTGCAGGCAAACGATTTAATCGGCATGAAAGAGACGGGGCAACTCTATATCTCAATTGAGAAAGACAAGGCACAATATAATTTGGAGCAGATTGTACAGTGGCTTGAAACAGCGGAGTCCAATGAAAATTAAACTGCATCTTCTATGTATCCCTCTCGTATTTTTAATGATTTTCACCGGTCAAATTGCTTATTACGCTATTATTTTAACTTCGTTATTATGGCATGAAGCAGGTCATTTGTTAATGGCGATGCTTTGTGGCGTTAGCGTAAAATCATGCGTTATTACACCTTACGGAGGGGAAATAGAATTTGAAAATCCAGCGGCTGTGCCAGCAACGTCACTCCTTTGGATTGCCTTAGGAGGACCAATCGCTACAATATTAGGGATTGGCCTCGCTTTTTTTATGCCAGAGCTGCTTGCGACCAAGCTTATTAATGTGCAACTTGTGCTAGTAGCAATCAATGTTATACCGATTATCCCGTTGGACGGTGGCAGAATATTTTTAGCGTGCTTATATCTATTCAATCCAAGTGTTCGTGCGTTTGAATATTACTACTGGCTTTCTCTTATAATTGCATTTATACTTTTCATGATAACTTTATGTTACCTCCCACAATCTATTTTTATAGCAATTTTATGTTTATTTATATGGCTTCAAGTGTTAAAGGAATGGAATTATCGAAAATATCGTTTAGCATTTGAGAAATATGTAATGAAAAGATTGACATGATAGAAATCACGTGGTAATATTTTAATGTTATTGTTTGTAGCACCTGTGCTACTACAACCGCTCTGGAGAGGTTTAAGTATCGCATGATCACCTTTATAAACAGGCGAGTCTGAGTCTATGAGGAGGTGCAGTAAAATGTACGCAATTATTGAAACTGGTGGTAAACAAATCAAAGTAGAAGCTGGTCAAGAAATCTATGTTGAAAAATTAGGTGTAGAAGCTGACGAGGTTGTAACTTTTGATAAAGTTTTATTCGTAGGTGGCGAAAACGTTAAAGTTGGAGCTCCATTCGTAGAAGGCGCTACTGTAACAGCGAAAGTTGTGAAAGAAGGCCGTGCGAAAAAAATCGTTGTTTTCAAATTGAAAGCTAAAAAGAACTACCGTCGTAAACAAGGTCACCGTCAACCTTACACAAAATTAGTTGTTGAAGCTATCAACGCTTAATTATGAGGTGTAGCGAATGATACAAGTTACGATTCATCACAATGAAAATAGACATGTGTCAGCATTTGAATTTTCAGGACATGCGGAATACGATGAATCTGGTAAGGATTTAGTATGTGCAGGAGCATCTACCATTGCCATAGGTACGGTGAATGCTATTTATGCACTATTACAATTACAGCCAGAAGTCGAACAAGCTGCTGAAGGTGGAGGCTATCTTAAGGTAGACTTACCATCAGATTTAGAGCCTGAGATTGATGCAAAACTACAGTTAATTGTCCAAGTAATGACAGCCCAAGTGTATTCTATGGTGCAAAATTACGGACAATATATCCAAATCAACTACAACCAAGTAGGAGGTGGAACACAATGAAATTATTATTAACTTTAGACTTACAATTTTTCGCATCTAAAAAAGGTGTAGGTTCTACTAAAAACGGACGTGACTCTGAGTCTAAACGACTTGGTGCTAAACGTGCTGATGGCCAATTCGTAACTGGTGGTTCAATTCTTTACCGTCAACGCGGTACAAAAATTTACCCAGGTACAAACGTAGGTCGTGGTGGTGACGATACACTATTTGCTAAAGTTGACGGCGTTGTAAAATTCGAACGTTTAGGTCGCGATCGCAAACAAGTATCTGTATACCCAGCAACACAAGAAGCTTAATCTTTTATAAGATAACATAAAGCGGAGGACTGCATTTATTGCAGTCCTTTTTTTGGCTAAATTTCAATGAAGATTTAAGGGAAAAATACAGCAAAACTTGTTATACTAGTAAGGATAACTTTATTGGAGTGAATGGGATGAACAATCAATCACTAACCATTAGTGAAGTAATACGTTTTGCAAATCATGATTATGTGAATCAGCTTCAGCTTATTCGCATGAATCTAGATTTAGGTAGAATTGATGAATCAAAAAAACTTATTAAAGAGTATTCAGAGCAATTACAAGTATTTTCTATCCTTAATCGTCTACAATTACCCCAAACAATAGAATGGCTGCAAACAGCAGGCTGGCGCTACCCTTCATTACCAATGAAGCTAAGCAATGAGATAAAAAAGCCTGTCACAAATACTATTGATTCGGAAGTTGTAGATTACTTAAACAAAACAGTTATGCATGTTTATGATACATTAGATCCATTTACAGAGCAGAGCTTAGTGCTCGATGTACGTGTTGACGATCATACATTTGCCGTGACATTCACGTTAAATGGGCTATGGAGTGCTGATGCATTCACCGAAAAAGGTTTGAAACAATTAGACATTCAAACAGTGGAAGAGACAAATACGTCTTGGATATATGTATTGAGTGCAAGCAGGGAGTGAATTAAATGTTTGTCGATCACGTCAAGATTTATGTAAAAGGTGGCGATGGTGGGGATGGAATGGTAGCCTTCCGTCGTGAAAAATTTGTACCGAATGGTGGTCCAGCTGGTGGCGATGGTGGTCACGGTGGGAATGTTGTCTTTCAAGTTGAAGAAGGTCTGCGAACGTTAATGGATTTCCGCTACAAACGCCACTTCAAGGCTGACCGTGGTGAACATGGTATGAGTAAAGGGATGCATGGTAGACGTGCAGATGATTTAATCGTTAAAGTACCACCGGGCACAGTTGTAATGAACGAAGAAACAGGCGTTGTTATTGCGGATTTAGTCGAGCATGGTCAACAAGCGATTATCGCAAAAGCTGGTCGCGGTGGCCGCGGGAATTCCCGCTTTGCAACACCAGCCAATCCTGCTCCAGAACTTTCTGAAAAAGGTGAGCCAGGACAAGAATTAAATGTTATATTAGAGTTGAAAGTACTAGCAGATGTAGGATTAGTTGGCTTCCCAAGTGTAGGTAAATCAACATTATTATCTGTTGTTTCTGCGGCAAAGCCAAAAATAGGTGCTTATCATTTCACTACAATCGTACCGAACTTAGGAATGGTTGAAACGGATGATCATCGTAGCTTTGCAATGGCCGATCTACCAGGTTTAATCGAAGGTGCGCACGAAGGTGTTGGTCTAGGTCACCAATTCCTCCGTCATATTGAACGTACACGTGTTATCGTACATGTAATTGATATGTCGGGTATGGAAGGGCGCGATCCTTATGAAGATTACTTAACAATCAATGATGAGCTAAAACAATATAATCTTCGTTTAACAGAACGTCCACAAATTATTGTGGCAAATAAAATGGACATGCCAGATGCAGAGGAAAACTTAGAAATTTTCCGTGAAAAAGTGGGGGAAGATGCGAAAATCTTCCCAGTATCAGCGGTTTCTCGCCAAGGTTTAAAGCCGGTATTATTTGAAATTGCCGACTTACTGGAAGTGACTCCTGAATTCCCATTATTCGACGATCTAGATGAAGAATCAGATGCAACGGTACTTTACAAACACCAATCTGAAGCAGATTCAATCGAAATCTCTCGTGATCCTGATGGTACATTCATTCTTGGTGGATATGCGATTGAGCGTATCTTCAAAATGACAGACTTCAGCCGCGAGGACGGTGTACGTCGTTTTGCACGTCAATTACGTGGTATGGGCGTCGATGAAGCATTACGTGAACGTGGTGCTCAAAATGGAGATATTGTACGCTTATTGGAATTCGAATTTGAATTTGTCGACTAAGAATAGGTTTTAGGGGGAAGCGTATGAAGAATGTTGCGAATCAGCGATATTATTTAGTTCGTGAAGATGTTTTAACGGATGCTATGCAAAAAACTTTGGAGGCGAAACACTTACTTTCAAGTGGTACGGTAACTTCCATTTGGGATGCGGTAAAGCAGGTGGATTTATCGCGTAGTGCGTTTTACAAATATCGTGATGCTGTATTTCCTTTTCACTCAATTGTGCAGGAACGCATTTTAACAGTCTTTGTACAGCTTCAGGACCGTAAAGGAACACTTGCAAAGCTTTTAGAAACAGTGACAATTACGCATTGCAATGTGCTGACTATCCATCAAACGATACCGATTCAAGGACGTGCTAATGTTACGTTGTCGCTAGATGTCACTAGTATGACATGTGAACTTGATGATTTAATACAGCAACTTAAACGTTTAGATTTTGTAGAGTCAGCGGAAGTAATTAGTTCGGGTGCATTGTAATGACTGACAGCATGCTTGAATTTTTGACAAAATGTAAATAAGCTCAAAAGGAGCAGTCCCATGTGATGTAATGATCACGTCATGGGACAGCTCCTTATTCTATATCGATAGAGAAAATTCATAGAGAAGAGTAATGGATAGACCATAGAGGCTCCGGAGCGTTTGGGAAGCTTCATATTATGCCTTACCTAATATTTGATGTAGAATAAAAGGAGTTTTTCGGGAATTAAAAATTCCGAATTTTTACATTAGTGAAATTAAAGAGGCTTGTCGCTAAAAGTTAGGGATGACATTTGTTAAAACGTATGTCATTTATATAAGTTGATCTTCGTTAAGGCAGGACGCCCCCAGGAAGCTCTGCTATGCGCGAAAGCGAAGCGTCAGCGGCAAATGTTTTATCTGTGCGAAAGCGAAGCGACAGCAACAAATGTTTTATCTGTGCGAAAGCGAAGCGACAGCAACAACAACAACAAAGCGCCCAGTCGGAACGGAAATCAACCATACGTTTTGGTGGTGAGCCAATTAAATAAAACCATGAACAGGAGGAAATGTAATGACAGAGCAACAATGGGAAAAACGAATAGGATATTTAGGACCTGAGGCATCATTTACATACTTAGCAACAAAGGCAACTTTTCCGAATGAGTGGCTTGTCCCTTGTTCTACAATTCCAGAATGTATTGAGGCGGTAGCAAAGGGAAAGGTAGATTTAGCAGTTGTACCACTGGAAAATGCTTTAGAAGGATCTGTATCGTTAACGCTTGATTATTTATTTCATGAGGCGACCTTATATGTTACAGGTGAGCTTCAGTTAAAAATACAGCAGCATTTAATGGTCAATAAAGCGCAGAAGGACAATTGGGAATCAATCATAGGAGTTTATTCACATCCACATGCTCTAGCCCAATGTCATAAATATTTATTTTATCGTTTCAGCCATGCTCCGTTACATCAAACGACATCAACGGCAGCAGCGGCAAAATTTGTATCCGAAAATACTAACGAGTGCATTGCCGCAGTAGGAAATGCAGCGGCAGCAGAAAAATATGGCTTAGAAATCGTTCAATCTAATATTCATGATTTCCATTTTAACCATACACGCTTCTTCGTATTATCTAAGCAAAATAAACGATTACCCCAAGAATTATCAGATGGACAGGCAAAGACAACTTTCATGATTACATTACCAATAGATCGTTCAGGGGCGTTACATCAAGTATTATCAGTTTTCGCATGGCGACAACTAAATTTAAGTAAAATCGAATCACGCCCATTAAAAACGGGCTTAGGCGATTATTTCTTTATGATTGATGTTTTAGCAGATGAAAAGGAGCCTATGATGCGTGGGGCTATGGAAGAACTAGCTGCACTTGGTTGCAAAGTGAAGTCACTTGGTACATACTTTACTTATCGAACATCAGACGAGTAATCAATGTCGTCTTCGCTAGGAGGAAATTGTATGGGCGGCATTATTTTATTTGACGGAGTATGCAATTTTTGTGATAGCAGTGTGCAATTTATTATCAAATATGATCATGCAGCATATTTTCAATTTGCATCCATCCAGAGTGATGCAGGGCAGGCGTTACGTGCTCAATACGAAATACCAGAAAATATAGATAGTGTCATATTAATTGAGCATGGGAAGGTCTATTTTGAATCTACTGCAGCACTTAAAATTTGTAGGAGATTAAATAGTTTTTGGCCTGTCTGCTATGTTTTCATTCTTATTCCACCATTTATACGAAATATAATGTACCGACTATTTGCTAAAAATAGATATCGTCTTTTGGGACGAAAAGAAAGTTGTTTATTGCCAACACCTTCACAACGAAAAAGATTTCTTTAACTTTGAAGCTATCCAATTTATGTGGATAGCTCTTTTTTTAGAAATTACAATAATAATTTCCACATATATATTGAACAAATGAAATTTAAATGATTTACTACCAAACGAATTGATTAACCATTTCTATACATTCTAATCAATTCGAAGTGGCTGATTTCCGCTACAGGCTACTCGCTTTGTTGCTGCAGCTTCGCTTTCGCACAGAAAACATCCGCTCCGTGCAGGGTCTCGTCTGTCTCGCTATCCCGCGGGAGTCGAGTAGCCCTACGCTACAATCAGTTAAAATGGGGATATATTAGCAAAATTGCAACCAAAAAACCCTTATATATCGCGCAATAAAATTCATTTAAATAGAAAGCTGCTAGTCTCTGTGAAGGCTAGCAGCTTTGAAACGATTATTTGATTTTATACATTATGGAAGGGAAAATTGTTGACTTATAGATCGACAACTAAATAGCCTTTTTTTTGTAAAGTAAGCTCAATTAAATCTAAAATTTCAACAGAAGGTGCGGAAATAACATGAAGGTGCGTACCATCTGTTAGTTCGGATAAATAACTTGCTTGTGTTTCGTTGACACGTTGAATAAATTTTTTTACCTCATGACGGTTAGAGACCATAATGGATGCAGTAATTTCTCCATAAATAGGATGTTCAACAATAACATTTTTTACTGTACCACCGCAATCAACTATTGTTATTAGTTCATCTTCTGCATTCTCTGCAGTATGGAAGCAAGGAATTGTCCGTTCGACGGTCTGTTGTATTTGTTCCTGATGCATATAAAGATATCCTTGGCTAGTAGCAATAATAGGCTCATTCCTAGCTTTTAATAATGTCATATCATTGACAATGACTTGTCTAGAAACATTAGCGAATTTAGCTAGGTCCGTCCCTGTGATAGGTGCTGTGCTGTTTTTTAGTTGTGCTAGAAGTTGCAGTCGGCGTTCTTCGCCTAACATTTTTTTCATAAGAGATCACCTCTGCTTGTAATAAAGGAAGCAGTTTTCCTTAAAAACTAGTGTACCATGAAGCCTTTCTAACATGGGTGAATTTTTTGTATCCAAATGGAACATTGAACATATGATACGAAGAGAGGAAGGGAGGAAAAAATTGCGTATTCATATTGTCCAAAAGGGAGACACGTTGTGGAAGATTGCGAAAGAGTACGGAGTTTCATTTGAAGATTTGAAGCGGCTTAATGCCCATCTCGCTAACCCAGACTATATTGTACCGGGCATGGAAATTATCCTACCTGAAAAAATAAACAAAGAACCACATAGAGAACATCATCGAGAAACAGATCGTGGAATGCATAGAGATGGACATAGAGAGGGGGGACATAGGGAATCACATAAAGAGGGGCATAAGGAACATATGCATAAGGAGTCACCTACAAAGCACTTTAAAGAAAAAGAAGTACAACGACCAATGCCACCACCAATTATTGCACCACCACCACCAATGCCTGAACCACAGATGATTCCAATTCCTTATCCGATGCCGATGCCGATGCCTCAAGTGCCAGTTGAGCTTAGCTGGAATCAACAAGTTGTCATGCCAAGTGTAGAGCAGACTGTATCACCAATTCAAATTCAACCACCACCACAACCAGTAGCCCAACCGACGCCAGCACCAATGCCAATGCCGCAACCGATTTTTATCATGCCACAAATGCCAGCAGTACCACATTGTGCAAGCTGTCATCAGCCAGTGCATCATCATATGTATTGGCCAATGCCAATGCCGATGCAGATGCCAATGCCAATGGAGCCGTATACAATGCCAGAGCAACCATCATGTGGAATGGGATGCGAAAAAGTTGCTGGGGTAGGGGATTTCTTAGAGTCTAGTACATCTCCATTCTTCCCTATGAAACCAGAATGTGAAGCTATGCCGGAAATGGAACAGCCTTGTGGTTGTCATGCTCAGCCAGCCATGATGCCAAATTGGCATATGGACCCATGTTTCTGTCAACCACCATGTCCGCCACCATGCCCACCGCCATGTCCATCACATTGCCCAATGCCATATTCGTCAGTAGGACCGTGGATGTCACCGCACTTTTTCCCAGGCGGGATGACGCCTTATCGATGGTAAAAAAGCGTATATCATTGAAGAAGTAAAGCCGAATATTTGGAAGTATAAATATCAATCCAATAATTATTTTGTGAAACGGGCAAAGCAGATAGAAATAGCAGAAAAAGTGAGGGCTATTCATCGACAGCTTGGATATCTAGAACCCTCGTTGATTTTGCCTTTAATGAAAAGTGATGACGAGTATTTAATCGTGCAAGATTGGCAAGAGGGAAGTCATGGTGCTAATTTTGCTCGTAAAAAAGATCGGAAAGAATCACTGAAGTTATTAAATATGTTACATGATACACATAAAAAAATTGCTTGGCAACGTGTGCCAGGCTTGCACACCTATTCACAGCTTTTAAAATGGCAAATGCGTTTTATGCGTTTTAAAAGCAGACGGAAAGAGTTTCGGCCATTTTTAACAAAAGAAGAAATCGATCAAATTTTACATTATAGTGAGAAATCATTACAGTTAATCGCGCAGGAAGATGTACCTGAAAAAGAAATAACGCTTTTACATGGAGATGTCGTACATCATAATTTTTTATGGTGCTCAGATGGCGAATTACGTTTAATCGATTTTGATCTGGCACACCTTGGAGAAGCGGATGATGAATATATTTTATGGTTGCATCGTGTACTGCCAGCTGTAAATTATGACCTTGGTAAAATATTTGCAGAGCTACCAGAGATGAAACGATTAGATAAAAAAAAGCTTCATCGTTTAAAATATCCAAATGAGCTATTACGTGAATGGCTTTTTGCAGTAGATTTACCATTAGATCAGCAGCTGGTATTTTTAGATTATTTAGTGCCATTTACAAAACGAGCTCTCACATATTGGCCAAAACTGTGGTACGATATTGATAAAATGATAAAGAAATGACCGTCTTTCGGCGGTCATTTTTGTCTGTGAACGACTACTTGTACTATTTCTTAATGATAAGGAAATTATAGATTTTTAACTGTGTATAACCTAGAGCATAGTTTTCGTCTAGGCTAAAGCGCTACATCCTCGAGGTCGCTTCGATGCCTCGGGCAAAAGTGGTGGATCGTTTACTTTTGCTTCGAGCTCTCCAGCGCTTTAGCACATTTGTTATAGTCGAGCATTCGTTCGCAATATGCTATAATCGAAGACGATGATTGTGAGGGATTATAGAATGTATGATTATTTAAACGGACAAATAAAGCGTATAACTCCTGAGTATATCGTCCTTGAACAACAAGGGATAGGCTGGCAGTTGAATACACCTAATCCATTTGCGTTCAGGACATCAGCACTCGAACAACAAATATATGTACATTTACATGTACGCGAGGACGCACAAGTGTTATATGGCTTTCCAAATTTAGACCAACGAGAGTTGTTTCGTAAACTTATTTTAGTGTCAGGGATTGGACCAAAGGGTGCGCTTGCTATTTTAGCTACTGGGAATCCACAACAGGTTATCAGTGCCATTGAACGAGAGGATGAATCGTTTTTAGTAAAGTTTCCTGGTGTGGGTAAGAAAACGGCACGTCAAATGATTCTAGATTTAAAAGGTAAACTTGGCGGATTGTTAGATACTATTGAACTACCAAGTACAGAAGATGAGCTACCGTTATTTGGTGTGAATCCATATAAACATGAGCTTGAAGAAGCTATTCTTGCCTTAATGGCACTAGGTTATTCTGAAAAAGAACTAGAAAAAATACGTCCACAGCTCGAAGATAACGACAAGCTTGAAACAACAGATGCATTTATGAAACAAGCTTTACAATTGCTATTAAAGTTAAAATAGTGAAAGGGGGGAAAGTACATGTCTGAACGTATGATGGCTAGTGAGGCAGGTAGCTATGATGAACATTTTGAATTATCTTTACGCCCACAAAGATTAGCACAATATATTGGTCAACATAAGGTAAAGGAGAATTTACAAATTTTCATTGAAGCGGCAAAGCTTCGTCAGGAAAGTTTAGATCATGTGCTGTTATATGGACCACCCGGACTTGGGAAAACTACATTAGCTGCTGTCATTGCTAATGAAATGAATGTCAATGTGCGCATGACTAGCGGCCCTGCAATCGAACGTCCTGGCGATTTAGCAGCTATTTTAAGCTCACTGGAGCCAGGGGATGTGCTATTTATTGATGAAATACATCGCCTGCCTCGTGCAATTGAAGAGGTGCTTTATCCTGCCATGGAGGATTTTTGTTTAGATATTGTCGTTGGTAAAGGCCCTGAAGCGCGCTCTGTACGACTTGATTTACCGCCATTTACACTTGTGGGTGCAACAACAAGAGCAGGTGCACTATCAGCACCTTTAAGGGATCGCTTTGGCGTATTATTAAGATTGGAGTATTATGATAATACTTCACTTGCAGAAATTGTTGTACGTAGTGCGCATTTATTTGATGTTGATATTGAACAAATAGCAGCACTTGAAATGGCAACGCGCTCACGTGGTACACCTCGTATTGCTAACCGTCTGCTAAAACGAGTACGAGATTATGCACAGGTGCTTGGAGATGGTATGATAACGGAGGGACTTGCTAAGCAAGCGCTTGAGCTATTACAAGTCGATCCTAGAGGGCTTGACCATATTGACCATAAACTTGTGACCAATATGATTGAGCGCTTCCGAGGTGGCCCAGTAGGCTTGGATACGTTGGCAGCATCTATTGGTGAAGAACGCGTTACGATTGAGGATGTGTACGAGCCATATTTGATGCAAATCGGCTTTATACAACGGACGCCGCGTGGACGTGTGGCAACACATTTAGCCTACGAACATTTTGGATATGAATATCCCCAACAAACCTAGAAGAAGGAAGTATTTTCATGCGTGTAGAAGATTTTGATTTTGAATTGCCAGAAGAGCTTATTGCACAAACCCCACTTTTGGACCGTACAGCTAGTCGATTAATGGTAGTGACGCCAGGCTCAACAAATGTAGAGCACCACCACTTTGCTCATATTTTAGATGAGCTACAAACTGGAGACTGTCTTGTGTTAAATGATACAAGAGTCTTACCAGCACGTTTAATGGGTGTAAAAGAGGAAACAGGTGCTCATATAGAGGTACTGCTGTTAAAGCAAATGGCGGGTACGGATGAATGGGAAACACTTGTTAAACCAGCTAAGCGTGTAAAAGTTGGCACAGTTGTAACATTTGGAGATGGCTTACTGACAGCTACTTGTACAGGAGAGCTTGATCATGGTGGACGTACATTTGAGTTTAAATATAACGGCATTTTTTATGAAATTTTAGAGCAACTTGGTGAGATGCCACTACCTCCATATATTCGCGAAAAGTTAGAGGACAAGGATCGCTACCAAACTGTTTATGCAAAAGAGCGAGGTTCAGCAGCAGCACCAACAGCAGGCCTGCATTTTACAGAAGAATTACTAGAGCAGGTGAAAGCAAAAGGGGTCGAAGTTGTTTTTATCACTTTACATGTGGGACTTGGAACTTTCCGTCCTGTAAGTGTAGAGTCAATTGAAAATCACGAAATGCATTCTGAATTTTATAGTGTAACGGAAGAAACCGCATCTATCATTAACCGAGTTAAGAGTAATGGTGGTAAAGTGATTGCAGTTGGTACAACCTCTACACGTACTTTAGAAACGATCGGCTCTAAATATGGAGGCGAAGTACGGGCAGAACAAGGTTGGACGTCTATTTTCATTTATCCGGGATATGAATTTACTGTTGTGGATGGTTTAATTACAAACTTCCATTTACCAAAGTCTACCCTTGTTATGCTTGTTAGTACGCTTGCAACAAAAGAAACAATTTTAAGTGCATATCAACAAGCTGTAGAAGAAAAATATCGTTTCTTTAGCTTTGGAGATGCTATGTTTATTCGTCCAAAAGGAGAATAAAGAAAAAATCGGAGTACTGTTTTTACTTTAGATAAGAGAGGAATTTTTATAATATGACACAACCAGCAATTCGTTATGAGCTACTTCATACTTGTAAACAAACTGGAGCACGACTTGGTATCGTGCATACACCGCATGGCTCTTTCGAAACGCCAGCATTTATGCCTGTTGGGACACAAGCAACTGTTAAAACAATGTCACCTGAGGAATTAAAGGAAATGAATGCAGGCATTATTCTGTCAAATACGTATCATTTATGGCTACGACCTGGTAATGATATTGTTAAGGAAGCAGGGGGCTTGCATAAATTTATGAACTGGGATCGCCCGATTTTAACAGATTCAGGTGGTTTCCAAGTGTTCTCACTAAGTCAATTCCGTAAAATCGAAGAAGAAGGGGTTCATTTCCGCAATCATTTAAATGGGGACAAATTGTTTTTAAGTCCAGAAAAGGCGATGGAAATTCAAAATGATTTAGGTTCGGATATTATGATGGCTTTTGATGAATGTCCACCTTTCCCTGCGACGTATGACTATATGCTGCAATCAGTAGACCGTACTACACGTTGGGCTAAACGTTGTAAAGAGGCACATAAACGTCCAGAAGATCAAGGTCTATTCGGTATTATTCAAGGGGGAGAATTCGAGGATTTACGTCGTCGTTCTGCAGAAGCATTGGTAGAGCTTGATTTCCCTGGTTATGCAATTGGAGGCTTATCTGTTGGTGAACCTAAGGACATTATGAACCGAGTATTGGAGTTTACAACACCATTAATGCCAGCAAATAAACCACGTTATTTAATGGGTGTTGGTTCACCTGACTCATTAATTGATGGTGCTATTCGAGGTATTGATATGTTTGACTGCGTATTACCAACACGTATTGCCCGTAACGGCACATTAATGACATCTGAAGGCCGTTTAGTTGTTAAAAATGCAAAATATGCACGTGACTTCGGACCAATTGATCCAAACTGCGATTGCTATACATGTAAAAACTATTCACGCGCTTATATTCGTCATCTAATTCGTACGGAAGAAACGTTTGGTATTCGTTTAACAACTTACCATAACTTACACTTCCTATTGAAACTAATGGAACAAGTACGTGAGGCAATCCGAGAAGACCGTCTTGGTGATTTCCGAGAAGAATTTTTCGAGAAATACGGCTTTAATGGGCCAAACGCAAAGAACTTCTAATATTTAGTAAAAAGGGCATGCAAATTTGTGTGAATTAAGAATGTTTTTAGCAAAAAAATGTCTATCGTAGAAAAAATATTAGTAATATAGAAAAAATTTGGGCTTGACCATCGCTTTTTTATGGTGGAATAGTCTATACTAAAGTAGAATTGGAAAGGGGGCAAGAATGATGGAACAATATTCTGGCTTAATCATGATTTTAATCATGTTCGTTGCAATGTGGTTTATTTTAATCCGCCCTGCTAAAAAGAGACAGCAGGAAACACAAAGTATGCAGAGTGGTTTGCAACGTGGAGATAAAGTTATTACAATCGGTGGTTTACATGGCGAGATTGACTCAATTGAGGACACAGCTGTGACATTAAAAATTGCAGACAATGTGCGCGTTAAATTTGACCGTCAAGCAATTGGACGAGTAGTAAATGGCGACCAATTAAAATAATAATGAGAAAAAGACTTACATTAGTTGTAAGTCTTTTTTTAAACTTCTTTCAGTAAACGTTTTTGTAGCGATAGCGAAGCGACAAATACAGAAGCTCCTCCACGTCTTATGGCATTATCCCAAATGACCGACATTGAATCAACCCTCATCCAGACCTAAGTGCAAAGCCGATTCAGGACGTAATAACGTCGGGACATAATCATGATGTTCTTTTTGCTAAGTGCCACCATTTTTTAATTTCTTAATTAATTCTGCTCCAGTGTCATTGCCACTTACCGTTATTCTACTTAAAGCAAATACATTATCGCCAATAGTGACACCTTTATTTTTAATAACAAAAGCCATTTTAAATCCAGCATCTTTCGCCAATTTCATTGCATCTTTAGAATTAGTTCCGTAGGGATAGCTAAGGGCAATTGGTTCATATCCTAACTTTTCTTTAATAATTTTCCTAGAAAAAGTAAAATCTTTTTTAACCCGTTCTTCGTACTCTTCTTGTTTTTCTAGTTTTCCATTAATGTAACTACGACCATATATGGCACCTTTCATTCCGCCACTGAATGACTGTAATTTATAATGTGAATTCCAAGTATGGCTTTGGATGGTTATATAATCCTTCATTTCTTTTAATTGATCCCAATTCATTTTGGAAATTTCGTTTGGATCCACATTCTTTCCGTTTTTTTCAAGAATACGACTGGTGATAACAAAAATTTCTGCATGCATTTTGTATTTTTTCAAAATTGGATAAGCTTTTTCATAGTTACTTAAATAACCATCGTCAAAAGTTATTAACACAGGATTTTTAGGTAATTCTGTTTTACCGTTCAAGTAATCATATAATTCTTGGGCTGTAATCGAGTTGTACCCATTTTCTTTAAGCGTTTTAATTTGTTTATCAAAATTCTCTGGGGAAATGACTGTATTATTATTTATGTGTTTATCTAAATGGTGGTACATTAGAACAGGAATCTGCTTATTTTCATATCCATAAATAGGGAAAGGTTTAATGAGCGATATACTATAAGCAACAATAACTAGAAAAATTATTAACCTTTTCATTTTCTCACCTTGTTTTCATTTGTTAAAACGGATAATGGTGGATCATTTACTAAATACGAAAGTAAAAGAAGGACCTTATAAACAATACCTACATTATTATTGGGTGAGCATTGTGAAACGTCTTGTTAACTGTCCGAGAAAATTTAGTTGTTTCCACTTCAAAAGCAGGAATTATAGCTCCTTTTATTGTACACAAACAACTAAGGTTTATTCTTTTGATTTACGAAAGTTACACGGTGCCATTTCCTAATTAAAGAGTTGTTTTTTAATGTTAATCGTGTGTTTTTTAGGTTTTGTCTTAATTGAAAACACGATTTTCTTATAGGTTAGCATGCAAAAAAAGAAAAATTTTAGGAGATGATAAGTGTTGAAAATCAAAGCTAAGATATAACATCATCCTGTATAAAAAAAGATAAGTAAGGTCACCTTGAATAGTATGGGGGTGACGATATGGAAGAATATTTAACGATTGTTTTTAGAACCTGCTTTTTATATGTGTTTATCCTAATAATTTTTCGTTTAATGGGTAAACGTGAGGTCGGCGAATTATCTGTAATCGATTTAGTTGTATCCATTTTAATGGCTGAGGTGGCTGCGTTTGCACTTGATGATTCCGAAAGTCCTTTATTTAATGTGATTTTACCAATCATCGTGTTGTTTTTCATTCAAATAACAACTGCTTATTTGTCACTCAAAAATAAAAAATTCCGTGATCTAGTTGATGGTGATCCAGTATTACTTATAAAAGACGGTGTCATTTTAGAAAGTGAAATGCGCAAGCAACGCTATAACCTAGATGATTTGTGTCAACAATTACGCGAAAATGGAAATGCTTCCGTGACAGATATTGCATATGCTTATTTAGAGCCATCTGGCAATTTGTCCGTCTACCAAAAAGATGAAAAGGCATTTGTTTACCCATTGATTATCGATGGTGATATTCAGGAGAGGCATTTAAAAGTATTGCATAAAGATGCTGATTGGTTAATGGCAGAGCTTGCTAAAAATAATATTACGGATAGTAACACTGTATTTTTTTGTGTTTGGGAGGAAGATCGGCTGCATATTCAACTGAAAGAATCTTAAACTTTCTTGGCCAATTTACGAATGTAGCGCAAATCAGTTATACGTAATTGATTGGAAACTAGTAAGAATGTAAATAGTAAAAACAAAGTTACACAGCTACTTAAAATAAATGGTAGTGGCATTATTTGCATCAGAAAATACTGGGTAACACAAACAGCAATAAAACAGCCATAAGGAACAACAAACATTCTAAAACCAGCACGTAAATTTTTACGTTGCCTTACTGTTGCAATATGCAAAAACGAAGTTAGTAAAACGCCAAAGCCAATCGCCACAACGGCACCTTTTTCTTGTATACCCGGTTGAGAAGCAAGTACGAACATGACAAATAGCTTACCAAGACCACCATAAATGGAGTTCATCATTGCTGCTCGTGCTTCACCAATTGCTTGTAATATAGAGTGCAATGGACTTTGTATATAATAAAAATAAAAAATAGGAGCTAATATTTTCACATAACCACGATTTTCTTGTAAGTGAAAGAGCTTCACAGCTAATTCGTCTCCATGAACGAAAAAGTACGTAGCGGCAACACAGCCCACTAAGGAAGACAGTCGCAATGAAACAGAGATACGTTCCTGTAGGAGCGGTATATGCTGACGTGCAACCGCGTCACTAACAGCTGGTATAAGAACAATTGAAAGTGCTGCAGACACAAAAGCAGGGAATAATAATAGGGGGACTAGTACACCCGAAATAACCCCATATAAAATCGTTGCAGCGGAGGCTGTTAAACCAGCCATAGTTAACGCTTTTAAAAAAATGATAGGCTCTAAAAACCAAGTAAAAGATCCGAATAGCTTGCTTCCCGCAGAAGGAAGGGCAATTCGTAACATTGGGGAGGCAGGATAACCCTCGATTTTGTTTTTTCGTGTCAATAATTTTTTCTTTGAGACTATATAATGCATCCACAAATACAAGAAAGCAACAACTTCTGCTAGTAGCGTAATACCCATAGCAGCGGCAGCAGTAGCGGCAGCATTATTATAGGCAGCCACATAAGGCAGCGTCAAAGTGATAAAGCTAATACGGATAATTTGTTCAATCATTTGAGCCCAAGCTGTTGGTGTGATTTTCGCAATACCTTGTAAATAAGCGCGTAATAATCCTGAGCCAACTGACACTGGTACAGCAAAGAGTGCAATCCAAAGAGTAAAAGTTGTATGTTCATTATGTAAAAGTGTAGTCGATATATAAGGTATAGTTAGTGCAACGATTGGCATAAAGACGATCATTCCAATAAATGACCAAAAAATAGCCGTACGCATAACACCATAGATGCTTTCGCGTTTGTTTTTTGCTAATAACTCTGCTACAATTTTTGCCACAGCAATAGGTAGTCCAAGTTGAATGAGTGAGATGAAGAAAATGAACGCCGGATAGACGGTCATATAAATGCCGACTGCCTCTTCACCAGCGATCCGCATAAATTGCATTCTATAAAAGAAGCCAAAGAGTTTCGATAAAAAAATCACGAACATTAAAAATAGTGTTCCACGTACAAAAGAACTCATGCCATCCGTCCCTTCTCAAGCCACAAAAATTCATTTACACTATTTGTATGCAAACTTGTCTTACGATACGACTTTGATTGGAGATGATTCAAAATGAGTATGCAGCATGAGCAACTATTTGAAAAAATCCGTCCTGCAATTGATAGTAAGATGGAAGAGTTTAAATATTATCAATACAATGCGATTACAGCAGAAGAACTATGGCGCTATTGTGTAGAGAAAAAATGGCGCAGAAAAAATATTGAACAATTACGCATACATGAAGTTATCGCCACTATTTTTGCAGTATCACCGTCCGATATCGTATCTTTTAATCAAGTAGAATTCTTACAAAGTAATGATTGGTTTACAGAATTGAATACGGAAGAGTTAAAAATGCTGCTTGGCCCGGTTAAAACTTAAGAAGAATGTGTGAAATTTGTCAAATAATAATAGAATACTAAAAGTGTTGAATTGACACCAAGCGCAACGTGTTTCATAATGAGTGTGTTGCGCTTTTTTTTATTTGTATAAGTATTTTTAACAAAACCCTTCCAATAGTTCTTTTCCAAATTTGGAGGCAAAACACCTATTCAAATACAGGGATAAATTTGCGCGTTATGAACGATCGAAATAAGTAGAGCAATCTTTTTTGAAGCACAGGCAACATTATTCTAAAGGAAAAGGAGGAATAAACGCTTCAAAAGGACTTGCTATTATACTTGTTTGTAGTGTAAGGAATTGCCTTACACCAATTCGAGGAGGATTTATAAATGAAACTTAAAAGTCGTATAGTTGCATTCGTACTACTAATGGTTATTTTTGCAGCAACCATCGGTACGACTGTAGGCGGCGTCTTAAAGGACATTAAGCTAGGCCTTGACTTACAAGGCGGGTTTGAGGTTCTTTATGAGGTTAAAGAATTAAAAAAAGGACAGGAAATTACACCGGAAGTTGTATCTGCAACTGCAAAGGCGCTCGATAAACGTATTAATGAAATTGGTGTAAGTGAGCCAAGCATTGAAATTGAAGGTGAAAATCGTATTCGTGTGCAATTAGCAGGTGTTGAAGATCAAGAATCAGCACGTAAATTATTGTCTACGTCTGCAAATTTGACATTCCGTGATGTTGATGACAATTTACTATTAGATGGTGACGACTTAAAGCCAGGTGGTGCTAAAGATTCCTTTGACCAACAGAATCGTCCAATTGTTTCACTAACATTAAAGGATGCGCAAAAATTTGCTGATATCACAAGTAAAATTGCCGCTAAACCAGCAGGTCAAAATTTACTAGTTGTATGGTTAGACTTTGAAGAAGGTGTTGATTCATATAAAGCTGAATCTCAAAAAGCGAAGCCTCGCTATGCATCTGCAGCAACAGTTAACCAAAGATTAGATACAACAGATGTAATGATAAGTGGTAATTTCTCAGTTGAAGAAACGAAAAATTTATCAGGTATTTTAAATGCTGGGGCACTTCCTGTAAAGCTTAATGAAACTTATTCTACTTCAGTAGGTGCACAGTTCGGTGATGATGCATTGAAAAGCACGGTATTCGCAGGCATTGTGGGTGTAGTAATAATTTTCTTATTTATGCTATTCTACTATCGTTTACCTGGTTTCATTTCCATTATTACACTAGCAATTTTTACTTTCCTAGTACTCGTTGTATTTGATTGGATTAATGCGGTGTTAACACTTCCAGGTATCGCAGCTATCGTACTTGGTATAGGGATGGCGGTAGATGCGAATATTCTTGCCGCAGAACGTATTCGTGAAGAATTACGTGTCGGTTATTCGGTTAAACAAGCATTCCAAATTGGCTCTAAGGAGTCTTTATCAGCGATTATCGATGCACAGCTAACTACATTATTAGCAGCTGCTGTATTATTCCAATGGGGTACAAGCTCTGTTAAAGGGTTTGCCACAACATTAATTATTAGTATTTTACTAAGCTTCGTAACAGCTGTTTGGGGCTCTCGTGTATTACAAGGATTACTTGTAAATAGTGGCTATTTCAATAATCCAGCGTGGTTTGGTATTGCAAAATCTAAACAGCATAGCTTAGATGAAAATATCGGAACATTAGATTTGTCAACGAAATTCGATCGTTTTGACTTTGTACACAATCGTAAGAAATTCTATACATTCTCATTAGCTATTTTAGTAGCTGGTTTAGTGGTTCTTGGTATATTCCGACTAAACCTTGGTGTTGATTTCTCAAGTGGTACACGTGTTCAAATTGAAGCAGATCAAACGTTGAATAAAGAAGAAGTATCCAAATATTTAGATAGTATCGACCTCTCATCGGAAGATATCGTTCTTTCTGGGGAGAAAAGTAACAATGCTGTAATTCGCTATAAAAATGATTTATCTCAAGCGGATATTTTAAAGTTACAAAAAGATGCTACTGAAAAGTATGGGCATAAGCCAACAGTAAGTACAGTATCTGACACTGTTGGTAAAGAGCTTGTGAAAAATGCAATCAAAGCTCTATCTTTTGCGGCTATCGGTATCATTATCTATGTAGCGGTTCGTTTCGAATGGCGCATGGGTATTGGGGCAATTGTTTCGTTACTACATGACGTATTCTTAATTGTCGCTGTATTTAGTTTTATGCGCTTAGAAGTTGATATTACGTTCATTGCAGCTGTACTGACAATTGTCGGTTATTCTATTAATGATACGATCGTTACGTTTGACCGTATGCGTGAAAACTTAGATCGATATGATACGATTAAAGACCGTGAAGTGTTAGCGGATATCGTTAACAAATCACTACGTCAAACAATGGGTCGATCTGTTAACACCGTGTTAACGGTTATTATCGTGACAGTGGCACTTCTTATTTTAGGTGCACCATCGATTCAAAACTTCTCAATCGCGTTATTAGTTGGTTTAATCACAGGTATGTATTCTTCAATTTGTATTGCTGCACAAATCTGGTATTCACTTAAAGTTCGTGAAATGAAAAAATCAGATGGTCAAATACACAAAAAAGAGAAAAAACAATGGGGTACTGACGAACCTACTGTTTAACTTCTTTCAGAAGTTAAAGCCTCCGGCGGATGTCACGGAATCGGAAAGGAGTGCTTTGTGCAGCACAAAGCCGATTCCGGACGCAATTATGCCAAGGCATAATTAATCATAAGCATTAAAATGAAGCAGGGAAGGAAATATTTCTTTCCCTGTTTTTGATGAAAAAAGAATCTTCTGGCTTTCATGAGAAAGCTGAAGATTCTTTTTGTTTTTAAGTTTAAATTGCCGTAGTAAGATTGCGGTTGTAGCGCATTGTTGCTTTATTCCACAGCTACCTCATTCACCTGCCGCATTGTTACAGTTTGCTCATCTACTGCCTCAGTAATAATTTGTGAGCTGCTCGCTGAAATACTCGTAACATTTGATATTTCTGTTACATAGGCAGTGACTTCTTTCACACTTGCTGAAATTTGTTCTGAAGTGGCTGAAATATCTTCAATTAGGTTAATGAATACTTGTACAAACTATTTGATAGAATTAATTGCAACACTGTTTACCTTCCTTAAATTTCTTCAACAGTTTTCTTTTTCTCTGAATTGATTGACAATTATCGTAGTTTAGCATAGAATAAGGCTAACTTTTTTGTTCGGTACAAGGTAGTTGGTCTCGGGAGCGAGGCCAGCCTTAGAACAGATGAGCTGAGTTTAGTTTAGCTGAGAATAGCTGAGAAATTGTTGAATAAGAGTAGTAGCATAAGTGTGCAATTTAGAGAGTCAGTGGATGGTGTGAACTGATTTGCAGCTTATGTGAATGGACTTATGAGAGTCGCTAATTATAATAGCGAACGGATTCCCCACGTTAAAGGGGGTGCTTTGACTTAGATAAGACAAATCTTTTTGACATAAATTCAAAAGATTTGTCAATTTAACTTCTTTCAGCAGATGTCCAATCATCCGCTGAAAGGTCACGGAATCGGGAGGGAGTTCTTTGTGCGAACACAAAGCCGATTCCGGACACAATTATGCCGAGGCATAATTGATCTGGCGAACTAAGCTGAGCATTTAAGGGAGAGCAAATATGCTCTAATATGAGGTGGCAACGCGGTCATGATCGTCCTCTGCAATTAGGAAAAATCCTTTTTGCAGAGGACTTTTTTTGTTGTTTTTAATTTGCAGGTGGATGAATGCTTCGCTTTCATGCAAAAAACATCTGCCGCTACGTTGCACTTCGCTTTCGCACAAAAAACATCTGTGGCCCCGATAAGCATCCTGTCGGAATGGAAATTAATTCCAAGTATTGGTAAATTACCATACAAAATGATTTCTAGTGAATTTTTTGTAAAACATTAGGATTTAAGGGTGAAATTTTGTTAAACCATCTGCCCTTCATATAAGTTGATTGGAATGGAGGCTGGGCGACTCCTCGGGGATAAGCGTTAGAGGAACGAAAGCCAAAACCATCACGTCCTGTGATAACGCCTTCGTGACCAGCATCGTGCTGGCCCGAGACCCTGCAGCGTAGCGGGTGTTTTCTGTGCGAAAGCGTAGTGGTAACGTAGCGGCAGCAAATGTTTTAACTGTGCGAAAGCGAAGCGACAGCAACACCAAAAGCGGCTCATTGAACGCCCCCAGGAAAGCGCCCAGCCGGAATGGAAACCAACCCTACGCTATGGTGATCTTTTTTCAACAAGAATTGATTCAGTAACTAAACATTTGTAAGTCTAGAGGTAGTGGATTTTTAAGAAAAGGAGCTTGGTCATTATGCTATCAACGAGTTCAAGAACAAAAATGAAAACTATTAATGCTGATTCATTAACACCTATTTTAATTTTTAGACGACTTCAAGGGAAACATAAATTTTTGCTGGAAAGTTCAGCACAGCATGAAGGAGCGGGACGCTTTTCTTTTATCGGTGCTGATCCAAGAAAAACATATAAAGGATTTGGAGATGAGATTCAGGAATATTCATATAAGACTGGACACACCTATACACATAAGGGCGACATGTTTGTTTTATTGAAAAGATTAATGCCACGTATATCCAATACGACACAATTCCCATTTGCAGGAGGAGCTGTTGGCTATGTTGGCCAAGGTACAACGACAAGATTTTCGACTGCAAAGGGTAAAGCGGAGCTACCAGATGTGCATTTCCATGTGTATGAGACAGTTATTGTGTTTGATCATGTAACAGATGAGGTTACTTTAATTTATACGAATATTGATGCGGAAAAAAAAGAACCAAATTTAGAAGAGTTGGCAGAGCAGCTTTTAAAAGGTAGAGAGAATGAGGATACGGCTTGTAGCTTTGAACCTTTCGAATCGACTAAGAATGAACAGTTTGCAACATCCCTTGCATCAAGCAAAGCTACTTTAGATGAAGATATTACTAGGGTTATGTTATCAAAGTGCATTTTAGCAAATTTACAAGGAGATGCTTTCGCTTTATATCGTCAATTGCGTAAAAAACATCCCGCTCCCTATATGTATTATGTAGAATTTGACGACCATATTGTCTTAGGGACGTCTCCTGAAAGTCTAATTCGAGTAAAAGGTGAGCGTGTGATTGCCACACTAACAGAGGGTGCATTTCCTAGAGGTTCCACAAAAGGTGAAGATTTAGAGCAGGAACGCAAGCTACATGAAAACACAAATATTAGGGAGTCGCATGCTGTACTTGTTTCTGCCGTGCAACAAGAGCTACAGTCTGTGTGCTTCCGAGATTCCATTCAAGTCATTGAGGCGATGAGAATTGAGCGTTCCAAGCGTGCATTACACATGACATCGAGAGTCGAGGGACAAATACTACCAATGCTTCATGCACTTGATGTATTAGCTACGACATTACCATCCTTTGCATCAACAGGTGTTGCAAAGGGTCAGGTAAAGGATTATTTAGATAAATCTAATCAAACTACAGGGATATTTAGAGGTGCTCTTGGATTTCTTGGTTTTAACGGTCATCTTGATTTTGCCTTAACAGGGAAATCTATTGTCATAGAAAATGAAGCGATGCATATGCAATCGACTGTAATGGTGACCAAATATACAAATGTTGAAGAAGTTTTGAATCAAGTAGAAGGGGATGAACAGGAATTTTTACAGCTACTTGAAAAAGAAGGAGGTTCACATTAATGGAAGGTATTCGTGAAAAAGTACAACGCCGAGAGCATTTAATGTATGAGGAAATGCTACAGGCAGCAAAATGGATGTTTCAAGATGACACACCAAAGGATCAAATCGCAAGCTTTTTAACGGCATTATCTGTCAAAGGTGAAACTGCACATGAAGTAGCTGCATTAGCCACAACTATGCGTTCATTTGCATTAGACGTACCAGCAAACGAAGGGGTCTATATGGATAATTGCGGTACTGGTGGCGATGGACTTAATACATTCAATATTAGTACAACTTGCTCCTTTGTACTAGCGGGGGCCGGTGTCAAAATGGCGAAGCACGGCAATCGCAAAATATCTTCGGCATCAGGAAGCTCTGATGTTTTGGAAGCACTCGGTATTCATACGAATATTTCTATTGAACAAACTGTCGATCTGTTAGAGAAAGAAGGAATAGCCTTTTTATATGCTCCAAATGTTCATCCGAAATTAAAGCGAATTGGCGAGGTTCGTCGTGCACTTGGCAAGCCAACAATTTTTAATCTTGTCGGTCCTCTTACAAATCCAGTGCCTTTATCGACGCAATTTACAGGCATTAATCGTCCTAATTTTGTCATGGAATATGCATCCGTATTACAAATGCTCGGGCGAGAACGTGCAATGGTCGTTTCTGGGCCACTAGGTTTAGATGAGGCGTCATTAGCTGGTCAAAATACCTTTGTTTTAATAGATAAGGGAGACTTAATTCCATTTTCGTTAACTGCAGAGGAAGCGGGTCTCAGCTATGCACCAATAGAGGCTATTCGTGGAGGTAATGCAGATGAAAACGCGGCAATTATGCGTACATTATTAGCCGGTGAACAAAGTGCTTATTTTGACACTGTTTTATTGAATGCTGGTATTGGGTTATTCAGCTATGGAATTGCTGAAACCGTTAAAGAAGGTGTAGAAATAGCGAAAGATAGTATTTTTAGCGGGCGTGCCCTTCAAAAATTAGAGGCAGTCGTTACTTATAGTGAGCATATTAAAGGAGTGGAGGTCGAACAATGAATATTTTAAATAAAATTCTCGAACAAAAAAAGATTGAAGTGGGTGCGTTACTTGAACAGCCCGACCCATTAGCGAATTTTTTAGAAAAACCGCGTCCATCGTTGTTTGAGCGATTGCGAAAAGCTGAAACATTACAAGTTATTTCTGAAATGAAGCGTGCTTCCCCCTCAAAAGGGCTAATCGCAGAAGGGACAGATCCAGTGGCACAAGCAAAAATTTATGCAGACGCAGGGGCAGCAGCCATTTCCGTTTTAACAGATAAGCAGTTTTTTAAAGGCTCCTTTGATGATTTAGCTGCAGTTGCAAATGCTGTCCAAACACCACTTCTTTGTAAGGATTTTATGATCGATCGTGTGCAAATTCGATTTGCGAAGGCATCGGGTGCATCAATTATTTTATTAATTGTGGCCGCGTTAACCGATCAAGCATTACGTGATCTGTATAGCTATGCAACAGGTTTAAATTTAGAGGTATTGGTAGAGGTGCATAATCTCGAAGAGCTTGAGCGGGCAATTGCAGTTGGTGCCAAACTAATTGGCGTCAATAACCGAGACTTACGTACGTTTGAAGTGAGCTTAGAGCGAACACGCGAAATTGCTGAAGCTTTTCCGCTTGATGAAGAGAAAGTTTTAATAAGTGAAAGTGGGATATGGACGCAAGAAGACGCTAAAGAGGTGGCGGCTATGGGAGCTAGTGGCGTTCTTGTAGGTGAGTCATTAATGCGCAGTGGTGATGCTGGTTTTGCACTAAAAAGTTTACAGGTCAATAAGGTGGTGGCATCTGTATGACGAGGGTGAAAATTTGTGGACTAAAGGAACAACAGCATGTACGGGCAGCAGTAGAGGCAGGGGCTGACGCTATTGGTTTTGTCTTTGCACCAAGTAAACGACGAGTGACGATTGAACAGGCACAACAATTAGCCAAACATGTGCCAGAGGGCGTTTTAAAAATCGGTGTTTTTGTCAATCCGAGGGCGGAGGAATTACGAACTGTGATGGAAAGTGTACCACTAGATTATGTGCAATACCATGGGGAGGAATCTCCTGATTGTATTCGTCAGCAAGGCTATCCGGCAATTAAAGCTTTGTCCGTCAGAGGTGCTGAAGATGTTCAGGTTGCTGCTAATTATGATGTGGACTATTACCTATTTGATGCGCCAGGAACCGATTTTAAAGGAGGTAGTGGTCATACGTTTGATTGGACCCTCCTAGAGAAAGTAGGAATTCCACGAGAAAAGTTAATGTTAGCAGGTGGTTTGCAAGCTGAAAATATAGGAGAAGCAGTATCACTTGTGTCGCCATTTATGGTAGATGTATCAAGTGGTGTGGAGACAGACGGAGTAAAAGATATAGCTAAAATAACCGCATTTATACAGGCAGTAAAGAAGGGGAGAGCATAATGGCAAACTCAATTGCAAATAGTGTACCGACAAAGGAAGGGCGTTACGGGAAATTTGGTGGACAATTTGTTCCGGAAACATTAATGACATCTTTGTTGGAATTAGAGACGGCCTATGACGAGGCGATGAATGATCAAGCGTTTACTGAGGAATTAGCTTATTATTTACAACAATATGTTGGCCGTGAGACGCCGTTGTATTACGCAGAAAATTTAACAAAAGAGCTAGGGGGTGCGAAGGTTTATTTAAAGCGTGAAGATTTGAATCATACGGGAGCACATAAGATTAATAATGCCATTGGTCAAGCGCTTCTTGCAAAACGAATGGGTAAAAAGAAAATAGTCGCAGAAACAGGTGCAGGGCAGCATGGAGTAGCAACGGCCACAGCATGCGCATTATTGAATCTTGAATGTGTTGTATTTATGGGCGCAGAGGATATCAAACGCCAACAGTTGAATGTGTTTCGCATGGAGTTACTCGGTACAAAAGTGGAATCTGTAGAGACAGGTTCAAAAACATTAAAAGATGCTGTCAATGCAGCACTGCGCTACTGGGTGACAAATGTTGAGGATACTCATTATATTTTAGGCTCGGCTTTAGGGCCACATCCATTCCCGAAAATAGTAAGGGATTTCCAGCGTGTAATTGGTGTTGAAACTAGAGAGCAGATTGTAAATAAGGAAGGACGTTTACCCGATGCAGTCGTCGCTTGTATAGGCGGCGGTAGTAATGCAATTGGTATGTTCCACCCTTTTGTTGACGACGAGACTGTAGCGCTATACGGGGTAGAGGCAGCAGGCAGTGGTATTGAGACAGGTAAGCATGCAGCAGCAATTGCCGGTGGTCAGCTAGGCGTTTTACATGGTGCATACATGTATTTATTACAAGATGAAAATGGCTTTGTGCAGGAAGCTCATTCTATTTCAGCTGGTCTAGATTATCCAGGGAAAGGTCCAGAACATTGTTATTTACATGATATTGGGCGTGTTCAATTTGATTCGATTACAGATAGTGAAGCACTTGAGGGCTTGCAATTACTGAGTAAAACGGAAGGTATACTACCTGCACTAGAAAGCTCCCATGCCATTGCTTATACAGCAAAACTCGCGAAGACAATGTCTACAGATGACATCATTGTTGTGTGCCTATCTGGCCGAGGAGATAAGGATGTCCATACTGTCCGAAAAGCATTAGGAGGAGAAGTGGAATGACAACACTACAGCAGGTAATTGAACAAACGAAAATCGCCGGTAATAAAGCATTTGTACCTTATATTATGGCGGGGGATGGGGGTCTGGAAACTTTGAAGCCAACGATCCTGAAGCTACAGGAAATGGGTGTAACGGCAATTGAAGTTGGTATACCGTTTACGGATCCTGTAGCGGATGGGCCGACGATCGAGCAAGCAGGTGAACGTGCTTTAGCCGAAGGTGTAACATTACGTAAAGTGCTTGCATTATTAGCTTCATTTAGAGGAGAAATTCAAGTTCCGTTAGTTGTCATGACCTATTTTAATCCTGTTTTAGCTTTTGGGTTAGAGGCTTTTGCTAAAGCTTGTGTAGTAGGGGGGATTAAAGGGTTAATCGTTCCTGATGTACCGCTTGAAGAAAGTGCGATCTTACGTGACACATTAAATCCTCATGGTATCGACATCGTTCAGCTTGTATCATTAACAAGTCCTCCTGAGCGAATTGCACGTATCGCGGCTGCTAGTCAAGGGTTTGTCTATGCTGTGACAGTCAATGGAATTACAGGGGCCCGTGCAAGTTTTGCAGATGATTTAAATGATCATTTTGCACGCTTACGTGAAGTAAGCCAAATACCAGTACTAGCCGGCTTTGGAATTTCAACTCCTGAGCAGGTGGTAAGCATGGGGGTACTTAGTGATGGTGTAATCGTTGGTAGTGCGATCGTGACAGCATTGCATGAAGGTAATTTGGAGAAGGTTGAGGCATTAGTATCTGCTTCAAAAGATTTGTTTCAGAAGTCTACTCTTTGAACGGAGTAGGCTTTTTTCTTTTGAGATTGTTAGAGATTAGTAGAAACGACGACGGACTGCCACAACTTTACAGGTAAAACTATCATTCTAGCAGATAGTGCGGATAGTCTAGATTTTCGGTATAATAGCTTTCGTGAGGAAGTGAAAAGATGATTCTATCGAAAAAGAGATGGCAAGTAGAGCGTCCAGACGCGAAGCTTGTCCAAACATTACAAAATGACCTACAACTTTCTGCGATTGCAGCAAAAATTTTAGCAGCACGAGGTTGCGAAACAACTGCTGACGCAGAGAGCTTATTAAATATGACAGAAGCAAATATTCATGATCCGTTTTTAATGCATGGTATGGCAGAAGCTGTAGCGCGTATAGAGCAAGCGCTTGAAAACGGAGAGAAAATCTTAGTATATGGCGATTATGACGCGGATGGTGTCACTAGTACGACAGTCATGCTGAATGTGTTACTTGATCTCGGTGCCGATGTTTCGTTTAAAATACCAAATCGTTTTATTCACGGTTATGGACCGCACGAAGCACTATTTCGTGAAGCACATGAAGAGGGTGTTCAACTAATTATTACAGTTGATAATGGTATTTCAGGGATGGAACCGATTCGTATCGCGAAGGAACTAGGTATGGATGTTATCGTTACAGATCACCATGAACCAGGCGATGAATTGCCACCTGCAGATATTATTTTACATCCTCGTATACCAGAAGGACATTATCCATTTGGTGAGCTAGCAGGTGTGGGTGTAGCGTTTAAGTTAGCTCATGCTCTATATGGGGAACTGCCAACGCATTTATTCGAATATGTAGCTGTTGGAACAGTAGCGGATTTAGTACCATTAGTTGATGAAAACCGCTACCTAGTTAAGCGAGGAATAGAAGAAATGCGTCGTTCACTCAGCCCGTGGGTACAAGCGATGTGTGAAGTTGCAAGTGCAGAGCAAGCTAAAATCAGTGAAGAAACAATCGGCTTTTACTTTGGACCGCGTTTAAATGCAGTTGGTCGACTTGGAGAAGCGGCACCAGGTGTAGAGCTATTAATGGCTGAGGATAATGCTAAAGCAACAGCATTGGCGAAACAGCTTAATACATGTAATAGTGAGCGCAAAGATATTGTAAAGAGTATTACAGATGAGGCCATTGCTCTCATCGAATCAGATAAAAAAATCGGGGATTCACTCGTTTTGGTGATCGCTGGAGAAGGCTGGAATGCTGGGGTAGTAGGGATTGTCGCGTCTCGTCTTGTAGAGCTATATTATCGTCCAACCATTGTATTGTCACTAGACTATGACAAAGGAACAGCTAAAGGTTCAGCTCGTAGTATTGAAGGATTCCATTTATTTAATGAACTAGCGAAAAGTCGAGATATATTACCTCATTTTGGTGGGCATCCTATGGCAGCCGGGATGACGTTACCTATTGAGCATGTTGATGAATTAAGAGCACGCTTAGATACTCAAGCAAGAGCATGTTTATCAGAAGAGCAATTAACACCTGTTCTCAATATTGATATACCATTAAAAATGGATGAAATTTCAGCAGATGCTATTGAAGAAATTTCAACGCTCGGTCCATATGGTACGGATTTTCCGAAGCCTGTTTATGTGCTCGAGGATGTGGAAATATCCTCCATGCGGAAAATTGGAGCAGCAGAAAATCATATAAAAATGGAATTGACGGATGGCTATGAAAAATTGGATAGCGTCGGTTTCAATAAAGGACATTTACACGACGAGTTAACATATGGAATAAAAGTTTCATTTACTGGAGATTTACAAATAAACGAGTGGCAAGGGCGTAAAAAAGCACAATTTATGATAGAGGATGTTCAAACGACTGAATGGCAATTATTTGATATTCGTGGTATTCGACAAACATCACGCTGGTTAAATACGGTCCCAAAAGAGGAGGCTACGTTCATCGCCTTCCGTCCAGAGACGGTGACCTATTACCAGTCGTTAATTGGTGTGCCAATCCTAGCAGTGGATCCTACGCTTTCAAATGTAGAACAAACCAATTATATCGTGCTACTAGATTTGCCGGAAAATGTTCAAATATTAGAAGATGTCTTACGAAAAACAGTACCTTCCCGTATTTATGCACATTTTTACATGCCTGATTCTCAGTATTTCAGTGGATTGCCTACGCGTGAGCAATTCTCCTGGTATTATAAGTTTTTAAAAAATCGACCTGCTTTTCCACTGAATATGCATTTGTCTGAACTAGCGAAGCATACAGGTTGGCCATTAGATGCATTAAAATTTATGACACAGGTGTTTTTTGAGCTTGATTTTGTTAAAATGGAGAGTGGACTGACGACTGTCAACGTGAATGCACCAAAACAGGCACTTACAGAGGCACCGTCTTACAAACAGCGTTCAGAACAGATTGAAATGGAGCAAAAGCTAGTATATGCCCCTTATATAGAATTAAAACAATGGTTTGATGAACGATTACATTAATATGCGAAAAAGTTTCGTAGGAGGAACAATAACATGGATTTAAAGCAATACGTAACAACGGTTGAGAACTGGCCGAAAGAAGGTATCAGCTTCAAAGATATTACGACAATTATGGATAACGGTACTGCATACAAATATGCAACAGATCAAATCGTAAGTTACGCAAAAGAATTAGGTGCTGAAATTGTGGTAGGTCCTGAGGCTCGTGGCTTCATTATCGGATGCCCAGTTGCTTATGCGCTTGAAATTGGATTTGCCCCTGTTCGTAAGCCAGGAAAATTACCACGTGAAGTGATCAGTGCTGACTACGGTCTTGAGTACGGTAAAGATACGTTAACGATGCACAATGATGCGATTAAACCAGGTCAAAAAGTATTAATCTGTGATGACTTACTTGCGACTGGTGGTACTGTTGAAGCAACAGTGCGTTTAGTAGAACAATTAGGTGGTCAAGTTGTTGGTTGTGCATTCCTTATCGAGTTAACAGAGCTAAACGGTCGTGCAAAACTTGGTGACCTAGACATTAAAACACTTATTCAATATTAATAAATAATTGGATACTAGCTAAATGAATTGGTTGTAATGGAGATACTGGATGCCCAGGAAATCTCTTGTCCAGAACAGAAATCAACAACTCATTTTGCAAAAAAAGCGATGAAAAGCGTCACATTTTTGTGGCGTTTTTTTATTTATAAGGCTGTTTTCGAAAAGGTTGTTGCTATTCTACTAATTAGCGTAATAAAGAAGGAAATAAGTTATAAAAGGAGAATATTTAGTGTAGTTTTGGGAAGGGGGGGAGAGATATGAGTGAAATATCTGTTTTTGCGTTAGAAAAGAAACTTAAAAGTATTAGAATTGAAGCATTTGTCATTTATAAAGGGAATACACGGATATTCGAATACTTGAAGAATAAAAAGGTTATAGAAAAGCCGTCAAAGGTTTATTCCATTACCAAAAGCATTGTTTCTATATTAATTGGAATTATGGTAGATAAAGGTTTAATAAAAAATATTCACGAACCTATACAAAACTATTTTCCAGAAATATTAGAGTCTAATGATCCGCAAAAGAAAGAAATTACAATATTTCATTTACTGACCATGACTTCGGGTTTAAAAGTAGGGAATTTCCAAGGATCGAAAAATTGGGTTAAATTCATACTAGGACAACCAATTATACATAAACCAGGTTCAACTTTTCAGTATAATTCAGGAGACTCTCATTTACTAAGTGCGATAATACAAAAAATTTCTGGAATTCCTACCGCTTCATTTGCTGAAAAATATCTATTCCGTCCATTAGGGATAAATAAACACACTTGGCAAAAGGACCCATAAGGAATTCACGGGGGTGGTTTCAGCATTTCGTTAAATCTAGAGGATATGGTGAAGATTGGATTATTATTTTTAAACGAAGGGCGATTTAATTCAAATCAGGTGATTTCATCCAACTGGCTCCTTCAGGTAAAAAGACCATATAAAAAAGTTGATACTACAAAAGACGGAACATATGGATATGGTTATCAGCTATGGACTTATGAAGATACTAATACTAACACCCCGATTGATTATTACTATGCTAACGGCTTATTTGGACAATATATATTTATTGTTCCTGCGTTAAATATTATGGCTGTGGCAAAAAGCCATATACAAAATGAAAAGCAATTTGCACCGAGATTTTTTTTCGAAGAGCTATTAGGTAGTTGGCAGGATGAGGGAGACATATGAGCAAGCTAAACTTTGGTTCCTCTTCTTCTGATATCATACTAATTTCTTCTTTAACTGACGGTGGAGATTAGTTGAAGAAGATATATACTGAAAAAAGTCCCTTCAGATAAGTTTGAAGGGACTTTCCTATATAATTAGTGTATAACTCTAAATCCAAAATGATTATTTGTATTTTTTGGCTAGAGATTCGCTGCCAATTGCTCCAATGATAGTCATAAAAAACGGTCCAATTTGAAATAACAGAGAATCCTGTAAGAACACAATGTTTAAATCAAATATCTTATTACCTATTATAATGAATATCTTAGCCAGTATGATTAAAAATCCAATTATTAGAAGAATATCAAAAAACAATTTCCAACGTGGATAGACTAATTTTTGGCTATCTTTTATGAGTTTCTCTTTCAAAGAATTATCCTCCTTTACTAATTCATCAAGAGTAATATCAAATATGTCACTTAACTTAATTAACAATTCAATACTAGGGTAACTTTCTCCACGTTCCCATTTGGAAATAGATTGTCTACTAATATTAAGTTTTTCTCCAAGCTGTTGTTGTGACATATTTTGCTTTAGACGTTCTTCTTTTATTTTTGAAGAAAAATACATATGATCAACTCCTATTCACAGTATATTTATTTGAACTAAAAAACTAAAGAACCGCATCGTTGCAAGGGTGTAAACTATTAGTTTCCCCTTGGAAATAGCGTTTATTATTGTTTAGAGTCCTTCATTTACCTATTAATTATTAAAAAATTAGGGATTTAATGGGCTTTCCTTAAACTGCTAAAGTGGCAGTTTAGTCAGTGTATTTTATGGGGTTTTATTAATTATAAAAGTTCTTTTGTTATTTCGCTCAAGATGAAAGCAAATTATTGTTCATTCATAATTACATAAGAAACATCGTAATAATATTTATATAAAACCAAAGTGGAGGTTTACAAATGAAACATACTACGAAAGTAACAGAATGCCCTAAATGTGGTGGAAAAGAATTGGGGAAAGGTCATCAACATAGTAGTTATTCAGTTATGTATCCATCTAGTAAGTTAAGCTTTGGGTATGATGTTGAATATATTATTTGTACTGAATGTGGGCTAATAATTGAAAGTTATGTAGAAAAACCAGAGAAATTTAAGGGGACACTTTAGATGTTCTTCAAGTAACGGGTGCTTCGTTGAATAATATAGGGGGAATTACGCTAGGGGTGAATTCTTACCATATAAGAGCCTAGCCGGAACGGAAATCACCCCCTCGTTATGCTGAAGGTAATTAAAAAAACATTTATGTCTTCTTTTATTCTTCATCATAAGATTGAATTATTTTTTGGATAGATTTCAATGTTTCGTAAAAATCCTCGTACTTCTCTAAGCCAATATCATTAATAATTTTTTCTTGGATTTCTTCCCAGATGGGAGCTGCCTCGGTTAATTTTTCACCCCCTTTTTCAGTTAGTGTAATGACCTTCGTTCGAGCATCTTGCGGATCTTTCGTTAAATCTACATAGCCATTTTGCTTTAACAAGTTAATATTGCGTGTAATAGTTGTTTGATCGAGCAGCAAAATTTCGCTAAGTCGACTAATGGAGACTGATTGTTGATGATCGATATTTGCTAGCATTGAATATTGTGTAATTTTTAAGCCAGTGGGCTGTAATAATTTATCATACAATTGTGTCACGACTCTTGTTTTTTTACGAAGGTTTGCACATACACATATTTGTGTGTAATCTATATTCTTCATTGCTCCGTACTCCTTTTTGATTGAGTTCAATATTATAGTAGTCTTATTGATATATTTTGTTAAGCTAGAAAATATTTCTTGACGGTAATTAAAGCCGAACCTAAAATTAAATATATGTATATACATGCATTTTGAAAAGGTATTCTCGCAAGAAATATATGCATATACATACATAATGGCCGTAAATATAATTATATCTTTCTCATTAAAAAGCACATCTAAAATTTTTCAAGAAATGAAGGTGTTAAGATGAAGCGTATTCATTATAGCTGGTTTATTTTAATTATAACCTTTTTCTCAATTATTGTTGCAGGAATTACTATGTCATCATCAGGGGTGTTCATAGACTCCTTTGAAAAAGAATTTAATTGGGATCGATCTTTAATTGCTTTAGCATTTGCAGTGAGTCTATTTTTATATGGATTTTCAGGCCCGTTTATGGCGGCATTACTAGAAATAACCGTTTTAAAGAAAATGATGCTAGGTGCGATGGCTACATTATTCATAGGCATGTTGCTTACACTTTTCATGACACAATCATGGCAGTTAATCATTATATGGGGCGGTATTATTGGCTTAGGAGCAAGTCTTTTTTTAACTGTGTTAAGTCCTTATGTAGCTAATAATTGGTTTGTGAAAAGTAGAGGGTTGGCAGTAGGAATTTTAACGGCGAGTACTGCAACAGGGCAGTTAATTCTTCTCCCTATATTGGCGATGATTATTGAACATTATTCTTGGCGATGGGCGATTGGACTAATTCTCATCCTAAGTTTTGTTATGTTCATCACTATTTCTATATTTATTAAAAATACACCACAGGATATTGGAATTCTTCCTTATGGAATGGAAGAAAATCTTGAAATCCAACAAGAGAATCATAAGAAAAATCCGATTAGTATTGCTTTTAATGGTTTATTTGAGGCTATAAAGAGGAAAGAATTTTGGTTATTAGCGGGAAGTTTTTTTATTTGTGGACTTTCAACTAGTGGGTTAGTTGGTACTCATTTCGTTTCTTATTGTATTAGTTTTGGTGTTCCTTTAGTAACCGCTGCAACTTTTCTTTCTTTTATGGGAGTGTTCAATCTTGTAGGTACTACTTTATCAGGGTGGTTGTCTGACCGTTTTGATAATCGATGGTTATTGTTTTGGTATTACCTTTTAAGAGGAGTGTCTCTGCTATTACTCCCATATGCATTAATGAAAGGGTCGTTCACTTTACTGACAATCTTTACAATATTTTATGGATTAGATTGGATTGCCACAGTACCTCCAACGATCAGTATTTCTAGACAAATTTTTGGTACAAATAAAAGTGGCATTATTTATGGGTGGATTTTCGCTTCACATCAAGCGGGAGCTGCAGTTGCCGCTTTTGGTGGAGGCCTAATCTATAAGTTTTTCAATTCATATACTTGGGCCTTTTTCCTTGCTGGGATGTTCTGTGCATTGGCAAGTTTATTTGTTATCATCGTGAAAAAACAAACACCTCATCAAGCACATACTTGATAATCAATAATCAATTCAAAAAGTTGAATCCAATTGAATCCAATTACTTAGTAGACAAGTAAATGTATTATAAAACAGTAATATAATCGACAGGGGAGGGATATGAATAAAGTGAAACTGCATAAAGGGGTACCATCAGGAAAATGGGCATAGCGTTGTAAAACAATTAAACGGTACCCTCCTCATCATAATCCTCATCTATATCGAATAAAGTTTCCTCTTCTATATTTTGGTTACATACTAGATCATACAGATATTCAGAATTAGTGTTTTCAAACATAAGTCATCAGTAATTTCCTAATCTATATAAATAGAATCACCGGGCTTGAACACTTCTTCAAATAATGTAGTAACTCTTGTAACAACTTGATTTAATCTATCTTCAGTTCCATTTTTATATGGCTCACCTAGTTCAAACCTTAGACGTAATCCACTAGTTGGGTTAGGGGAATTGCTATCTATATACTTCAATATTTTTTTCTTCATCGTAGTTACTCCATTATGGAAATTCTGAAAAACCCCATCATTAACGCTCCTTATATTTAAGCTTTCAAACTTTTCTATTGCAACCTAATCCAATAATGTTACAAACCTCATATTCAACTAAACTTCACCATTAGTTGAAATTTAATAGGCTTTAACTTTTTTGTATAAATCTAAAATGGAAAAATTTTTTTGACAACATTCAAACAAAAGTTTATAATGTAAACAAATATAATAAAAGGTGATGCTATGAATGAAAGAGAACAGGCGGTCCTTGCTTTAATTCGCCAGAATCCGTTTATGGCTCAGCAAGAGATGGCAGATAAGATGAAACTATCTCGACCAGTCCTTGCTAATTTAGTGTCGAGCTTAACGAAGCAGGGGAAAATTGTAGGTCGTGCATATATTTTGCCTGAGGAAAATGAAGTTATTTGTATCGGTGGAGCCAATCTCGACCGAAAGTTTCATGTCAAAGGGAATGTCCAATTCGGTACGTCCAATCCTGCTAGCTCTTCATTTAGTGTAGGTGGTGTTGGACGAAACATTGCTGAAAACTTAGGCAGATTAAATCATCAGGTAACATTGCTAACTACCGCAGGCAAAGATGCTGATTGGCAAGTAATCCAAGAAGCGTCAGAGCCATTTATGAATTTACGTTATGTAGAGCAGTTACCTGACGCTTCGACGGGTTCCTATACTGCGGTTATGGATGAGCAGGGCGAGCTAGCATTAGCGGTAGCAAACATGGAAGTATATGATCTTTTATTGCCAAGTTTGCTAAAAAAACATGAAGCAATGCTAATGAATGCGGGTTGCTTTATTATGGACTTAAACTGTCCAAAGGAAACAGTGGCTTATATACAGCAGGTTGCGATTGCTCGTGACATTCCATTTGTCATCGTACCTGTATCTTCTCCAAAAATGAATCGATTACCGGATACGTTGCAAGGTGTAACCTGGTTTATTTGCAACACAGATGAAGCAGAGACGATTGTAGGTCATAAAATCGAAAACTCTGCACACTACGAAAAGGCTTTACAGCAACTTCTTACATTAGGTGCTGAGCATGTCATTATTACAGCTGGTAGTAAGGGTGTGTATGCAGCTGCCACTACAACGAAGCCAAGTCATTTTGCAGCTAAAGCTATAGAAAAAATTGAAGATGTGACAGGTGCAGGAGATGCCTTTGTCAGTGCGGTAATCCATAGCTGGCTTACTGGCAAATTCTTTGCAACATGTATTGATGCAGGCTTAACAAATGCCAAAAATACACTTGCATCGCCATATACCGTAAGACCTGAGCTATCAGTTGATTTGTTAAACAGTGAAATGGAGGAATAACAACATGAAAGAATTCATCGTATTATCAGAAGAAGTAAAAGCAGGACAAGCGAAAGGTTTACCAATCGTAGCATTAGAATCAACAATTATTTCTCACGGAATGCCATATCCACAAAATGTAAAAACTGCACGAGAAGTAGAACAAATTATTCGTGATAATGGTGCAGTACCTGCAACTATTGCATTAATTGATGGGAAAATCAAAATCGGTTTATCAGATGAAGAACTTGAAATGTTCGGTAATTCACAAGGTGTAGCAAAAGCATCTCGTCGTGACTTAGGCTATCTTTTAGCAACAAAAAAATTAGGAGCGACAACTGTAGCTGCAACAATGATTTGTGCGGAGCTAGCTGATATCGAAATTTTTGTAACTGGCGGTATCGGTGGCGTACACCGTGGTGCTGAAACAACAATGGATATTTCAGCCGACTTAGAAGAGTTAGCACAAACAAATGTAGCTGTAATTTGTGCGGGTGCTAAGTCTATTTTAGATATTGGTTTAACTTTAGAATACCTTGAAACAAAAGGTGTGCCAGTCGTTGGATACGGTACTGATGAACTGCCAGCATTCTATACACGTCAAAGCGGTTTTGATGTTAACTTCAAGATTGATACGCCAGAGGAAGTGGCAGAAATGCTACGTGCAAAATGGCAATTAGGCTTAAAAGGTGGAGCTGTTATTGCTAATCCAATTCCAGAGTCTGAAGCACTTGAACATTCATTCATTACAGAAATCATTGAAAAAGCTCTAGTAGAAGCAGAAGAAAACGGAATTCAAGGTAAAAACGTGACACCATTCTTACTTGGAAAAGTTAAAGAATTAACAGAAGGTAAAAGCCTTGATGCCAATATTGCATTAGTAAAAAATAATGCAGTAGTTGGATCAAAAATTGCTGTAGCGTATAATAAATTAAACTCATAAACTTTTGTACAGAAAAAAAGACCCTTTGCGAAATATAAAATACGCAAAGGGTCTTTTTATTCATTTCAGGGTATATTTTTCCAATTTTCACATTGTTCACGAGAATAACTAAACAAAATGACACAGTTACTTTACAATAGCCCATTAAATTTTATACAATTAAGTTTATATCTAATCTGAAAAATTTGACGAGCAAGGTGGACATGTTATGGCGAAAGAGCAAATTTTGACTCCCGAGGACGTTTTTGAGTTAGTCAAATCCTACATGAATGTAGAAAATGTCGCATTCGTGAAAAAAGCATATGAATTAGCAAGGGATGCCCATATTGAGCAATTCCGAAGCTCAGGTGAACCGTATATTATTCACCCCGTGCAAGTAGCTGGTATTTTAGCTGAATTACAAATGGATCCAGAAACAGTTGCGGCTGGTTTTTTACATGATGTTGTCGAGGATACGGATTTTACGCGAGACGACTTAGTTCGCGAATTCGGCGAAGAGGTTGCAATACTTGTAGACGGTGTAACAAAGCTTGGGAAAATTAAATATTTATCTAAAGAAGCGCAACAAGCAGAAAATCATCGAAAAATGTTTGTAGCGATGGCGCAGGATATTCGTGTCATTTTAATTAAACTGGCAGACCGTCTACATAATATGCGCACATTAAAGCATTTACCTGCAGAAAAACAACGCCGTATTTCTAAAGAAACACTTGAAATTTTTGCACCACTTGCGCATCGTCTTGGGATTTCGACTGTTAAATGGGAGCTTGAGGATACAGCACTTCGTTATTTAAACCCCCAACAATATTATCGCATTGTCAGTCTTATGAAGAAAAAACGTGATGAGCGTGAAGCATATTTAGACAATGTCATGACTGAAATGAAGTCACAGCTTACAGAGGTTGAAATTGAAGCGGATATTTATGGTCGCCCAAAACATATTTACAGTATTTATCGTAAAATGGTGTTACAAAAGAAACAATTCAACGAGATTTATGATTTATTAGCCATTCGTGTACTTGTCGATAGTATTAAAGATTGCTATGCCGTACTTGGGATTGTGCATACATTATGGAAGCCGATGCCTGGCCGTTTTAAAGATTATATTGCGATGCCAAAACAAAACCTATACCAATCACTGCATACGACAGTAATTGGACCTTATGGTGATCCATTAGAAGTACAAATTCGTACGAAGGAAATGCATAAAATTGCAGAGTACGGGATTGCGGCGCATTGGGCATATAAAGAAGGTAAAAAAGTTGATAATGAAAAACAAAATGTCGACCAAAAATTAACATGGTTCCGAGAAATTTTAGAATTCCAAAATGAATCATCGAATGCTGAAGAATTTATGGAATCTTTAAAATTTGATTTATTCTCTGATATGGTCTATGTCTTCACACCTGAAGGAGATGTCATTGAATTACCGGCAGGCTCTGTACCTATCGACTTCGCATATCGTGTGCATTCAGAAGTCGGAAATCGTACAATTGGCGCGAAAATTAATGGTAAAATGGTGCCGCTTGACACACCGTTAAAAACGGGAGATATTATTGAAATTTTAACTTCAAAGCAATCATTTGGTCCGAGCCGTGATTGGCTGAAAATAGCCCAATCCTCACAGGCCAAAAATAAAATAAAGCAGTTTTTCAAACGTCATCTTCGTGAAGAAAATATCATCAAGGGCAAAGAGATGATAGAAAAGGAAATCCGTGCACAAGATTTTGACGTGAAAGAAACAATGTCGGCGGAAAATTTGAAGCGTGTATGCGAAAAATTTAACTATACAAATGAAGAAGATTTATATGCTGCTGTTGGCATGAATGGAATTACAGCTCAGCAAGTTGCTAATCGTCTAGCGGAAAAGCGCCGCAAAGAGCGTGAACAAGAAGAAGCTCTTGAGAAAATTGAACAAAAAATGAAAAACCCTATCCCTCAAAAACGGACGGAATCGGGCGTTATCGTAAAAGATATTGACAATATGCTTATTCGACTTTCTCGTTGTTGTACGCCAGTTCCTGGAGATGAAATTGTAGGCTTCATTACAAAAGGAAGAGGTGTTTCAGTACACCGTGCAGACTGTCCAAATATCCAAGTAGAAGATGAGCAGGAGCGTTTAATAGAAGTAGAGTGGGAACACGGACTTACTCCAGAGAGAAAAGAATACCCTGTCGATATTGAAGTTTCAGCTTTCGATCGACCAGGCATTTTAAATGAAATCATGCAAATTGTTAGCGAAACGAAAACGAATATTTTAGCAGTAAGTGGTCGTGCAGATCGCGATAAAATGGCAACGATTCATTTAACGATTTCGATTTCAAATATTTCGCATTTGCATAAAGTAGTGGAACGTATTAAGCAAACACCTGATATATATTCAGTACAACGGGTTATTAACTAATTGATTTCTTTATTAAATGAATAGTTGGGCAGTAGCAACTTTGTTATGTACCGAAAATGATACTTCTGGTGCATATAATGAGGAATTGAGGTTTTAAAAAATGAAAGTAGTTTTACAACGTAGTAAAGCAGCCTCTGTTACGGTTGACGGAAAAGTAACGGGAGCTATTGATAGCGGCTATGTTCTTCTAGTGGGCATTACACACGGGGACACACAAGAAAATGTTGAATATTTAGCAAAAAAAGTAGCTAATCTCCGCCTATGGGAAGATATTGATGGAAAAATGAATCATTCTATTTTAGAGCATGGAGGGGCTATTTTATCCGTCTCGCAATTTACATTGTATGGGGATGCAAAAAAGGGGAATCGTCCAAGTTTTACAAATGCAGCAAGACCAGAAGTTGCGGAACCGTTATGGGAGGCTTTTAATAATGCCTTACGCGAACACGGTTTACATGTGGAAACGGGAATATTTGGTGCAATGATGGACGTTGCACTTACAAATGATGGCCCAATTACGATACTTCTTGAGTCTAAATAAATGGTACATTTCCTATAATTCCTTCATACATTTAATAGTATGGTTAGTTTTGTAGGAGGGAAGTGTGTTAATGGTGACTCAGGGAGAACGCATATCAAATCCATATTTATACGAAACGCTAAATATGATGATTGGTCAGGCAATAGTAGTGCAAACAGAGAAAAATATCCATCAAGGAAAATTAATCTCTGTATTGCCTGACAATATCGTTGTAGAGATTAGTCGTACTCCGTTGTTCATTCGTATGAAGGAAATTGTGTGGGTTACGTTGGCAAAGAGGAAAAAATAAGCGCAGTAAGGTCTCTATACTCAGAAAATATGAGTTGGAGTCCCTTTTTGTTTTAGTGTGTAACTAATAGCTAATGAATGTCGGTATTCATTTACAATACAGTGCCCAAAACACCGTATTTTTAGTCGATTTCAGTTCCATCAGCGTATTTACATTTCTAAAAAGAAAACGTCATATTTGTTTGATAATCAAAAATAAGCTGCAAAGGAATGATAACTCTAGGTTCCTTAGCAGCTTATTTATATTGCCAAACGGACAGTAATTTAGTCGTACCGAAAGCGATACGTTATGCGGTCCCAATAATTCAAGTTTCACTTTATTGATTTTCGTTAAAGTAATCTAAAACACCTTGGTAGATGCCGAGAGTAGCTTGTTCCCGGTATTTAGCGGTTGTAATAACACGTTCCTCACTACCATTACTTAAGTAGCCCAGCTCAATAAGGACAGCTTTTTGACGATTTTCTCGTAGAACTAAATAATTTCCTTGTTGGGTACCACGATTTTTTAAATCGATTTTATTTGAGAGTCCATTATTTATTGCCTCTGCAAGACCTTGTTGATTACTATTCATATAATATGAGGTGAAACCATTAATGGAACTATCGTCAGTTGCATCATAATGTATACTGATAAAAGCATCTGCCTCATATTGGTGTGCAATTGATACGCGTTTGCGGAGGTCAACATATTCATCTGATTCTCTTGTCATGACAACATTTGCTCCAGCAGCACTCAACTTTGAAGCAAGAAGAGATGCAGTTTTCAACGTAATTTCTTTTTCGTCGGTTCCACGTTGTCCAGTAGTACCGTGATCATTCCCACCATGTCCAGCATCTACAATAATCGTTAACCCATTTAAAGTACCTTTCTTGCGTGGTTTCGATTTTTCCTTTTTTGTAGAAGTAGCAGCTTTGCTCGACGAAGAAGTCGTAACGACCCAATTCGCTACAAAAGCAGTTTTGTCATCTATTTGTATTTCATAAAAATCATTTTTAGCGCCTACAATAGGGTAGGTTTCACCAGCGTCTACGCGTTCAACAACATCAGCAACTGTTGATGCATCTGTCCGTAAGTTTGTCCCATTATAAATGATTGTGACAGATTCAAGCTCTGAGGAAGTAGACGAAGATTTTGATGCCTTACTTTTTATATTTGAAAAAGTACCATAAAAGCTATAAACCCAACCTGTTTTTTTATTGTTATATTGAATTTGTACCCAGTTATGTTCTTGAGCTAGCACCTTAAAGGCTTGTCCATTGGAAACAGTTCCTATTTTGCTAGCATTTAAGTCGGGCTTTTGGCGCACATTAAGAGCATCCACTAAAACTGTAAATGTTGTATCTTTGTTGACCTTTTTTGTGGATACTTCAACTTTAGGTTCGTCAGCTTCAGCTTTTACCTTTTTTTCAGGTAGATCATTGATTGTCACATAGTCAGTGGATACCCAACCAACTAGCCCATTCCAATCTATTTTCGCCCATTCGCCATCTTTTTCAATAAGGTTAGCTTGGTCCCCTGTTGATAATTGTCCAAGAACTGCTGAAGATATGTCAGGCTCAGTACGGATATTTAGACGATCGACTTGTGAAATCAACGTTTGATTAGCCACTTGCTTATCGTCTATCGAAGCGGTTAGCCAGGATGCTACCCAACCTTCGTACTTGCCTGCTTTTACTTGTATCCAATCGCCCTCACGACTAATAGAGGTTAATGGGTCACCCTCATCTAATGTCGTAATAATTGGATAAGACAGTCCAGGTCCCTCACGTAAATGAAGAATCATTCCAGTTACTTTTAAATCGCTGGAGTCGGCTAGTGCTCTTTGAACAGAGTGACTTGGAAATGCAAACGTTAGCACTAGTACGAAGATGATTAGAATATGTAAAAGTTTTGTCCTCATCAGATTCCTCCTATTCTTGTTCTATTTTACCATGCTTTTGTAATAGAATTCGTGGGAAAAAGGTAACGGAATTTGTTATTTTAACGAATGTAATGTAAAAAAAACAAAAACAGTTGACATTGCCTTTTGTAGTGACTAACATAAAGGGTAATCAAAAAATGATTAATCGCTTATGACCAAGCAAGTAGCGCATACCTCTATTGGAGAAGAGAGGGAAAGACCTAGGCTGAAATCTTTCCTACAAAAACGTATAACGTGAATAACACTTGAGAGGCTTTTTTCTGAAAAGTAGTGCTTAGTAGGAAAAAACGGAATCGGCCGTTATCCGATCAGGAGGAGGACGCATGTATTTGATGCGTCAACTAGGGTGGAACCGCGGAAGCTTGTACAGCTCTCGTCCCTTGCATTACGCAAGGAGGCGAGGGCTTTTTTATTGGACAATTTTAAGGATTTCATACTTAAAATGTTAAAAGTCCAGAAGACAGCTTGCTCATAAGCAATTTACAAAGGAGGTATTTCTATGAGTTTTAAAGTGCCACGAGGGACGCAAGATATTTTGCCTGGTCAATCTGAAAAATGGCAGAAGGTAGAAGCGGTTATCCGTGATATTTGCCGTGTCTATCGTTATAACGAAATTCGCACACCAATTTTTGAACAAACAGATTTATTTGCACGTGGTGTCGGTGAAACAACAGATGTTGTTCAAAAGGAAATGTATACATTTGAAGATCGCGGTGGTCGTTCGTTAACATTACGTCCGGAAAATACAGCTGGAGTTGTTCGTTCTTATGTTGAGCATAAAATGTTTGGTGCACCTGATCAACCAGTAAAGCTTTCATATTTAGGACCTATGTTCCGCTATGAACGTCAACAAGCAGGGCGCTACCGTCAATTTGTTCAATTTGGAGTAGAAGCCATTGGCTCAGCGGATCCAGCTATCGATGCGGAAGTAATCGCGCTAGCAATGGATGTCTATGGTTCAGCTGGTTTAAAAGATTTAAAATTAGTCATTAATTCACTTGGCGACAAAGAAACACGTGATTCACACCGTACAGCACTGCTACAACACTTCGAACCACATATTCAAGAGTTTTGTTCGGATTGCCAAAATCGTTTGCAAAAAAATCCACTACGAATTTTGGACTGTAAGGTAGACCGTGAGCACCCATTAATGAAATCTGCACCAGCATTAACTGATTTCCTAACAGAAGAATCAGCAGCATATTTCGCACAAGTTAAAACGTATTTAGATACGTTGGGAATTTCATATGAGGTTGATCCAAACCTTGTAAGAGGTCTTGATTATTACAATCATACGACTTTTGAAATTATGTCAACGGCTTCTGGCTTTGGAGCGATTACTACACTTTGTGGTGGTGGGCGCTACAATGGCCTTGTACAAGAAATTGGTGGACCAGATGTACCAGGTATCGGGTTCGCATTAAGTATTGAACGCTTGTTGCTAGCACTTGAAGCTGAAGGTGTTGAATTAGACACAGCATCAGGACTTGATGTCTATATGATCGCTATGGGCGAAGATGCGAAGCTAAAAACAGTAGAATTAACAAGTACCTTCCGTGCAAAGGGCATTTCTGCTGAGATGGATTATTTAGATCGTAAAATGAAAGCTCAAATGAAATCTGCAGACCGTTTAGGTGCAAAATATACGATTGTTTTAGGTGAAACAGAGCTTGAAGAGCAAGTAGCTACTGTTAAGCATATGGAATCAGGAGAACAACAAAAAGTAGCGTTCTCAGAATTAGTGAATTACCTTTTAAAACAATAAACGAACACAAACTGTTAAAACATAAATCGCTTTTATCATTACAGGATTAACTGTCCAAATGATTCAAATATCTACGTCGTTTTGGACAGTTAATTCATTTAACAATGAACGGATAGCTAATTTTCCATGGCATTAATTCTCTACTTAGTAGGAAGTGTATGCTACATATTTAAAATAAACGGTCCATCATCAAAAGTTAGGGATGACATATTGTAAAAACATATGTCAAGTGGGTAAGTTGAAACTGGACGCCCCAGTAAAGCGCCAGTCTGAACGGAAATCAACTTTAAGTTATGGTGATGAGCAAATAAATTTTGGAGGAATTAAATAAATGGCAACAAGAACGCATGCTAGTAACGAGCTTTCAGAAGTATTACAAGGTGAAAAAGTCGTATTAAAAGGTTGGGTACAACGTCGTCGTGACCTAGGTGGTTTAATTTTCATTGATTTACGTGACCGTACTGGAATCACACAGGTAGTGTTTAGCCCTGATGTAGCAGAAGCACATGCTTTAGCTGATAAAGTACGTAGTGAATATGTAATTGAAGTAGAAGGAACAGTGATCCTTCGTTCAGAAGACCAAATCAACCCAAATGTACCGAACGGTAAGATTGAAGTTGAAGCAACAAAATTAATCGTCATTAATACAGCAAAAACAACACCATTCCAAATTGAAGATCGCACAGACGTATCCGAAGATTTACGTTTAAAATATCGTTATCTTGACCTACGTCGTCCGGTTATGTTTGATACATTCAAAATGCGTTCTGACGTTACGCGTACAATTCGAAACTTCTTACAAAACGAAGGCTTCTTAGAAGTAGAAACACCAATTTTAACAAAATCATCTCCAGAGGGGGCTCGTGACTATTTAGTACCCTCACGTGTTCATGAAGGTGAATTTTATGCATTACCACAATCACCACAGCTATTTAAGCAATTATTAATGGTATCAGGTTTTGAAAAATACTTCCAAATCGCACGTTGCTTCCGTGATGAAGACTTACGTGCTGACCGTCAACCAGAGTTTACACAAGTTGACATTGAAACAAGCTTTTTAACGCAAGAAGAAATTATTGAAATGAACGAACGCTTAATCCAAGCAGTTATGAAAGAAGTAAAAGGAATTGATATCCCTGCTCCATTCCAACGAATGAAATATCAAGAAGCAATGGATCGTTACGGTTCTGATAAACCAGACGTACGTTTTGGTTTAGAGCTTGTTGATTTAAATGACATTTTTGATGGCTGTGATTTCAAAGTATTTGCTGATACAGTGGCACAAGGCAAACAAGTAAAGAGTATTAACATTAAAGGTGCAGCAGATAAATATTCTCGTAAAGACATGGACGAGCTAACAAAATTTGTTGGTATTTACGGAGCAAAAGGTCTTGCTTGGTTAAAAGTAACTGAAGAAGGCTTAAACGGACCGATTGCAAAATTCTTTGACGATGCATTAGCAGCTGCTTTAATCGAACGTATGAAAGCGGAAGTGGGCGATATTTTAGTATTTGTAGCTGATCAAGCGTCTGTTGTAGCAGCTTCATTAGGTGCCCTTCGTACGAAATTAGGTCAAGAATTAGACTTAATAGATGAATCACAATTTGCGTTCCTATGGATTACAGATTGGCCATTATTAGAGTACTCTGAAGAAGATGGTCGCTATAAAGCAGCACACCATCCATTCACACGTCCATTTGACGAAGATATTCAATTAATGGAAACAGATCCTTCTGCAGTCCGCGCACAAGCATACGATATCGTATTAAACGGTTATGAGCTTGGTGGAGGTTCATTACGTATTTATGAGCGTGAATTACAAGAAAAAATGTTTAATTTACTTGGTTTTACAGAAGAAGAAGCAAGAGCTCAATTTGGCTACTTATTAGAAGCATTTGAATATGGTGTACCACCACATGGAGGTCTTGCATTTGGTCTTGACCGCTTCGTAATGCTACTTGCTGGCCGCACTAACTTACGTGACACAATTGCATTCCCGAAAACAGCAAGTGCTAGCTGCTTAATGACAAACGCACCTAGTGAAGTGTCTCCTGATCAATTGAGCGAGTTAAGCTTAGCCATCAAACCATTCAGAAAATAATTTGTACTTCTAAATACCTGGATTCCCTAGCGAAATTTGTTGGGAATCTAGGTATTTTTTGCGTTTTCGCAAGAATACAGATTTTTTTAAAGAAAATAGTTTGAATTATCAGAAATATAGTGTTATTATAACTGTAATACGAATCCTGATGTGTTTGTCTAATTGCTAGCTCTACTTAACAGTTTTGACCGAACACTATAGAATCGGGAGCCTTCATTTTGTAGTCGCAAACAAGCCCCATGCGGAGCGGGACGTTTAAAGCTGCAAAGCGGGCACCCCCCTGCGAAATGCGGGTTCAAAACGAATGTTTCTTGGCATAACGGCACAATCGGGATTCGTCATACATAGTTATTAAGCAAAAAAGGAGCATTTAAATAGCTCCTTTTTTAGTGTTATTCAAAAAACAACTAGAAGCAGAACAAAAAAATTTAGAGGAGTACTGGCGATGATCCTTGGCTTAAAAAAGAATGAAGTGAAAATCGTACCATATGATAGTGAATGGAAAAATGAATTTATGCGAGCTCGTTCCGAGATTATCAAACATACAAATATCCATTTTGATCGTATTCAACATATTGGTAGTACATCGATTGAGGGAATTCAGGCAAAGCCAATCATTGATATTGTAATGGGCGTTGATGATATTGATAATATTTCAGATTCATTTTTAAAAGCAATGAAAAAAGCTGGTTTTTATAGACTGCGTGTAGAAAGACCGGCAGAAATTGTATTTGCAAAATTTACAGACGATACATTCGAAATCAAAACACATTTTGTACACTTAGTAAATTATGAAGGAGAAAAATGGTGTGATTTATTGTTTTTTAGAGATTATTTAAATGAAAATGAATCAATTAAAAGACAGTATGAAAAGTTAAAATTAAATTTCCTTAACAGCAATTTACAAGGAATAGATGAATATACATCGTATAAAGAGCAGTTTGTACAATCGATTTGTTCAATTAATGAAAGAAAAATTGAATGATACTTATAAAAACATATGCTTTGTGTATAAGTTGATCTTCGTTGCGGCTGGGCGACTCCTCGGGGCACATCGGACGCCCTCAGCTGGAACGGAAATCAACCCCACGCTATAATGATTTAGATTAAAAATTTAGAAAATATTAAAAAATCACTTTTTATTTTTGGGAAAGCATCATATAATTGGTATAGACAACTATACCGAATAAAGAAGTTGCCTGTAGCTTCAGTCAAGCTCCTCAAAAACGCTAGGGGGTGATCTATTGAAGAATACACTTTTAATTTCAAATGTTACGATCGTCAATCATGATGAAGCGCCGTTTAAAGGAGACATTTACGTTGATGATGGTAAGATTATTAAAATAAATCATAATTTGTCTGATAAGGCTGAGCGGTATATAGATGGCAAAGATAATAATTGGTTCCTGTTACCCGGCTATATTGATATGCACATACATGGCTCTGCAGGGCATGACGTGATGGATGCTACGCAATTTGCACTGCATCAAATGGCACGCTCTTTAGTTCAGGAAGGCGTGACAGGCTTCCTTGCTACTACAATGACGCAATCTAAAGAAGCAATTGAAAGCGCTTTAGCGAATGTTGGTCAATTTGAAAATAATGAGGATGGGGCAAGCTTATTAGGTATACATGTAGAGGGACCGTATATATCAAAAAAACGGGCAGGCGCACAACCAATAGAATACATTATTTTACCGTCTACGAAGCAATTTGCATACTGGCATAAAGTAAGTAAGCAACGTATTAAACAAGTTACCTTTGCCCCTGAGGTAGAAGGAGGCTTTCCGTTTATTGAATCGTTAAAGGATTTAAATGTTATCGCTTCGATTGGCCATTCTGATGCTACCATGGAAGAGGTGGATCGGGCAGTAGTATTGGGAGTAAGGCAAGCTACACATTTATATAACCAAATGCGCCCTTTCCATCATCGCAATCCAGGTGTCGTTGGTGCAGTGCTTTTAGATGATCTAGTAAAGACTGAAATTATTGCAGATTTCGTGCATAGTCATCCTCAAGCTATTAAGCTAGCGTATCGTATAAAAGGCGCGAAGGGTATTATCTTAATTACCGATGCGATACGGGCAAAAGGTTTACATCATGGTGATTATGATTTAGGTGGTCAAACCGTTCATGTTTCTAAGGATGGCGCCCATCTATCTAATGGGGCTTTAGCTGGTAGTGTACTAACGATGGAACAAGCGGTAAAAAATATGAAAGCAATCACCAATTGCTCATTGCAGGAAATTGTCGCAATGTCCTCTACGAATGCCGCTAAGCAATTACAACTTGCAACGAAAGGTCGTATTGCAGAAGGCTATGATGCAGATTTTGTATTACTAGATGAAAATTTAAATGTACAAAAAACTATTTGTCGGGGTAAAGTTGTATTTGAGAAATGAAAGTAAAGAGGCGATAAGGATGGTACAAGGTTTGTTAGATAAAAATTCTCATATACCTATTTATATACAAATAGAAGAGATCATTAAACAACGTATTTATTTAGAAGAATACAAAATCGGTGAAAATATACCTTCTGAGCGAGAGCTTTCTACGCAGTTTGATGTTAGTAGAATGACTGTTCGTCAATCTATCACAAATTTAGTCAATAGCGGATTGCTGTATCGTGAAAAAGGCAGAGGTACGTATGTCGCTAATCCAAAATTAGAACAACCGTTAAAAGGATTAACAAGTTTCACAGAGGATATGCGAGCTAGAGGGATGGAACCAAGCAGTAAAGTTTTACGCTTTGAGAAAATCGTACCACCAGTTGATATTGCTAGAGATCTCATGTTAGAGGCTGGTGAAGAGGTATTCTTCGTTGTACGAATTCGTAGTGCTGATTCCAAGCCAATGGCCATCGAAAGAACATATATTCCAGTAAAAATATATCCTGAATTAGATGAAAAGAAAATAATGGGGTCATTATACGCGTTAATTGAGGCAAAGTTCCATCAAAAAATTGGAAACGCTATTCAGCAAATGGAGGCGGCTATTGTTCTAAAAGAAGATAGTAAATTTTTGCAAATTAATCATACTGCACCGGTGTTAATTATTAAACGTACAAGTTATTTATCTGATGGAGTTCCGTTTGAGCTTGTGCGAAGTACTTACCGAGCTGATCGATACAAATTCATTAGTGAAATTAAAAGGTGATCTTATGGATGCATATTTTCTAGAAATTCAAAAGATAATGCAGATCGTTAAAGAGCAAGAATATGCCCAAATAAAAGAAGCCGCACAATTAATTGTACAAAGGCTTCAACGCGGAGGAATCGTCCAATTATTTGGTTGTGGTCATTCGCATCTATTAGCGCAGGATGCATTTTATCGCGCGGGAGGGCTTGTACCTGTACGTCCTATAATTATTGAACCTCTAACATTACATGCAGGAGCAATGACATCATCAAAAAATGAAAAGGACCCGACGATCATTGAACAGTATAAAGATCATTTTGATTTTCATGAAAATGATGTTTGCATTGTTATTTCAACATCTGGGAGAAATCAAGCACCTATAGATGTAGCATTTTTAGCGAAAGAAGCGGGAGTACTTGTCATGTCTCTGCAATCGCTTACTTATTGTGAGCAAAAGACACGTCATCAAAGTGGGAAGCGCTTAGAGGAAGTTGTAGATAAAGTGATCAATACGCATATACCAATAGGAGATGGTTTACTGCATCACAATGATATACAGTATGCCCCATCCTCTACAGTTATTGGTTCAATTATATTAAATATAGTATTTAGTGAAGTCATTGAGATCATAGCTATATCAGGCGAAGTATTACCCGTTTTTAAAAGCAATAATGTTGACTCGGATTCGTCTCATAATGAGGCTATGATTGCCTATTATCAACATCGAATTAAATTTAAATGACAAGCGGAGGGATATCTATGAAGAAAACATATAAAATAACAGCGCCGGAGGGACTACATGCTAGACCCGCAGCTTTACTTGTAACAGCAGTCACACCATTTGAGTGTGATGTTCAGTTAACTTATAAAGAGAAATCAGTCAATTTAAAATCAATTATGGGTGTTATGGCACAAGGAGTAGCACCCGGAAGCATTGTAGAAATTGCAGCAGATGGGCCTGATGCTGAGAAACTTTTTCAAACAGTAACAGAATTAATTATTTCTAAAGGAATTGGAGAAGAATACTAAACATTAAAGGCATTGTTGTCTCTTGGGTCAAACTATAAAGATTCACGGTAGTTTGTAAGTGTAACTTTAATTGCGAGATATTCAATGTGGAAAGGGGGTCTTTTTTCTATGGAAATAAAAATAATCCCACCAAAAGATTTTTTACAGGTACATCAATTAAGAGATTATTGTTTTCCTAATAAGTATACTGATGCGCGTCGAGATGATTTTCATTATTGGGTTGAGCATAGCACAACATTAGGGGCTTACGATGAACATAAAGTCGTTGGGCAGCTCCTAATATTGCCACTCAATATGACAATTAATGGTAAAAATTATGATATGGGCGGAATTGGCTTTGTTGCAACCTATCCTGAGTATCGGCAACAGGGGATTATCAAAAAGCTTATGACAGAGGCACTGAAGAAAATGCGAGAGAATGGGCAAAGCATTTCTGTGTTAGCGCCATTTTCTGTATCCTTTTATCGTTATTTTGGATGGGAATTATTTTTTGAGAAGCTACATTACACGATTCCACAATCGATGTTTCCTGCTTTCGGAAAGCAATTGGACGTTGTAAAACGTATGAGCTTTGAATGGCCAGAGCGTGATCTTTTTCAGGTGATTAAGGATTTTCATAATGCACAAGCACTTTTCAATAATGGAAGTATGCTTCGAGATGATGCGTGGTGGAAAAGAATAGAGAGAAGGATGCCTGATAGCCATTTTGCGGCATATTTTAACGATGATAAAATTGCAGGTTATATTCGTTATAAAATTAAGGATGAGACGTTTGAGATTCATGATTTTATTGCTGAGGATTTACTTGCAGAACAAGCGATATGGCGTTTTATAACGTCGCATGCGGCGAGTGTAAGCAACATTAAAGGAGTTACCTCTAACAACCACCAATTTGGCTTCTATTTTAAAGAGCCACAGTTTAAAAAGGAAGTCGTTCAAGATGTGATGGTTAGGATCGTTGACGCTTTGAGGTTTATGCAACATTATCCGTGGGGTGATATTCAGGAGCCGCTATATATTCAAATTGAAGACGCGTTTTGTAGTTGGAATGAACACGTATTTCAAATAAATAAAAGTGGAGATGTCTCGATAATTGAGACTAATTCTATCCCAGAAATGCATATGTTAACATTAACAATTAATCTTTTTTCAGCAATGATGGTTGGCTATTTAACTGTAAAGGATGTGGTTATGTATACAAATAAACATTTGACTGAAGACATAATTGGTCGATGGCAGCTTGCATTACCCTCTAATAAACCAGCATTTTATGAGTACTTTTAAGAAAAGCGTTCATGAATGAATAACTATCGGATAATTAGTTCTGAAAATTCGAATTTTTTTAAACTTTTTTCTGGACTATACCACTTAAATGAATCCTTTAAGTAGTCTGGAACAACGGTATAGCCCAGTTTTCAAAACCATTTCTTAAGGAAAAAAATAGTGTAAAAAGGATATTGTGGTATATACCAATAGGTGCTATTCTCAACTTAAGAAAGCGATTTCATACATCTTTCAGCAAATCCAAACATTCGCTGAAGTAGAGGAACTTAGTCTAAGAACGCCACGTCCTGTGGCAATTTATCTGTGCGAAAGCGAAGCGGCAGCAACACACGACTGAGTGACCAACGTCGTGTTGGCCCAAGCCTCCGGCCGATTCCGAACGCAATTATGCCAAGGCATAATTGATAAATATTATCGCTAGAAAGACGAACTTAAATCACGAAGAGGAGTGTTTAGATGAAAAACATTATGCTAGTGTGTGTAGCGGGAATGAGTACTAGTTTGCTAGTGTCGAAAATGCAGAAAGCAGCGCAAGAACAAAATATTGAGGCAGATATTTATGCAATTGCTGAAAGTGAGGTCGACAAAGTATTAGCTACTAAAATGGCGGACGTGCTGCTACTAGGTCCGCAAGTCCGTTACTTAAAAGGAACATTTGAAACAAAATACAAGGAAAATTTTCCGATTGATGTTATTAACATGATGGATTACGGCATGATGAATGGCGAAAATGTTTTAAATCAGGCGTTAAAGTTGATTGGTTAAGGGGGCTATGGCAATGGAAGAAACAGTTTTGATGGAATCTATTATGGGACTGATTGTGCACAGTGGTAATACGAAAAGTGAATGTATGGAGGCGATCCAGCTAGCAAAAAAAGGACAGATTCAGGAAGCAAAGGAAAAAATACAGCTAGCTAATGATTCATTGATTGAAGCGCATCATTCTCAGACGGCTTTACTGTCACAAGAGGCAAGGGGAGAAAAAGTAGAAGTGTCAATGCTGTTAATTCATGCGCAAGATCATTTAATGAATGCCATTACGTTTCGTGATCTAGCATCAGAAATGATTGAGTTGTATGAAAGAATCAAAGGGGAGTAGCATCAAGCCTTGATGTCACAATAAAAAGTAAAGGGAGTGTGTGAAATGTTCCGTTTTTTAGAAGAAAAATTTGTGCCAGTTGCAGCTAGGGTAGGAAATCAGCGTCATTTAGTTGCCATTCGAGATGGTTTTATTACAATCATGCCATTGACAATTGTTGGATCACTTGCGGTACTAGTTAATAATTTGCCTATCAAATTTTATCAAAATGCACTTGATGCTATTTGGAAGCATGAAACTTGGACACAATGGGGCGGCAATATTTGGGGAGCGACATTTGGAATTCTTTCGCTATTATTAGCCTTTACAATTGCTTACAATCTTGCAAAAAGCTACGACAAGGATGGACTATCAGCCGGTGTCATCAGTCTTTCCAGTTATATGACATTTGGAACTTTTGCTGAAGGTGGATTAACAGGGTTAACAACAGGTACAGGCGGTTTGTTTATAGCCATTATTGTTGCTTTGCTGTCAACGGAAGTATTTTGTAGATTGTCTGGCAACCCTAAGCTATTAATTAAAATGCCGAATGGTGTACCGCCAGCTGTTTCAAAATCATTCGCTGCATTATTACCTGCAATTATTACAATTGGTTTATTTGCTCTAGTTCGTACAATTATTTCGGCAGGCTTTGATATTCCTGATATTGTAGGTTCATTCTACACAGCAATTCAAGAGCCGTTTATGGGCTTAACGAATACATGGGTTGCGGCTTTAGTTTTAGCATTCATTCCTACGTTTTTATGGACATTAGGTGTTCACGGTGCTAACATAATCGAACCATTTATGCAAACAATCAATTTACCAGCTATTGAAGCGAATGTAAAAGCCATTTCATCTGGAGAAGTAGCGCCATACATCGTAAATAAACCATTCTTTGATGCCTTCATCAATATGGGTGGTTCGGGTACGACAATAGCACTTATAATTGCTATTTTCATTATCGCTAGAAAGAATAAACAATATAATACCGTCGGAAAATTGTCGGCAGCACCAGGCCTATTCAATATTAATGAACCATTACTTTTCGGTCTTCCAATCGTGTTAAACCCAGTGTTATTTGTACCGTTTATTTTGACACCGATGATTAACGTAACAATTGCTTTCTTTGCAACGAAGTGGGGCTTTGTGCCGGCAGCTACGGTTTCGCCTCCGTGGACAACGCCACCGATTATTAATGGATTCTTAGCGACTCAATCTTGGCAAGGAGCTGTTCTTAGTATTGTTTTACTGATTGTCGCAGTGTGTATTTATTTACCGTTTATTTCGATGGCAAACCGTATCGCAAAGCAGAATGAACAGCGAGTCGCAGTATCAGAGTCTCAAAACGAACAGCAAGTTACAAAATTAGAAAATCAAAAAGTAGAAGTGTAATTGTGAACTAATGGAGGTATTTGCAATTGAGAAGATTAGGGGTTTCACTATATCCTCAGCATAGTACACTAGAAGATATGAAGCGGTATGTTCAGCTCGCTCATGATAATGGTTTTGATCGAATATTTACATGTCTTATGTCGTTAAATAACGATCAGGAGCGACAAAAATTACAACAGATAAACAAATTTGCGCAGCAGCTTGGCTTTGAAATTTCAGCTGATATTGCACCAGCTGTTATTGAAGATTTAGGCTTAACGTATAAAGATATTGGGTACTTTAAAGAGCATTATCATTTAGCGGCATTGCGCTTAGATATGGGTTTTTCGGGCCAGGAAGAAGCGTTTATGTCCCTCGATGCAAGCAATTTGAAAATAGAGTTAAATATTAGTAACGGTACTAAATATGTAGAAAATATATTATCCTATCAACCGAATAAAGATAATATTATTGGCTGCCATAATTTTTATCCTAGACGTTTTACAGGTCTATCACGCCAACATTTTTTACAAACGTCTCAACAATTTAAAGGCAATCATATTCGAACAGCAGCAATGATCTCATCTCAGCATGCTATGTTTGGACCTTGGGAAGAAACCGAGCATGGCTTACCAACATTAGAAGAACATCGCTATTTGCCAATTACTGTGCAAGCGAAGGATTTATGGCACACTGGCTTAATAGATGATTGTATTATTGGCAATATGTATGCTTCTGAGGAAGAATTACGTGCATTAGGCCAAATAAATCGTCATAAGCTAGAGCTAAAGGTTGAACAGTCTGTTGAAACGTCAATTTTAGAAGAAGCAATACTTTTTAAGGAGCCGCATTTTAATCGTGGTGATGTTTCGGAGTACGTAATCCGTAGTACGCAATCTCGTGTTAAGTATAAAAATGGTGACTTCCCTGTACACGATAGTCGCCCATTAACATTGGGGGACGTGACAATCGATAATAATTTAGATGTTCGTTATAAGGGCGAGCTCCAAATTGTTTTAAAGGAAATACCGAATGCCGGGTCAACAAATGTTGTGGCAAGAGTTGTAGAAGAAGAACAATTTTTATTAGCACATATTCAGCCATGGGCATCATTTGGCTTTACGAAATGATTACAGGAGAAGGGATTAAGCCATTCGTTAATAGTGCTTAATCCCTTTTTTTATGGTTCATCACCTAAAGTCGTGGATGACATTTGTTATAACATATACTATGCAAATAAGTTGATTGGAGTGGAGAATGGGCAACTCCTAGGGGATGAGTGATAGGGGAACGAAGGCTAAGAGCATCATATCCTGTGATAACGCCTTCGTGACCAACATCGTGTTGGCCCGACGCCCCAGCTCTGTGCGAAAGCGAAGCGGCAACTACAAAGCGCCCAGTCGGAACGGAAATCAACCACACGTTTTGGTGTGATCCTTTTTTATTTTGATTAACAATGTTTTCGATAGTGACAACTAACAATTAAGCCAGGGCGAAATTGATGGAGAAGAAAGGAGTAAAAAAATGTATGTATTAGCGATTGACGGTGGAGGAACGAAAACGTCAGCAGTGATTTGTGATGAACTCGGCAATATTTATGCAAAAGTAGTAACGACTCGAAGTAACCCTACAGCAATGGATGTTCAATATTTTCAGTCAACGATTCATAATATACTGCAAAATTTACAACAACAAAATTCGCAAGTTTTTGCAGCTATCGATAGTTGTTTTGCTGGCATGGCTGGGGTCAAGGAGCTACAGGCAGAAAAAGTTGTAGAAACGATAGTACGCCAATACGTTCCTAAAACAACAAATGTTTTTGTTGATAATGATGCTCTAATTGCACTTTATGCAGGCACACTTGGACATGCAGGCATTGTGCAAATTGCTGGGACAGGCGCTATCACAATGGGCTACGATCATGAGCATCATTTTCATAGAGTAGGGGGCTGGGGTTATCTTTTTGATGATGAGGGCAGTGGCTATGATTTAGGTATTCAAGTGCTGAAGGCTATTTTTCAAAGCTATGATGGCCGAGGAGACTCAACAGCATTGACAGATGTTGTACTACGATATTTTTCTGTGGAAAATGTACCACAATTAATAGAGTGTATATACGGAGAAGAACATCCTCGGACAGTGATTGCACCGTTAAGTAAATATGTTTTTGAAGTGGCAGAAAAAGGAGATCGTGTCGCTACTAAAATCATGGAGGATGCTTGTAAGAACTATTATGTGGCGATAAAAGCATGTTACTCCCATATGGCTTGGAAGGAAGGCGAGGTACCTGTCATATTAGTGGGAGGCGTTTTTAAGAATGAAGCGTATTTTTTACAAGGATTACAGCAATTTGCACAAGCAGACGGGATACCATTGCAATTTATGGTGCCAGTCTTACAACCAATTGGTGGGGCAGTAATTGCGGCTTTCAAGCAAATAAACGTTCAGCTTGGCGCAGATTTTGTGGAATCTTTCTCTAAAAATTATGAACAAGAATGAAAGCGAGAAGATGAAAGGCAATTGAATGACGTTTTGTTCAATTGCCTTAAAATTTAGGCCTCTAGCTTTAAATAGTGTCCTACATATAGATTTTGGTTGACTTAATTCAAACTTTACATACTTAATAAGTATTCTAACTTCCTTCAGCGGATGTCACGGAATCGGAAAGGAGTTCAATATAGGATGTTAGCCTAAAATCATCGCATCCATGCGATAACGGCTAACTGACCTGCAAAGGTAAAAGCGCCACGTCCTGTGGCATTACCGAAATGACCAACATCGTGTCGGCCCTCACGCAGGCCTAAACACAAAGCCGATTCCGGACGCCATTATGCCGAGGCATAATTGATTTAGTAGAAATACTTAATTTTTTTTATTATAATTTTTACTTGATGAATATCGTGATAAAATGTAAGATAAGTTTGATTTTATCTTAGTATATAACTAGGTTTACTAATGAAGTAATCAGTGGAAGGTCTTTATCTACCGCTGATTATTCATTTTCACTAATAGTGCTTTTATGGGCAGTTATATAGTGCTCATTAAAGCGGAATCAAAATTCAACAGACGGAGAGTGTAAGGATGTTACATCAATTTTCACGTAATGAGCTCGCTATAGGAACAGAGGGACTCGAAAAATTAAAAAATACAACAGTAGCCATTCTTGGTGTAGGCGGTGTAGGTTCATTTGCTGCTGAGGCATGTGCACGAAGTGGTATTGGTCGCATTATTTTGGTAGATAAGGATAATGTAGATATTACAAATGTTAATCGTCAATTAGTTGCCTACCTTTCAACGGTCGGAAAATCTAAGTCAGGTGTCATGAAAGAGCGTATTGCTGATATTAATCCAGAATGTGAAGTAATTGATATGCACATGTTTTACACAGAGGAAACATATGAGCAATTTTTCGCACAAGGCATAGATTATGTCATTGATGCAAGTGACACAGTGATGTATAAAATTCATCTTATGAAGGAATGTTTAAAACGAAATATACCGATTATTTCTAGTATGGGTGCGGCCAATAAAATGGATCCTACTCGTTTCCAAATTGCGGATATTTCAAAAACGCATACGGACCCATTGGCTAAAATAATCCGTACGAAATTACGGAAGGACGGTATTCATAAAGGAGTAACGGTTGTTTTCTCGGATGAGAGTCCGATTGTAGTTCGTCCAGATGTAGTGGAGCATGTGGGAAAACCGGATGCAGCTATCCGTAAAGCAAAAATGCCGCCATCTTCCAATGCCTTCGTTCCTTCAGTGGCAGGTTTAATTGCAGCGAGCTGGGTAGTGAATGCAATCGTAAAGGATGTAAAAATTACACGTGTACAAGGCTAATGCACTTTTGATAGTTGGTTGATAAATTTAAAATGATCATCGGTAAAAATAACAATATCTATCGATAAACTTAAATAATTTCTCGATAAAAATAAAAATGGTATCTCCTTAAGCATCGGTGGAAGAACGAAATTCACTATAAGTTATGTTGATGAACCATTTTATGGAAGTAGCTGTCTTGTTGAAGACAGCTACTTTTTATATGTTACAATAGGAACGTTGTAAAAAAAGAGGTCTAAGATATTTGTTAGGTAGTTAATGAGGGAGAGACGGTAGGGCAGCTTCACATTACGACTCCTCCAATATTTGCTGTAGAACCTATAAAAGGAGGCATTTTAAGATGGAGCAAATCTATCAAATGGAATATAGAGGCTTAAATCTATTCGATGAAATTAGCACAGTAGAATTAGCTATTGATGAAGAAGGGCAAACAATACACATTTTTGATGCTGGACAGGTTGTTAGCCCTATTTTTAATTTTGATGTTTCGGCTTACGAGCTATCAGATGGTTTTTACAAAATGGCGGATATACTCCGACATAAACGTATATTGACTAATCAGCAACCGGGTAATGAACTAACACTTAGTGAGTGGTTAATTACAAACACTGCCTATTTTTATATACCACAAAAAAGAATAAAAAAATATGCGCAAGGAAGTATAAAAGAAATAATTGATCGAACGGAAGAGCAATCTTTATTTGATGATTATGTTCAAAGAACATAATTTTACCAGAATAGTTCGCCTAACGTGCTCAAAATGCTATTAATTCACGAAATTGTCTTATTTTTTTCATGTGACCACTTCTCTATTTGGTTTATTGCTATAATTTGAATAAATTCCAATAGATAATAGATCAATTTGTTTGGAATGTACACGACTGCTTAGGAAAGTAGAAATGGCGTTTAGAAAACAAATGAGAACATCGGAGAGTGGTAAAATGGAGATTCAAGTAATTCGTGATCATTTAGATATTGTAAAACTTCAGCAGAAAATGAATGATATTGTATTTGACTATTTGGATACATCTAATAATTATCCAAAGGCTATGAGAGGACTAAATCCTTTATATACACAAGTTACAACATATTATAAAGAGTATTTAGACATTAGGGCAGGAGAATTACCAAGTGCCAATACATATTGGCATTTGTTTATAGATTGTTGTGCAAAGCTTTGCTACTTTTTAGCGGTATCAACTTATTATTCATCTAATGAGTTACAAAAAACACCTGAAAAAGTTGAGCAATTATTAACAATTGCAGCCTATTCTTTACCTAGTATTGACCAGGAAGAGAATGAACAATTATTATCTGCGATTTTCGCACTTTATAGCGAAGTCGTAAAAGATGAAGAGAAAACTGTATCACTGCGAAATGCAGTACTTGAACAAAAAGGTGCAGTCAAACAATGTATGCAACAATTTAAACTATTTGTTGAGCATGAATTTACAGAATAATATAGGAGTGATTTATCATCACTTTTAGATAATAGAATAACAGTTTAGAATCTGCTTACTTTTTGCGGTTAATCCATTAATCCTTATAGCACGCTACTTTGCGAGGGATGATTGGGTTTTCTGATTGTTAAAGTTTTGCAGATTTTTTTGTTGCTGTTAATAGATTATTGAGAGAAGAATGATATACAAGTGTTAAAATTTTGTTGTACGAAAATAAAAAAAGGACTTTTTTCTTAAAAGGTATTTATAAATTTTTGTCGAAATATAGTTAAAAAATTGAAAATCTATGTGTAAGATTTTTCATCATTGTTTTGTTAAAAGAAGTGGCAGCACAATTATGTCGAGGCATAATTGATTGGAAGGGGGCTGTTCAATGTTAATAAACGATATCGATATCGATGTAGCGAAATTAGAAAATCCACTCTTATTAGTAAGTGAGGATGAGGAATTATTATTTCTACGGCTTATACAACAAACACTCGAACATGAGCTTATTCAATGCGAATTAGCTCTCGCGACAAGAAAATCCATCTCATTAGTTAGAGATTTTTGGTTGGCATTGTATAAAGGTGGAGAAAAATTATATATCAACAGTGAACATGCTCTCCTATATCCAATTCGTTTAATCATATTCGAACTTGTGACACAAGCTGAGTACTTTAAACATTTGTCGAAAAAATCTATTGGCGATGAAAGTTTGTCACTTATTTATGCCATTATCCTAGTACAATTTGTCTTACGGTGGATAAAGGAACGGTTTAGTGATAACAAGGAAGTAAATGAGGCATTAAAATTATTATATAGAACTACAGATGAAAATGCGGAGGATCAACTCTCTCCGTCAAGGGAGCAATCAATCGGTCAAGCGATTGCTGTAAAAGCAATTCGCTTTGAAGTACGGGAGAACTCTCAGGAATTTGCTAGTCTACTGTATCAAACTTATAATTTTCTTCATTATTTACATGATGAGCAGAAAGAGACGACTAAATTATCTGCAATTAGAAATATGAAAGATATATTGAACCGATTTTACAATAACCGTTACACAACAAATAAGGAGACTTTTACAGGATGATTGCTTAGACTCTTTCTGTTTTTAGGAATTAAGGGAATAAAAAAAGGCACTTCTAGTTCAGATTGAAGTGCCTACTTTTATGAAAAAACAGTATATTATGATTTTCAGTTAAGCTAATCAAGTAAAGATATTACTTTTCATCCTTATGAAAAGATTTAAGCTTTTCGTAGATTCCTGCCATTCGTTTTTCTTCACCTGCAATAACAGGTTTATAAAATTCTGTGCCTACTAGCTCATCAGGTAAATATTGCTGGTCAACCCAACCACCAAACGTGCCAATAGGGTTGTTGTGGGGATATTGATAGCCTACGTGACCTAAATCTTTTGCTCCCTCATAATGAGCATCGCGTAGATGATGAGGAATATCGCCAGTTTTTCCTTCATGAATGCTGGCAATAGCGGCATCGATGGCTGCAATTGCAGAATTAGATTTGGATGCAAGGCACATTTCAATAACAGCACTTGCAAGCGGGATACGTGCCTCAGGTAGCCCTAAACGCTCTGCCGCTTGTACAGCCGCAAGCATATGTGGTCCTACATCAGGATTGGCAAGGCCTATATCTTCATAAGCCATCACAAGTAAGCGTCGACTAACAGCTACTAAATCACCTATTTCCAATAAATGAGCTAAATAAAACAATGCTGCATTCGTATCACTTCCGCGAACAGATTTTTGCAACGCAGATAGCAAATTATAAAAATGAGATCCCTTTTTATCACCATAAACACCAATTCTCCCGATAAGATGCTTAAGAATATGATCAGCAGCAATTGTTCGACCATCGACTTCATCACTTGCATAATAAAGCGATTCAAGCAAAGTTAATGCCTTCCGAGCGTCACCATTAGCTGCTTCAGCAATTTGTTCAATTTGAGGATCTGTTAAGACAAAATGATGTTTACCTAACCCGCGTTTCTCATCAGAAAGTGCATTTTTTATAAGTTCGATGATATTTTCTATCGTTAAACGTTGTAGTTGGTATATTTCTCCGCAACGTGAGCGGATAGCGGGATTTACATCATGGTATGGGTTTTCCGTCGTAGCTCCAATTAACACGATTGAGCCATTTTCCACATGTGGCAACAAAGCATCCTGCTGTAATTTATTAAAACGATGAATTTCATCTAAAAAAAGAAGGACTTTTCCTGAGATTCTAGCTTCTTGTACAATATCCTCGACATCCTTTTTACCAGCGCGAGTAGCATTAAGCGCGAAAAAGGGAAGGTTCGAGCTTCCTGCTATGGCATTCGCAATTGACGTTTTGCCGATACCTGGTTCACCAAATAGTAGCATGGATGGGACGTGCTCATTTTGAATCATTTTATAAAGAGCAGTATTAGGACCGATAAAATCTTGGTGTCCTACAATTTCATCAAGGGTTAAAGGACGCATACGATAAGCGAGTGGTTCATTATGCATTGAAAATTCCCCCTTTCAACTGTTTTTATTGATTTTCAACTTATTTCAGCGGATGTCATGTAATTATGCCGAGGCATAGTTGATTTGCTGAATGTTTTTTTGCTTAAAATAAAACGATAATAGTATTTTGCCTAACTATACTAAGGCGCAATTAATAGTATATCATAACCTCCTGAGAGTATTTCCGAGTTATACGAGAGGAGATTATGATATACTGTTTGTAGTATTTTGACTAGACTATTTGAGGGTGATAAAATGAAAATTTCTACAAAAGGCCGTTATGGTCTAACGATTATGATTGAATTAGCAAAGCATTATGGAGAAGGACCTATTCCACTGCGAAAAATTGCTGCAGAAAAGGAGCTTTCTGAGGCATATTTAGAGCAATTAGTTTCACCATTACGTAATTCAGGCTTAGTGAAAAGTGTGCGTGGAGCATATGGTGGATATATGCTAGCAAATCCACCAAGTGAAATTTCTGCGGCTAATGTAATTAGTGTGTTAGAGGGTCCTATTCAACCAGTAGAAGGTATTGAAAATGAAGAAGCTCCTCAGCGAGAATTATGGCTTCGTATTCGTGATGCTGTGAAAAATGTATTAGATACAACGACAATTGAAGATTTAGCACAATATACAGAGGAAAATGTAGCGGAAGGCTATATGTTCTACATTTAAAATGTCTAGGCTAAAGCACATCTCCTTGCTCAATGGCATGGAGATGAATCTTTAGCGCTTTTCGTACAAAGGAGTTTTCAACATGAATTCATATATTTATCTCGATCATGCTGCGTCTTCACCAATGAATGACAATGTAATAAACGCTATGACTACAGCAATGCAACAAGTTTATGGGAATGCATCAAGTATTCATGGGATAGGTCGAGAGGCGCGCAAATATTTAGATGATGCACGTGAAATACTTGCCAAATCTATTGGTGCTCAACCTGGGGAAATTATTATAACAAGTGGTGGAACAGAGGCGGATAATACGGCTATTTTTGGCACTGTTTATGCACGGGCTGCTGAAGGAAAGCACATTATTACTACACAAATTGAACATCACGCGGTGTTACATACTTGTGAGAAGCTTGAGCGAGATGGCTTTGATGTGACATATTTACCGGTAGATGAAAATGGACGTGTGTCTGTAGAAGACGTGCGAAATGCATTGCGTGAGGATACAATTTTAGTAACGATTATGTACGGTAATAATGAAGTCGGTACAATTCAACCGATTGCCGAAATTGGTAATTTGCTACGCGAGCATAAGGCTGTTTTCCATACAGATGCTGTTCAAGCATATGGTTTAGAGTCGATTAATGTTGCTGATTTACATGTTGATTTACTAAGTGTTTCCGCACATAAAATTAATGGGCCTAAAGGTATTGGTTTCCTATACCAAAAAGCCGGAATACCATTCACTAGCTATGCATTAGGTGGCGCACATGAGAAAAAACGTCGTGCAGGTACTGAAAATGTGCCCGCAGTGATTGGCTTTGCAACTGCAGTGCAAATTGCAAATGAGTTGCGAGAAGAGAAGCGTGCGCTATATAATCGCTTTAAGCAAATTATGCTGGATGTTTTCACGAAGGAAAATCTAGCATTTCATGTGAATGGCGAGTTAGAAAATACGCTCCCACACGTTTTAAATGTAAGTTTTTCTGGTATGGAAGTAGAGTCATTCCTTGTAAATCTGGATATGGCAGGTATTTGCGTATCTAGCGGTTCTGCATGTACTGCTGGCTCCATTGATCCATCACACGTATTAGTTGCGATGTTTGGTCAAGATACAGAGGAATTACGTAACTCGATTCGTTTTAGCTTCGGCCAAGGTTTAACAGAAGCTGATGCACAACATGCGGCAGAAAAAACAACAGCGATTGTGAAAAGACTCGCGAAAAAATAGTTTGCAGAAAAATTCAGGCGTGTTGATTAGGAAAAAATAGGATTATTATTGAGCGATAAAAGGATTTTTTTATGGCCAATTTAACTGATTGTAACGTAGGGCTACTCGAGTGCTCCTGTCGCTTCGTATTCGTCGCAGAGCAAAGTTTCCCACGGGAAAGCGCATAACCCTTAGCGGAAATAGATGATCCGAATGGTTAATCAATACACTGTTAATGGAATTTAAATAAAAGAAAAGGTGACCATAATGAAAGAAACACGTGACCCCTCACAAATTCGTGTTGTTGTCGGCATGTCGGGTGGGGTAGATTCTTCGGTTGCTGCATATTTACTGAAACAACAAGGATATGAAGTAATCGGGATATTTATGAAAAACTGGGATGATACAGACGAAAATGGCGTTTGTACAGCTACAGAAGACTATGATGATGTTATTAAAGTATGTAATCAAATCGGTATTCCTTACTATGCTGTGAATTTTGAAAAGCAATATTGGGATAAGGTTTTCACTTACTTTTTAGAAGAATATAAAGCAGGACGTACACCAAATCCTGATGTTATGTGTAATAAGGAAATTAAATTTAAAGCGTTTTTAGAGCACGCGATGGATCTTGGAGCTGATTATTTAGCGACAGGTCACTATGCTCGAGTTGATCGAAGTGGTGATGGCGAAGTGAAAATGCTTCGTGGTATTGATAATAATAAAGATCAAACGTATTTCTTAAACCAATTATCACAGGAACAATTGTCGCATGTAATGTTCCCAATTGGACATATTGAGAAAAAGGAAGTCCGTAAAATTGCGGAGGAAGCTGGGTTAGCAACAGCGAAGAAAAAAGATTCAACAGGAATTTGCTTTATTGGAGAGCGTAATTTCAAAGAATTCTTAAGTCAATTTTTACCAGCTCAACCTGGTAAAATGGAGACGATGGATGGTGTCGTAATGGGCCAGCATGATGGATTAATGTACTATACGCTTGGTCAACGTCATGGTCTTGGAATTGGTGGCGACGGTGAACCTTGGTTCGTGTTAGGAAAAGATTTGGAGCGCAATGTGCTGCTAGTTGGACAAGGTTTCAATAATGATTCATTATTTTCTACTTCGCTGACTGCTGTGAAAATGAGCTATACTTCGACAAAAAAATTGCCCGGGAAATTTTCATGCACTGCAAAATTCCGTTATCGTCAAACAGATACACCAGTAGAAGTGGAAATTTTAGAAGATGGACGTACTCATATTACGTTTGCTGAGCCAGTACGTGCGATTACACCTGGACAAGCTGTAGTACTATACGACGGTGAAGAATGTTTAGGTGGCGGTACAATCGACGAAGTCTTTAAAAATAACGAAAAACTAACATATGTAGGTTAATTAGCGAAAAGACTGCTTATACTACTTTTTCTAAAGCGTATAGAATTAAAGCAGTCTTTCGCTACATAGAGGTGAAGAAAAACGATGAATTTTAACGAGCAGGGCATTCAAGCCTTTCAAGAAAAGCGCTACGAGGATGCTGCACAACTTTTTACACAAGCAATTGAAGCAGAGCCAGGAAACCCAATTGGTTATGTGAATTTTGGAAATCTCTTAGCGGTCTTAGAGGATACTGAACGTGCAGAACGCTTCTTTCAAAAAGCAATCACTGTTGATGAAACGGCAGCAACTGCTTATTATGGTTTAGCAAATTTATATTATAACGCTGAACGATATGCGGAGGCAGTAAAGCTTTATGAACAAGCGCTAAAGCATAAAATTGAAGGCGCAGATGTGTATTATATGATGGGCAAATGCTTTGAGCGAATGGAAAATCCGAAGCTTGCACTGCCATATTTACAACGAGCTTCAGAGCTTGCGCCGGAAGACACACAAATTCGTCTAGCATATGCAATCGTGCTATGTGCGCTAGAAATGTTCGTAGAAGGTAAAAAAGAATTAGATTATTTGATCGAACAGGATTGGAATAACGCAGATGCACATTACAATTTGGGTGTACTATATGCGGTATCTACTGAGCAAACAGAAGATGCTATGTACCACCTAAAACAAGCCTTTACGTTACAGCCAGAATACGACCAAGCACGTTATCTTTATGATATGATTGCACAGCGCTTTAATTAAAATATTAAAAGTTCTAAAAACACGAAAAGGATGCCGAAAATATATTGGCATCCTTTTGTGTTGCTGAACAATAAGATAATGCTGTTATTCAACTAACGCCCCTGAACGTATAAGTACATTTCTTCGCAAATTTACCCTATTACTTTCTTTACTACTGTTATTAAAATTGCAATAAACAATACAATCACGCCATTAATCATCAGAATGTACCCTATTTGCAAACCATAAAACATTGCAAAGGGATCATTAATAATAGCTATTGCTAATAAACTTCCTGCTCCACCAAATGCTATAGCTAAACCTAATATAGTTAAGGCGGCAGAATATACACTTTTCTTCTTTATAAACACAACGAATCCTATAATGTTAGCAATAATTGTAAGCATAAATATAAGTATTGTGAAGAAATCCATTATTTCGCTCCTTTAATAAACTTTGTTAATTCTTGTTTAAATTATATAATAATTACAATTTTTTTGTAAGAAGCTTATGTGCGAAAGCGAAGCGGCAGCAACAACGTGTTTTGTCTGTGCGAAAGCGAAGCGGCAGCAACAACGTGTTTTGTCTGTGCGAAAGCGAAGCGGCAGCAACATACGACGGAGTGACCTGACATCACTTTGGCCCAAAACCTCTGGCGGACGAAATTTTGCCGTGGCATAATTGATTTGCAACGGAGCGTTGCCAACTTGATACTATTGGTTTCTTTGCAATCGAAATAAATTTGGTATGGTGATGGTATCAAATATAAAAAGGAGTGATAAAGATGAAAATTAGCAGATCGATTTTAGATTATCGTAAACATAATAATGTAAGCCAAGAACAATTGGCAAATAAAATTGGTGTTACTAGACAAGCAATTTCAAAATGGGAACAAGAGAAAGGTGCTCCGGATATTGAAAATTTAATTTTATTAAGCGATGAAATGAATATTAGTTTAGATAATTTGATTAAAGGTGACATCAATATAAAAAAGCAAATCGTGAATAATGAAAAATCAGTAAAGTTTCATTTTCTAGTAATTTTATTTTTAGTTGCTATTGTAATTTATATAGCGTATTTTGCACTTGTACATGAAATTTTTATGATTGGATTCTTAATAGCAACACTCTTTATGCTAGGTATTGAACTGTATACTTATACGAAAAATTTTCGAATTAAAAAATAATGATGTTATTTATTTTTCTTTTCAAATGAGTGCAGCAAACTAGCGGTACGAGTTTCACCTTGCAACAAGTAAAAACGTTTTTTCACCAACGTTAAAACAACCTGCTTGATTTATTTGTTAACTGCATTTTCAGAGTTAGCATTCAACAACTTTTATCTCTGTGCATTCGCATGTTTCTTCTGACGTGAAATGTTAATTCAAAACGAGTGACGAGTAGATTGAAGCCAAGCACGAGGAAAGCGTCAATGCGGAGTGGTCATGTAGATAAATTGAAAGGATGCCAAAATTATTTCAGCATCCTTGTTGATTTTAGTCTTTATTGACCTTTGGAGGATAATAAAATGGTAGTTGATAAATATATTGTGCTAAATGTGCAATTGGGGCAGCATCTAACAATGAAGGTTCTGCTTCGTTCGCTTTTAAAATATTAATTTCTTTATTCAGTCTTTCCATCTTTCGATCCAGCTCAGCTACTTGAATAGCAGCTTCCTTCAATTCAAAACGGATATGTTCAGGTACTTCCTTGCTGTATTTGTAATAGATTTTATGTTCAAGGCTAGCCCAGAAGTCCATTGCAATGGTACGAATTTGAATTTCGGCATATACCTTCTCCATACGATCAGACATAAAAATAGGGATTTTTATTATAAGATGCAAGCTTTGATAACCATTTCCCTTTGGCGATGCAATATAATCTTTTACCTCTACAACTTCAATATCATTTTGTGCCTGTATCATCGCACTCACTTTATAAATATCTTCTACAAAGGAGCATGTAATTCTGATACCTGCAATATCACGAATGTTATCACGAATCGTTTCAATAGATGGCTCAAGGTTATTTTTCTTCATTTTCAATAATATACTTTTGGGTGATTTTACTCGAGTTGTTAAATGCTCGATCGGATTATATTCATGAATTAGCTGAAATTCTTCTTGTAAAATATTTATTTTCGTTTCTATTTCCTGCAAAGCGAATTTATAGACTAAAAAGAAGCGTGTTAATTCTGTTTGTAAAGTTTTTAGAGTAGTTGCTTCAAGTTCATTTCTCATGGTTCATAAAATCCTTTCTTTTAATAATATGTGCATAATGAAGTAGCAATATTATTTAACATTTTCAATACTAGCTTAACAAAAATAACTACTAAATAGAAATAAGTGCTCTGAATCTATGTATAGTATTCCTATTTCATAAATTTATATTGTAAAATCAAAAAAAGGGGATGTTTAGTCCCCTTAGTTAAACGATAATTTCAATATTTAAAGATTTCGAAAACTTAAGTAACATTTGTTCATCATCAAGCTGATCACAATACCCCGTTTTTTTTGCAATAATCCACCACGTCTGGATATGGTAAATTTCCACCAAAAATTGAAAGAGCGCTACCAATTGTAACGTGAAGTTTACCATTTGAAATATTTTCAAACCTCTTTAAGTCATCTAAAGATCGAACACCACCAGCATATGTTGTAGGAATCGTTGACCAGGTAGCTAAATCATGCACTAAACTTTCCTGCATACCGCCTTTTTTTCCTTCCACATCAACTGCGTGAATAAGTAGTTCATCACAGAAATTTTCGATAAATGCAATAGACTCAGCATTTACTTCAAAATCACTAAACTTTGTCCATTTATCAGTAACAACAAACCATTTTCCATCGCGCATACGGCAGCTTAAGTCGATGACAAGATGTTTTTTACCAATATTTTGTGCTAATTGTTTGAGTCGATCTAAATGGAGCTTACCATCATTGAATATAAATGATGTGACAATAACGTGAGTAGCACCTGCATCGATAAACTTTTTTGCATTTTCTGTCGTGATGCCGCCGCCAACCTGCAATCCTTGAGGATATGCTGCTAATGCTGCTAATGCGGCCTCTTCGTTTCCATCACCTAGCATGATGACGTGACCACCTGTTAATTGATCCTTGGCAAACATTTTTGCATAATAACTAGAGTCATGATTTGAAATAAAGTTCTCGACAACTTCTTGATCTTTATGACCTAGTGTGCTGCCAACAATTTGTTTTACTTTGCCATCGTGTAAATCGATGCAAGGTCTAAATTCCATTAGCTTCACAATCCTTCCGTACAATAAGTTCACCTATATCATAGCATGGATAGGTTGATAATAACTGTGAATTGTCAGTTATCGAAATATTCTTTCAGTAAAACTTTCGGATGCACTGTTACTGTACGAAAGCGAAGCGACAGCAATTATTATATCGAGGCATACGTGATTAAAATTTAGAGAATTCTCTTTTTAAACGATTTTTCAAGTTACGGTGTGGTAAAATATAATGATTGAAATGAACGGGAAAGGACGAACCGAAAATGGCAGATAATCTTGATTTATTTGAACTAAATAAATTTTTTATACTCGGACGTCCAATCGTCTCTATCTTCCATAATGCACAAAATATGTACTCAATAGTTCGTGTGAAAATTCAAGAGACTAACTTACAGTATGAAGATAAAGAAATAATTGTTGTTGGATATTTTCCACCTTTACAGATGGATGAACAATATCGTTTTACAGGATTATTGAAACAACATCCAAAATATGGTGTTCAATTTCAAATTGAGACGTTTACAAAGGAAGTGCCAGCAACTGAGCAAGGAATTATTCATTACTTATCGAGTGATTTGTTTGTTGGAATCGGAAGAAAAACTGCTGAAACAATCGTAGAAAAACTAGGCGCAAATGCGTTACGTCTTATTTTAGAGGATCCAAATGCGCTTGATGCTGTACCTCGTTTATCTGCTGAAAAAAAAGAGGTTATCCATCGGACGATTGAACAAAATCTAGGCTTAGAACGAGTGATGATTCAACTTAATGAATGGGGTTTCGGACCACAGCTCGGCATGAAAATTTACCAAACGTATCGCACAGAGGCAATCGAATTATTAACAGAAAATCCATATCGCTTAATTGAAGATGTAGAAGGTGTAGGTTTCTTTCGTGCCGATGAACTAGGTTCTAAATTAGGAATTACTGGCAATCATCCAGACCGTATTAAGGCGGCGATTCTACATACTCTCAATACTGCAGCATTATCGGATGGGCATGTGTATTTAGATGCAGAAAATGTTTTACCACTTGTAAAAGATATGCTTGAGCAGAGCCAACGAGAGGAAATTCCCTTTGAGACTATTTCTAAAGCTTGCATCGAATTGCGTGAGGAAAGTAAAATCTGTGGGGAAGAAACGAGACTCTATTTGCCATCCCTATATTTCTCGGAAGTAGGTATTGCATCAAAAATAGTAGCCTTAATCGAACGTAACAAGAAGGCTGAACATTTTAGTAAGGATGAAATACGCAAAGCGATTGGTGAAACAGAAGAGCTGCTCAATGTTACATATGCTGAAACACAAGCGAATGCTATTCAACAAGCGCTAAACTCAGCCGTTATGATTTTAACTGGTGGACCAGGTACAGGTAAAACAACAGTTGTTCGGGGAGTAGTAGAAGTGTATGCAAAGCTTCACGGACTATCATTAAACCCGAAGGAATATGCACAAAAAGAAGAGCCTTTTCCGATTATTTTATGTGCTCCAACAGGACGTGCAGCCAAGCGTTTATCGGAATCGACAGAGCTTCCCGCAATGACGATTCATCGATTGCTAGGCTTTACTGGTCAGGAAAAAGAGGAAGAAACTGAGCGTGAGGTTACAGGGAAACTCATTATTGTTGACGAAATGTCGATGGTCGATACTTGGCTCGCGCATCAATTATTAAAATCCTTGCATGAGGATGTACAAGTTGTATTTGTCGGCGATCAAGATCAGCTTCCGCCAGTAGGACCAGGACAGGTGTTAAAGGATTTGTTGGCTTCCGAGCAAATACCTACTGTCGAATTAACAGATGTTTATCGACAGGCCGAGGGCTCAACTATTATTGAACTTGCTCACCAAATTAAACGAGGAAATATTACAAATGACCTAACGTTAAAAACGTCTGATCGTTCATTTATTAAAGCCGCATCAGATCAAGTAGCAAGCGTTGTCACTCAAGTTGTGAAAAGTGCAGTTGCGAAAGGTCAAGAAATCCGAAATATCCAAGTGCTTGCACCAATGTACAAAGGTCCAGCAGGAATAGATAATTTAAATAAAATGATTCAGGAGCTCATTAATCCAAACGATACGGGTACTAGAAAAGAGCTCGTCTTTGGGGATGTCACATATCGAATAAAGGATAAAGTCTTACAGCTTGTCAATCAACCTGAAAGTAATGTTTTTAATGGTGATATGGGTGAAGTAATTAGTATTATCAAGGCCAAGGAAACAATTGAGAAACAAGATTTACTTGTTGTATCATTCGACGGTATTGAAGTAACGTATCAACGTAGTGATCTCAATCAATTGACACTTGCCTACTGTTGTTCTATTCATAAATCCCAAGGATCTGAGTTCCAAACAGTTATTATGCCGGTTGTACGAGGGTATTCTAAAATGCTGCGTCGTAATTTGCTATATACAGGTATTACGCGTGCGAAAAATTTCTTAATTTTATGTGGTGAGCCTGATGTGCTAGTGGATGGCTTACAGCGTACAGATGATTTACAGCGCTTTACGTCTCTACGTGCAAGGCTCAATCCAATGGATGTTGCAGAGGAAATTGTAGAAGTAGAAATGAATCCAGTAAACGAAGATTTACAAAATGAAAAACAAGCCATTGATTTCAAGCTAACTGTAGAAACAGAATCATATATCCATCCATTGATTGGCATGGATGGTATCTCACCATATGATTTCTTAGATGAGTAAAATACAAAACCCGATCAATTCTGAATTGATCGGGTTTTGTTGTACGATTAGTGAATACCAACTAAGTGATGTTTTACTACTTCATATGCTTGGCACACATTTTTAAATTGATCTTTTTCTTTGGCAATCAAATCTGAAGCTATAGAAAATAAAAGATTCTCTTCATTATGATCCTCCATTTTGTTCATTAAAACAGCTTCCATTTGAGCTACGTACGAGAGGATTTGTTTATTCATATATATTCTCCTTTTATTTAAAAGATGTTTTCGTTTTGGTTTCGAAGCTATCTTACACCTGCATAAATAAAAAATCTAGCAATTCTGTACTAGTCAAAGGAGACTTTTTCGTGAATGTGTCGCAAAAATGAACTTGTTTAAAAAGTGCTGATTGAAACCGTTTTTCTCTAAAGTAACTGAAAAATCATGCAATAAAGGCGGATTTTCAACTGTATTTATATATTGGTACAGTTTGTGGAATTCGAGGTCTGATATAATACAGTTTACTGAGACGGAACCTAAATTAGGAAGTTTCATATACTAAATTAGTATAAAATCATTTGTGACGTTTAGGGGTGACTGCATGCCAGTAATTACAGGACAGCAATATATTGACCGTATTGACGCTTTGCAAACCTACATTTCGATTGATGGGAAGGTTGTCACAGGGAAAGTGTCGGAGCATCCAGCATTTAAGGGGGTTATGAAGAGTCAGGCAAGGCTTTTTGATTTACAAAATGAAGATGCATTGTTCGAGGAGATGACATATGTTTCGCCATCGAGTAATAACCGTGTAGGTATGTCTTTTCTTCAGGTGATGGCAGTCGAAGATCTCGTGAAAAGACGCAATGCTGCACGACAATGGGCATTATCCAATAATGGCCTTATGGGTAGAAGTCCGGATTATATGAATACGACATTAATGGCTTTAGCATCCGCTGCGGAGTATTTAAAAGATAAGCCAAATTGTTTCCCTCAGCATTTATTAAAATTTTATGAGTATGCCCGTGAAAACGATTTAACTATGACACATACATTCATCGAGCCACAAGTAAATCGCCGAAAATTTTATTATGAAGATGAAGATGTTATTATAGCTGCTAAAATTGTAGATAAAACGAGTGAAGGGTTAGTAATTAAAGGTGCGAGACTGCTAGCGACACAAGGAGGAATTACAGACGAACTCCTTGTTATATCAACAAATGGCTATGATGAAGGTAAAGGCTTTGCTTTCTCAATACCAAGTAATACAAAAGGATTAAAGTTTTTATGTAGGCAATCATTTGTCGGAGGGGAATCGGCTTTTGATTATCCATTGAGTAGTCGTTATGAGGAAATGGATGCAATCGTTGTATTTGATAATGTTGTAGTACCGTGGGAACGTGTCTTTTATTATGAGAATGTGGAAGTTGCCAATAACTTTTTGAACGTAAGTGGTTTTCAAACATATGGTTTACATCAAGTTCTTACACGTCAAATTGCCAAAACAGAATTTGTCTTAGGTGTTGTACAGTCAATTGTAAATACGATAAATATCGGCGAATACCAACATGTGCAGCAAAAGGTTGTTGATATTATCGTGGCATTAGAAACGATGAAGGCTTTACTGTTAAAGTCTGAAATAGAAGCAAAAAGAGATGCTTTTGGTTTTCTAAGACCTGACCATGCGACAGTACAAGTAGCTATTCAGATTTTTCCTAAAGTGTATCCGACCTTTACAGAAATTATCCAGTTACTTGGCGCAAGCGGATTAATGTCCATTCCAAGTGAAAAAGCATTTGCGTCGGATGACAGCGACCTTGAGCATTATTTGCAGTCTTTTCAAGATGGTGGAGAGGAGCGCGTTAAAAAATTCCGCTTAGCGTGGGATTTAACGATGAGTAACTTTGGTACACGACAAACACTGTATGAGCGCTTTTTCTTTGGAGACCCTGTCCGTTTAGCTAGCGCGCTTTATAATTCTTACAATAGGGAAGAATTAGTTAGTCGTGTAGATAATTTTTTTGAAAATAACAATTAGTTTTCTAGAAGTCAGACGTAGCAATACTATTTATTTTTCTTATTTGTTTGACAATTACTTTACTTTACACTATGATTTACAGGAACTATAAAATAACTAAATAGCAATCCCTTCGTTAGGTGAGGCTCCTATGCTGGAGATACGCTACTGCCCAAAAATGTCGAGAGACGCCAATGGGTCAACAGAAATCATCGAAATAAGGTGTTTTTTAACGTAGCTGGTGTAATCCCTATGCCGCATAGTGCTAAAACTCAACGTTTGAAGGAAGAAAGCAGAGTAGTTTTTTAACGATACTGTTCTTTGTTATGTGTATTCAACACGCCTTCATTCGTAGAAGGCGTGTTTTTGTTATTTAAGGAAGGTGATGAGAAATGGATAGTAGCCCTGAACCGAATACGAAAATGTTAAGTAGTAGTAAACAAGTAAGGATTGTCGATTTCTTATCGCCAAAACAAATGGGTATTGATGAGAAATGCTTCTAAAACAAGCTAAATTACAATCAATAACGTCACCTGTTTGTTTCCCTTAAATAATAAAACATGAGGTGAAGAACAATGATTAAAATTAATTATTTTAAAAAAGGAAATAACACAGTACAGCATAATTTTGATATTAAAAAATTTAACCATAACCTTCATACAGAGGATTTGTTATGGGTTGATTTGTATGCATACAACTACAATGAATTGAATGATATAGCCGAAATATTTGGTTTCCACCCATTAGCAGTTGAGGATTGTCTTCATGAAGGCTCACGTCCTAAGATGGATAATTACGGAGAATATAAATTTTTCGTTTTTCATGCACCAATTTATAATGAAAAAAGCAGCAATGAAATAACAACAGTAGAATTAAATATTTTTATGGGTCCTAACTATGTTGTAACGGTTCATAAACAGAAACTTAAATGGCTAGGTCACATAGAGAATGTTTGCTTAAACAGTACAAAGTATTTAGATAAGGGTTCCGATTTTCTATTGCATACGATTATCGATGGAATTACGGATGAATATTTCCCGGTTTTAGAAAGAATTAGAGCACGGATAGATGAGCTTGAAGAAGAAATATATGAATATGAACCAAAAGAAGTTACAGAAGAATTCCTGGCATTAAAACGAACTATTATTTTAATTCGACAAGCAATTATGCCGCAAAAAAGAATTTTTTCAAATAGTAATGGTCAGTGGAAATTTGAAATTCGTGAGGGAAATATACCTTTCTATAAAGATTTAAATGACCATCTAGAACGAATTGTAGAATCAACAGAAACATATAGAGATTTGGTAAATAGTACGCTAGATACGTATTTTTCTATTATAAGTGGTAAATCGATTGAAAAGCTCAATTTATTAACTGTCATCTCGACTATTATGTTGCCTTTATCAGTAATTACAAGCTTTTTTGGAATGAATGTTCCGTTGCCATATCAAGATTCCCCAATAGCAACAATAACAATTAGTGTGTTCCTAGTCATTTTTACTTGGGGAATGTGGGCTTATTTTAAAAAAATGATTGCTTAGTTATGATTAGCAATTATAGTGCCAATTGACAGAAGAACATATTTTTTTTATAATTCTTGTTAGAAAATTGTAAAAAACGATGATGGAATAAGTACGTATTTGTGCGTGTAAAAGAAAGGGATTTCTTGGCTGAAAAAATCCTCACTATAACGAATACCGAAAGCTACTCCAGAGTGCAGTTAATCCCTGCCGTTCACTTACGTTACAAGTGCTAAAGAGGTAAGTATACTTTTACTTACAACTAGGGTGGTACCGCGAGACAAATTACAAGTCCTCGTCCCTTTTTTGGGATGAGGGCTTTTTTATGTTTATTTGCGGATTCATCTCGTAATTTTACAAAACATATAGGGAGGAACTTTTCAAATGAAAGCAGTAGAAATTCGTCGCATGTATCTAGAATTCTTTAAAGAAAAAGGCCATCATCATGAGCCATCAGCACCACTTGTGCCGATCAATGACCCATCATTACTTTGGATTAACTCAGGTGTTGCAACACTTAAACCATATTTCGATGGTCGTATCATTCCTGAAAATCCACGTATTACAAATGCCCAAAAATCAATTCGTACAAACGATATTGAAAACGTAGGTAAAACAGCTCGTCACCATACGTTTTTTGAAATGTTAGGTAACTTCTCAATTGGTGATTACTTTAAAAAAGAAGCTATTCATTATGCTTGGGAGTTCTTAACGGATAAAAAATGGATGGGCTTTGATCCAGAACTTTTATCGATTACGATCCATCCTGAAGACCAAGAAGCGTATGACGTTTGGCATAACGAAATTGGTATTCCGGAAGAGCGTTTAATCCGTCTAGAAGGGAACTTCTGGGATATCGGTGAAGGTCCTTCAGGTCCCAACTCAGAAATTTTTTATGACCGTGGGGAAGAATATGGTTCAGATGAAACTGATTCAGAAATGTATCCAGGTGGTGAAAATGAACGCTATCTAGAAATTTGGAACTTGGTGTTCTCTCAATTCAACCATAATCCTGATGGCACATATACACCACTTCCGAAGCAAAATATTGATACTGGTATGGGTCTAGAGCGTATCGTATCGGTAGTTCAAAATGTTCCAACGAACTTTGATACTGATTTATTCATGCCTATTATTGAAAAAATCGAGCAGTTAGCAAATCGCAAATACAAACGTCCAGGTGAAGTAGCACTAAGTGAAATCTTCGGTTCAGAAGAAGATATCAATACACCATTTAAAGTAATCGCTGACCATATTCGTACAGTGGCGTTTGCTATTGGGGATGGTGCTCTTCCTTCAAATGAAGGTCGTGGATATGTATTACGTCGTTTACTACGTCGTGCTGTGCGCTATGCAAAACAAATTGGCATTGAGAAGCCATTTATGTTTGAATTAGTACCAACTGTTGGTGAAATTATGAATGATTTCTACCCAGAAGTAACGGAAAAATGCGAGTTTATCCAACGTGTTATTAAAAATGAAGAACTTCGCTTCCATGAAACATTAGACGGTGGTCTTGCTATCTTTAACGAAGTGGTAGAAGCTCAAAAAGCAGCAGGCCATGACTATATTCCAGGTGCAGATGCATTCCGTTTATATGATACTTACGGTTTCCCAATTGAATTAACAGAAGAGTATGCGGAAGAAGTAGGCATGAAGGTAGATCATGAAGGCTTTGAGGTAGCAATGGAAGCACAACGTGAACGCGCACGTGCAGCTCGTCAAGATGTGGATTCTATGCAAGTACAAAACGAAGTGCTAGCAAACTTGACGGTTGAAAGTGAATTTGTAGGCTATGATACATTAACGACAGAAACAGAAGTGGCAGCGATCATTGTGAACGGCCAAGTATCAAAAGTAGCATCTGAAGGGCAAGAAGCATTAGTTATTTTAGCTAAAACACCGTTCTATGCTGAAATGGGTGGTCAAATTGCAGATAGCGGTGTGATTGCTAATGATAGCTTTACTGCCATTGTAAAAGATGTACAAAAAGCTCCAAATGGTCAGCCGCTTCATACTGTACTTGTAGAATCAGGAGAAATGCATGTTGAAGATGCTGTAAAAGCAGTAGTTAACCGTAATGAACGTAATTTAATTATTAAAAACCATACAGCGACACATATTATGCAACGTGCATTAAAAGATGTACTAGGCGACCATGTTAGCCAAGCTGGGTCATATGTAGGACCAGACCGTTTACGCTTTGACTTCTCTCACTTTGGACAAGTGACAAAAGAGGAATTACAACAAATTGAACGTATTGTAAATGAAAAAGTGTGGGATGATATAGAAGTCGTTATTGAAGAAAAAGGCATCGATGAAGCGAAAGCTATGGGAGCAATGGCACTATTCGGTGAGAAATATGGCGATATCGTTCGCGTTGTATCAATTGGGGATTACTCTATTGAACTTTGCGGTGGCTTACACGTAAAACGCTCTTCTGAAATTGGCTTCTTCAAAATTGTTTCAGAAGGTGGTATCGGTGCAGGTACTCGTCGAATCGAGGCTGTGACAGGTAAAGTTGCTTATGAAGCCGTAAAAGAGGAAGAAGCTTTATTAAACGAAGCGGCAGCATTATTAAAAGCAAATCCAAAAGATCTTGTGACAAAAGTACAAGCGTTGCAAGCTGATTACAAAGATTTACAACGCGAAAATGAAGCATTATCACAAAAAATTGCCAACGCACAAGCAGGAGCTATTGTGGACGCGGCGCAAACTTTTGGGGATGTAACTGTTCTTTCCACTAAAGTTGAAGCGAAGGACAACAATCAACTGCGTCAAATGATGGATGACTTGAAAGCTAAAATGCCTAAGGCTGTTATCGTTCTTGGTGCTGTCGATGGCGAAAAAGTTATGCTATGTGCTGGAGTAACAAAAGATTTAGTTGGTGGCAATTACCATGCCGGAAATATCGTAAAAATGGTAGCAGAAGCATGTGGTGGTAAAGGTGGCGGTCGTCCAGATATGGCGATGGCAGGTGCAAAAGAAGCATCAAAACTTGATGAAGCACTACTTTCTGTGTATGATTATGTTAAATCCATTTAACTTCTTTCAGTGGATGTCCAAACATCCACTGAAATAGAGGAACTCAGGCTAAGAACTTCACATCCTATGAAAACGCCTGAGTGACCAGCATCGTGCTGGCCTAAAGCCTCCGGCGGATGTCACGGAATCGGAAAAGGAGTTCTTTGTGCAAACACAAAGCCGATTCCGGACGCAATTATGCCGAGGCATAATTGATAATACGCCAAAACATGTTATAATAAAGAGAAATTGGAGATGAGCTTTTGCACATCTCCTTATTTCTGAAAGCGAGGTGCTGGTCATGAGTTCATTTGATCAAACTATGAAATTTAATTTTCCAGAAGAATCAATGGAACAGGAAGTCAAGCAGGTAATGTTGAAGGTACATTCTTCATTAGAGGAAAAGGGATATAACCCTATCAATCAGATTGTCGGTTATTTACTTTCTGGTGATCCGGCGTATATTCCTCGCCATCAGGATGCTCGTAATTTAATTCGCAAGCTTGAGCGTGACGAAATTCTAGAAGAGCTTGTTAAGTTTTATATTAAAAAGAATAACGAGGACTAGAAATGAGAATTATGGGATTAGACGTTGGGTCAAAAACAGTTGGCGTTGCTGTAAGTGACGCTTTAGGGTGGACGGCTCAAGGTATTGAAACCGTAAAGATTGATGAAGCTAACGGTGAGTTCGGTATTGAGCGAATAGCTGAGTTAGTGAAGGAGTACGCTATAACAGAATTTGTTGTAGGATACCCGAAAAACATGAATAATACGGTTGGACCGCGTGGGGAGGCTTCTGAAAACTATAAAAAGCTTTTAGAAGAGATATTTTCACTACCGGTCAAACTTTGGGATGAGCGTTTAACAACGATGGCTGCTGAGCGTATGCTAATCGATGCAGACGTGAGTCGCAAAAAGCGTAAGCAAGTCATTGATAAGATGGCTGCTGTGATGATTTTACAAGGCTACTTGGATAGCAAAAATTAATTGATGAGGTGACAAGCCATGGCACAAGAGCATAACCATGAAGAAGAACTACACGTACAACACATTACAGTAATTGATGAGAACGGAAATGAACAGCTTTGTGAAGTGATTCACGTACATGAATCAGCTGAATTTGGCAAATCATACGTATTTTACTCTATGGTAGGCGCAGAAGAAGATGAGGATGGCTCTGTTGAAATCTTCGTATCTTCATTCGTTCCATCTGAAAATGGTGAAGATGGTGAGTTAACACCAATCGAAACTGAAGCAGAGTGGGATATGGTAGAAGACGTATTAAACGCTTTAGAGGATGAAAACGAAGAATAATCATCATCGTAGTCACTAACTTCTTTCAGTATGCATCTCTCAACTCTATAGGTGGAGAGATGCATACGGCTATTAGTCACTTTTCAGCAAGTGTCCTGAAAGAAGTTAAAGCCTCCGGCGGATGTCACGGAATCGGAAAGGAGTTCTTTGTGCATGCACAAAGCCGATTCCGGACGCAATTATGCCGAGGCATAATTGATAAGTGTGGAACAAGGATGGCAACAAGCACTCCTTGTTCCTTTTTTACTTTTGAAAGAATAAAGCTGGCTCATTACTAAAAGTTGTGGAGGACATTTATATACATGCCCTATATATTGTTCCGAAATGGAAATCAACCACACGTTATGGTAATGAGCCATAAGGCTGTTAAGGAGGAAATTAAATGAACGAAGAAACGCAAGAATTTCTGATTATTGGAGAGAATGGCAAAGAGCAAAAGTGTCGTGTTGTTTTCACCTTCGATGCAGAAGAAAAATCATATGTATTGTTTTCGTTAATCGACGAAGATGGTAATGAAATTCCTGGTGACATTTCTGCTATGACATTTGATTATGATGATAACAATGGAGAAATGACAAATTTACAGCCTGTTGAAACAGAAGCAGAATGGGAAATGATTAATGAAGTAGTCCTAACACTTCTAGACGAGTTTGAAGAAGGGCCACAGCAATTTACAATTACAGATGAGCATGGGGCAGATCAAGTATGTGAAGTTATTCATACATTTTCATCAGAACAATTTGGCAAATCTTATGTACTTTATGTTCTAGCAACGGACGAGCCAATAGAAGATCGAGATATTTTTGCTTCTCAATACGTATCTGGAAATGACGGAACGATTGAAGATTTATTACCAATTGAAACAGATGAAGAATGGGCATTTGTTGAAGATGTATTAAATGAATTGTAATTAGAGCTCTGAGTAGTAAGTTGCTACTCAGAGTTTTTTTATTGAGTAACGATTAACATGGAGCGACGCCTGAGAAGTATTAATAGAAAATTTCTATCTATTATGTAAAAACATTCTATATAAAAATGATATTTATGTATTTTCGAGCAAATTTATATATTTTTCTAGATAAAATTAAATTTCTTGTATTTTATTTTATCTGAATTTTTAAATATCTATAAATAAAACGAGATATCAAACGTTGACCAATCATAAGTAAACAGATAAGATTTGTTTTACATTAAACCAAGTAAGTTTATTTACAAAGGGGGAAATTGAAAATGAGGACAAAATGGGGACTGCTAGTCGGTGTACTAGTGATAGGTTTGTTGGTAGGCTGCACAAACAAAGGAGAAGCAAGTGAAGACGAAACAGTAACATTAAAGGTAGGGGCAGCCAATGTACCACATGCGGAAGTATTAGAGTATTTAGCAAAGGATCTTGAAAAAGATGGCGTGGAATTAGACATTTCCATTTTAAAAGATGCTGTTCAAACAAATCAGCAAACGGCAGATGGTGAACTAGATTTCAATTACTTTCAACACATTCCGTTTTTAGAACAAACAAATAAAGAAAGCCATTTAGATTTAGTGAGTGTAAAAGGAATTCATATAGAACCATTTGGTGTGTACTCTAAAAAAATCAAAAATATAAATGATTTACCGCAAAACGCAAAGGTTTCCGTTCCAAATGATGTCGTCAATTTTTCTCGGGCTTTACTACTATTTCAGAATAATGGACTAATCGAATTGAATAAAGCAAAGGAAAATGATTTTACAATCGAGGATATTACAAAAAACGAAAAAAATATTCAATTTATCGGTGTTGATTCTCAGTTATTAACTCGTTCACTAGATGATGTAGACGCTTCGGCAATTAATACGAACTACGCCTTAGAAGGGGGCTATGACCCTGTGGAAGATGCACTTATTATCGAAGGACCCGAATCGCCATATGTCAATATTATTGCGACGACAAAAGAAAAGCAAAATGATCCAGCAATTCAAACAGTCGTTAAATGGCTGACGAGCGAAAAGGCGCGTACTTTTTTTGAAGATCAGTATAAAGGGGCTGTCGTTCCAGCATTTTAAGTCGGGCGTATCAAAAATAAATGAAATGCTAAGGAGGTAGACGTGAAATGATTGAATTTATCGAAACGACAAAGGAATTTCAGGTAGGAACAACCGTTGTAACGGCATTAAATCATATTAATTTAACGATTCAAAAGGGTGATGTTTTTGGTGTTATCGGCTTTAGCGGTGCTGGCAAAAGTACATTAATACGGGCAGTGAACTTACTGGAGGAACCATCGTCTGGTCGGGTTCTTGTGAATGGCAAAGAGCTGACAACATTAAGTAAAAAGCAGCTTCGCGAGGAAAAGAAAAACATTGGTATGATTTTCCAACACTTCAATCTTCTCCGTTCTAAAACTGTCTTTGAAAATGTAGCGATGCCATTAGTATTAAGTGGCATAAAAAAATCAAAAATTGAAGATCAAGTAAGTGAAGTTTTGGCATTTGTCGGTTTACAGGACAAAGCCGAGCGTTTTATCGATGAACTGTCAGGTGGACAAAAGCAGAGAGTGGGCATTGCTCGTGCACTTGTCACAAAGCCAACAATTTTATTATGTGATGAGGCGACTTCCGCTCTTGATCCACAAACGACTAAATCTATATTGGAGCTACTCAAGCGAGTCAATATTGAGTACGGCATTACCATTTTAATGATTACACATGAAATGGAAGTCATAAGGGACATTTGCAATCGTGTAGCTGTTATGGAGAATGGAAAAGTTATCGAAACAGGCAATGTACTTGAAGTTTTTTCTTCACCGCAAGAGGAGACAACTAAAAACTTTGTACAATCGGTAGTTCGAGATGAAATTCCACAATCTGTCTACGAGCAACTTAAAACGATAGATCATTCTAAAAAAATTTATAACCTGAAATTTATAGGTGTAGACGTTGGGCAACCAGTTGTCTCTCAAGTGGCAAAAAAGTTTGATGTTGATGTAAATGTATTGTTTGGCAATATTACAGAGCTACAAGGGATTCCCTTTGGTAATTTAATCGTTGAACTAGTTGGCGTAGACAAAGAAATAGAAAAGGCACATCAATTTATTCGAACGAAAGATATTCAAATAGAGGAGGTTATTGCACATGAAGGTGAGCTCACAAATCATTATCGACGCAGTGTTAGACACGCTGTACATGGTTAGTATTTCGTTATTTTTTGGTGCGATTTTAGGCTTTATTTTAGGGATTACTTTAGTTGTGACGAGAAAAGGGCATATTCTTGAAAATACAATAATTTTCTCAATCATCAATCCCATCGTTAATACCTTGCGCTCCATTCCGTTCATTATTTTGCTTGTTGCTATCATTCCATTTACACGCTTGCTCGTTGGAACAGCAATAGGTACGACAGCTGCCATTGTGCCACTCGTGTTGCATATCGGTCCATATATATCAAGATTAATAGAAAATTCATTATTGGAAGTAGATGAAGGCATTATTGAAGCAGCAAAGGCAATGGGTGCATCTCCACTTCAAATTATTCAAAAGTTTTTACTACCTGAAGCTTTCCCCTCTTTAATATTAAGTGTTACGACGGCAACAATTGGGCTTATTGGGGCGACTGCAATGGCAGGGGCAGTTGGAGGAGGTGGCCTTGGTGATGTAGCCATTACTTACGGCTATCAACGCTTTGACAATGTCACGATTTTAGTCACAGTGGTGATTCTAGTAGTACTCGTACAAATCATTCAAAGTATTGGAAATAGTCTTGAACGAAAATTACGCAGAGTGTCATAAAGGAGAATTGAAATGAGGAAACTAAATTATTTTTTCGGTTTAATCGCATTACTATTCCTACTAGTTGCTTGTGCAAAAGCAGATGAAAAAAATGCTGTGAAGGTTGGAATCCGCAGCTCGGAATTGAAAACATGGGAGTATATAAAAAAACAGGCTGCTAAGGAAGATATAAATCTCGATTTAGTGACATTCTCAGCACAATATGATCCGAACCAAGCATTGGCGGAGGGGGAGGTTGATATGAATGCATTTCAGCATGTCGCTTACTTAAATTTATTTAATACGAGTAACGATACAGATTTACAGGCAATTGGCACAACGATCATGGCTCCGATAGGCTTATATTCTAACAAATATAAATCCTTGGATGATATGAAAGAGGGCGCCAAAATTGCTGTACCAAATGATCCTTCTAACTGGGGTAGAGCGTTACTGCTGTTACAGGAAAATGGATTACTGACGGTTACGGATAATTTTGATGGCAACGGTGGAGAGGATCGGATTAAAGATAATCCGAAAAAATTAAACATTTTACCAGTAGATGGTGCGACGACACCGAGGGTTATGGAAGATGCCGATTTTGCGATCATTAATAATGGGGTTGCTGTCGAAGCAGGACTACTATTGAAAGACGCCATCATTCATGAGAATGAAACGGCGAAACCTTTTATTAATGTCATTGTTGCAAGGTCTGAAGATAAGGTCAATGAGACATTGAAAAAAATTATTGACATTTATCAGCGTGAAGAGACAGCTAAATTCATTGAAGATATTTCCAAAGGGAATTATATTCCTGTGAAAATGCCTTTAGATGAATTAGCTACATGGAAGGAATTTTACCTTCATTGACCAACACTATATTGACCTAATGCCTTTGTTTATATATGGATAGTGAAATTGATTCATATGAAAGGAAGATGACGACAAAATGACTAAGAAAAAAGAGTTAAAGCTTGCATTATATTTAATTGGGGCAGGTATGCATGTTGCAGCTTGGAAACATCCTTCAGCGAAAGTTAATGCAAGCATCGATATGAAAGCTTTACAGAAGGTGGCGCAAATAGCTGAAAAGGGTAAGTTTGATATTGCTTTTGTTGCGGATAGTTTAGCAATCAATCATGAATCACATCCACATATTTTAAATCGCTTTGATCCTCTTATACAGATTACAGCTTTGGCAGCTGCGACAACAAAAATTGGCCTTGGTGCCACTGCATCAACCACTTATAGTGAGCCATATGTATTAGCGCGACAGCTAATGTCCGTAGACCATATTAGTGATGGGAGAGTCGGTTGGAATCTAGTGACAACAGCAGATGCCACGGGAGAGACGGCTTTAAACTTTAGCCGTGACAAGCATTGGGAGCACGATCATCGTTACGAACGTGCGGAGGAATTTATCGATGTAGTTCAATCATTATGGGATTCATGGGAGGACGATGCTTTTGTTTACGACCGTGATAATAATATTTTTTATGACCGCAATAAAGTGCATGAGACCGCTTTTAAAGGCGAATATTTATCAGTGAAAGGTCCATTGAATATTGCACGTTCCGTTCAGGGGCAGCCTGTTATTATTCAGGCTGGTGCTTCAAAACCAGGGCAAAAATTAGCAGCACGAACAGCGGAGGTCGTTTTTGTGCATTGGGATGATATTGAGAAGTCCAAGGAGCATTATCGTCATTTAAAGGCACAGCTTGCTCCATTTGGACGCACTGAGGAGGAGCTTCTTGTGTTCCAAGGGATATCGCCAATTGTGGGGGATACTGAGGAAGAGGCTATCCATAAGTATAATGAATTACAGGCGTTGATTGACCCATATGAGAGTTTAAAATTTGTTTCGGGCTATATGGGAAATGTAGATTTTTCTAAATACTCGTTAGATACACCTGCAATCGAAGTGGATTTTCCTAAAGTCAACAGTATTCAAAGTCATTTCTATGAGCATTTAGAAATTATCAAAAAAGAAAATTTAAAGGTGGGCGAATTATATGCACGCCTATTTGGTCCTGCGAAGCGCGATGCCTTTGTTGGAACACCAACACAAATTGCTGATGAGATGGAGCGCTGGATTACAGAGGAAGCGGCAGATGGCTTTATGTTAATGTTTCCGTTATTACCACGTGATTTAGATGACTTTGTGAACAAGGTCGTGCCTATTTTACAAGAGCGGGGTATTTATCGAAAAGAATATACTGGTTCAACACTGAGGGAACATTTAGGACTCAAAAAACCACAAAATCGATTTACGAAAAGTAGGGTGACTTATTGATGAGTGATGTTTATATTCGTAACGATCGTGAGCAAAAGCTAGTTCAATATGCTAGTGAATTGGCACAACAAATTGACAAGACTGCTGATAAATATGATGAGAGTGGAGAATTTCCGTTTGAGCAATTTAAAATTTTAGAGGATGCTGGCTATTTTAAATTAACCGTGCCGAAAAAATACGGCGGTGAGGAAATTTCGCTTTATGAAATGTTATTAGTACAGGAACAATTAGCAAAAGGCGATGGTTCTACTGCATTGTCTGTTGGTTGGCACTTATTAACCTTTTTGAACGTTCGTGAGGCAAAGACGTGGCCCGAGCCAATATTTGCAGAATTAAGTCGTAAAGCAGTTAAAGAAGGCTATCTATTAAATATTATCAATAGCGAACGAGGGAAAGGTAATATTTCTCGTGGAAGTTTACCTGGCACAATTGCAAAAAAAGTGCCTGGAGGCTATCTCATTACAGGTGAAAAGGCTTTTGCTTCCCTAGCCCCCATTTTAAAACAATTTACGATTATCGCCTATATAGAAGAAGAGAATTTAACGGCTGAATTTTTAGTAACTAAAAATGATCAGGTAGAGGTTGTTAATACTTGGGATGCAATGGGAATGCGTGCAACAGGTAGTCATGATATTATTTTTCATGACACGTTTGTTCCGGAGGAGGCATTGCTATACAAGCATCGTCCAAATGAAATAAACCGTTTTTTAGCTGATGGTCGTGTCTATTCATTAGAAATTCCAGCTGTTTACTTAGGGGTTGCAGGGGCTGCTAGGGATTATGCAATAGAATTTGCTAAAAATACTTATTCATACAGTTTAGAAAATACAATCGCACACGCAAGTCATGTCCAACAAAAAATTGGTGAAATAGAAATACTTTATCAAACGGCACGTCGAACATTGTATAGTATTGCAGCGCAAGTAGAGCATAATCCTGCGATAAAGGATCAACTTTCTGAAGATGTTAGCATTGCAAAGTATGTCATTAGTAACAATGCCATTGATATCGTAACAAAAGCAATGCAAGTTGTTGGTGGACGAAGTCTGTCTAAGACTAGTAAATTACAGCGACTATTTCGAGATGTTCAATGTAGCCGCTTTAATCCTCCAGCAGATGATGTAGTTATAACACAGCTTGCAAAGGGATTATTAGTCGATGTCAAACAAGGAGCTTTTCAATTATAGATATCACTTTATCTAGATGTTTTTCCAACCGTTTTTGTGGAAAAACTATTACCTAGTCTGCTAACAATATTGTTGGCAGATTTTTGTTTTCTATGAAGGGGCTTTCCATACCAAATAATCAAAACGACCCATTATTATCTATCTAGTTTTCTCTAATATGTTATCAATGCTTTAAAACTGTTTTTGTCTCAGCTTTTTTTACTAATTCTAGGGAATCAACTTTTATTAATTATACTCATTCTATTGTCGCAAGCTATTTTTTTATGTGTGCTTTTTCTACTGAATTATCTATTTCTGTTTGTCGTGAAAGTTGATTTCTAGTATGATAATGGAGTGATAGGGGGGAAACCCGTGAATAACGGTTCAAAAAAACAAGAAATGTTTTCAAAAATGCAAGAAAGAAAATCCGAGGTAAAAATTGTGAGAAAAATCGTTGCTATTGTTGCAATTGCTTTGGTCCTAATTTTAGGGATAGTCGGTTTATTTGGCTATAATTATGTAAAGAGCGCATTAAAACCAGTAGATCCAGATGCGACTAAAACAATAGCAGTTGAAGTACCAATTGGTTCAGGTTTAAGCTCTATTTCGACTCTATTAGAGGAAAAAGGGTTAATTAAAGATGCTCGTGTTTTTAAATACTATGCCAAATTTAAAAATGAATCTCAGTTCCAAGCAGGCAAATATGATTTATCACAGTCAATGACATTAGACGAACTAATCAAAAGTTTAAAAACCGGAAAGGTCTACCGTACGCCAGTCTTTGCAATGACCATTCCTGAAGGCTTAACACTTGAACAAATCGGTAATATTGTGGAAAAGAAAACACCTTACACTCAAAAGGAATTTATGGACTTAGTAACAAGCGATACATTTGTTCAACAAATGAAGGCTAAATATCCTGAGCTTGTAACGGATGCGGTTTTAGCCGATAATATTCGTTATGATTTAGAGGGCTATTTATTCCCTGCAACGTATTCTTATTTTGAAGAAAAACCAACATTGGAATCGATTGTAGACGAAATGGTAGGGGCAATGGACAAGGTTGTGAAAAATTACAGCGATGTTCTTACTGAAAAACAAATGTCAGTACATCAATTAATAACGTTTGCTTCATTATTGGAAGAAGAAGCTACTGCTCAAACAGATCGAGAAACAATTGCGAGCGTATTCTATAACCGTATCAATCAAGGAATGCCTCTACAAACAGACCCAACTGTTTTATATGCACTAGGATCTCATAAAGATCGTGTACTTTATAAAGATTTAGAAGTAGATAATGCCTATAATACCTACAAAAATAAAGGCTTACCACCAGGTCCTATTGCGGGTGCTGGGAAAACTTCAATTGAAGCAGTGCTTAATCCAAGTGAAACAGATTATCTCTTCTTCTTAGCGGATAAACAGGGTGTCAATCACTTCTCGAAAACATATGATGAACACTTACAGAAAGAGCAAAAATATTTGCGCAATGCAGAGTAATTTCTGTTAACTTGTGAGATGTTAAGTTACTTTTCAGCGGGTGTCCATACATCTGCGAAAAAACGTAATTATGCCGAGATATACTGGATATTATTAAAAAATAAATAGTAATAATGTGGATAGAAGGAAAGAAAAATAGCTTTCCTTCTATTTTCATGCTATTATAAGTTGTGATTTTTAATCGATCCGCATGGGAAAAATTCAATCAGTCCGTTAATGCGGAAAAATATACGTGGTGGCAATTGTTTAAAGCTTATAAAAACAATTGCTCATTTTTGTATGACGAAGTACCAAGACATCACGTTTGGTCTTTTTCTTTTTGTTGTTAAATGATGAAGTACAGACAACGAGGATTACTTGTTGCCTTTTAACTTCTTTCAGCAGATGTCTTTTGTAGCGATAGCTACAGACGTCCAAGCATCCGCTGAAAGAAGTTAAAGCCTCTGGCGTATGTCACGAAATCGGCTGTGTGCTTGTACAAAGCCGATTCCAGACGCAATTATGCCGAGGCATAATTGATATGAGGGTGAACTTAAAAATGGAATTATCAGATGCATATATTCAATCATTTATTCAACCACGTAATGAATTGCTTTTAGAAATGGAAGCATTTGCGGAGGAGAATCATGTACCGATTATGCAGCTTGCAGGCATTGATGCACTAAATCAACTGCTACGTATTCAAAATCCGTCAAAAATTTTAGAGATTGGTACAGCAATTGGTTATTCTGCAATAAGAATGGCTGACGCTTTACCTAACGTGCATATCGTTACAATTGAGCGAGATACTGAGCGTGTTGCGAGAGCAAAGGCTTATATTGAACGTTCTACAGTTTCAGATCGTATTACGGTTATTGAAGGTGACGCCTTAGAGGTGAATGATGAAGCAATTCATACAACCTTCGATGCAGTTTTTATCGATGCTGCAAAGGGACAATATCAACGCTTTTTTGAAAAGTATGCGCCTCTTGTAAAATCTGGCGGAGTTCTATATATCGATAATATGTATATGCATGGCTTATCAGATTTGGATTTAAAAGATGTACCGCGTCGCAAGCGTACAATGATTCGAAATTTAAAAAACTTTACCGATTGGATTATGGAGCACCCTGATTATACAAGTGCATTTTTACCGGTCGGTGATGGTTTATTACTATGTTTGAAGAGGTGACTATTATGAAAAAACCTGAATTGCTTGTTACACCGCAATCAGTGGACCATGTAAAAGCACTTTTACAGGCTGGAGCAGATGCTTTTGTCATTGGTGAACAACAATTTGGTCTTCGTCTAGCAGGGGAATTTTCTGTTAGTGAAGTGGAAGAAGCTACAAAGTTGATTCATGCAGCGGGTAAAAAGGTTTATGTTGCGGTAAATGCGCTATTCCATAATGAAAAAATGGATGCGCTTGCCGAATATTTAAAAGAAATGCAACGTATTGGTGTTGACCGTTTAATTTATGGGGATCCAGCAGTATTAATCATTCGTCGTGAACAAGGTGTTACAATACCGCTACACTGGAATCCAGAAACGACTGCAACGAACTGGTTTACAGCAAATTATTGGGGGAAACGCGGAGCAACTCGCGCAGTACTTTCACGTGAACTTTCTTTAGATGAAGTGCTAGAAATTAAAGAAAATGTAGAAATAGAGGTTGAGGTTCAAGTACATGGAATGACATGTATGTTCCAATCAAAACGCCCATTACTAGGCCATTATTTCTTATATCAAGATAAAGTAATGGAAATTGAAAATCGTAAGGAAAATCGCAATATGTTCCTTCATGATGATGAGCGTAATAATAAATATCCAATTTATGAAGATGCTAACGGTACGCATATTTTCAGTCCAAATGATATGTGTATTATTGATGAGCTTGGCGAATTATTCGAAGGTGGCATTGATGCATTGAAAATTGAGGGTGTTCTTCAAACGCCAGAATATGTGGTCACAGTAACAGAAGCTTATCGTCAAGCAATTGACACATATTTTGACGAATCAGAAGATGCTTACGAAGATATTAAAGATGATTTATTAGTTAAAATTGAAGAAATTCAGCCTACTATCAGACCTCTTGATACTGGTTTTATCTTCAAGGAAACAGTTTACTAGGAGGTGGCAAGAACATGGCATTAGTATTAGAGCAAAATGACAAAATCCGTGAGATTGTAGACGGTAAACGTGTCATTACAAAAAAACCAGAGCTACTTGCCCCTGCAGGTAGTTTAGAAAAATTAAAAGTAGCAGTTCATTATGGAGCGGATGCTGTATTTATCGGTGGACGAGAGTTCGGTCTACGTTCAAACGCAGATAACTTCTCAATTGAAGAAATGCGCGAAGGTGTTGAATTCGCCAATAAATACGGTGCAAAAATATATGTTACGACAAATATTTTCGCACACAATGAAAATATGGACGGCTTAGAGCAATATTTACAAGATATTGAATCTGCAGGTGTTACAGGCATTATTGTAGCAGACCCATTAATCATTGAAACATGCCGTACAGCTGCACCAAAGCTTGAAATTCACCTTTCTACTCAGCAATCTTTATCGAACTGGAAGGCAGTACAGTATTGGAAAGAAGAAGGCTTACATCGTGTAGTATTAGCACGTGAGGTTGGCGGCGAAGAAATGAAGCTGATGAAAGAAAAAGTCGATATTGAAATTGAGGCTTTCGTTCATGGAGCAATGTGTATCGCCTATTCTGGTCGCTGTGTACTTTCAAATCATATGACTGCTCGTGACTCTAACCGTGGTGGTTGCTGTCAATCTTGTCGTTGGGACTATGATTTATATGAGCTAGAAGATGGCGAAGAAAAGGCACTTTTCGATGATAACCACGCATCTTTTGCAATGAGTCCTAAAGACTTAAAGCTGATTGAAGCAATTCCACATATGATTGAGCTTGGTATTGATTCATTAAAAGTAGAAGGCCGTATGAAATCAATTCACTATGTTGCTACAGTTGTTTCAGTGTACCGCAAAGTGATTGACGCTTATTGTGCGGACCCTGACAATTTCAAAATTAAACGTGAATGGCTTGAGGAATTAGACAAATGTGCTAACCGTGACACTGCAGAAGCATTCTTCCACGATGCACCTGGTCACGAGGAGCAAATGTTTGGTGTACATGGCCGTAAAACAACTTATGAGTTTGCTGGTTTAATTTTAGAGCATGACCCAGAAACGAAAATGGTAACAATGCAACAACGTAACTATTTTAAACCTGGCGATGAGGTAGAATTCTTTGGACCGGAAATCGAAAATTTCCGTCTTACAATGGGTGAAATTTGGGATGAGGATGGCAATAGCTTAGATGCTGCACGTCACCCACTACAAATTGTTAAATTTAAATGCGATACACCATTAAAACCACATAACATGATGCGAAAGGGGAATAATTAATGGCAGCAAAGCGTCCAGTCGTCATCGGAATCGCTGGTGGCTCGTGCTCGGGAAAGACGAGTGTGACCCGTGCTATTTATGATGTTTTTCGCGATCATTCAGTAGTTGTTATTGAACAAGATTTTTATTATAAAGATCAAAGTCATTTAACGTTTGAGGAGCGTTTAGGTACAAACTATGACCATCCGTTAGCGTTTGATAATGATTTGTTAATTGAACACATAAAAAAATTATTGGTCCGTCAACCAATTGAAAAGCCAGTATATGATTATGTGCAGCATACAAGAGCTCAAGAAGTTATTCATGTAGAGCCTGTAGATGTTATTATACTTGAAGGTATTTTGGTGTTAGAAGATGCAGATTTACGTGATTTAATGGACATTAAATTATTTGTAGATACGGACTCAGATTTACGTATTATTCGTCGTATAATGCGTGATATAAAAGAGCGTGGACGTACAACAGATTCTGTAATCGACCAATATTTATCGGCAGTGCGTCCAATGCATAATTTATTTATTGAACCGACGAAACGTTATGCTGATATTATTATTCCTGAAGGCGGGGACAATGAGGTTGCAATTGATTTAATGGTAACTAAGATTAAAACTATCCTTGAAACCGACAACGTATTGTAATAAGATAGAGTGGTATTGACAATATTTACATGCATATCTGTACATATTTCAGAAAGGCATGCATACTATTAGGTCAAAGCGTAATTTGAAACCGTTTAAAAATAATAAAATTCGATTAAGTGAATCCTACTAGGCACTTAATCGAGTTTTATGTTTTTATATTGACGAAAACAAGGAGTGAAGAACTTTGGCAAACGAAAAACAGTACCCAATGACAGCTGAAGGTAAAAGAAAATTAGAAGAAGAATTAGTGAAATTAGAAACGGAAACACGTAAGGAAATCGTAGAACGTATTAAAATCGCTCGTGATTTCGGGGATCTTTCTGAAAACGCTGAGTATGACTCTGCAAAAGAAGAACAAGCCTTTTTAGAAGGTCGAATTTCTACATTAAAATCAATGATTCGTAACGCAGTTATTATTTCTGAGGATGAAACAGACAACAGTGTAGTATCACTAGGGAAAACGGTTACATTTGTAGAAGTAATTAATGGAAAACCATCAACTGATGAGGAATCGTATACAATTGTTGGTTCGGCTGAGGCAGATCCAATGGAATTCCGTATTTCAAATGAATCACCAATTGCTAAAGGCTTGCTAGGTCGTGCTGAAGGCGAAGAGGTTGTCGTACAAACACCTGGTGGAGAAATGAAAGTTAAAATTATTTCAATAAAATAATTTTTGTACAAGCAGTTAGCTTTCTTTGTAAAAGAGAGCTAGCTGCTTTTATCTTCATTCAGCACAATGTATTGTATCTACAGCACCGCCAAGGCGATACTGTTCTTGATTCAATCATCTATGTGAGTTTTTACACTTCTTTTAGCAAAAGGCATTTGTAGCGACAGACGATACAGGAGTATCCCACTTTTATAGGTTGTGAGATGAATGCGGAGTATTGTAGCAATTTAACTGTGCGAATGCGAAGCGACAACAACATATGGCTGAATAATCAACGTCTTGTTGGCATAAAGCCGATTCCGTACACAATTACGCCGTTGCATAATTGATTCAATAGCCAACATCCGATAAATACCTTAAGAGGTCTTTGGTTTTGTCTATGATATAATAGGAGCACAATTATTTTGCAAGTGCTGTTGAACTTGATAAAATATTGGCTAGAGAGGGGGAGACTTCATGAGTGAACGAAAAACTCGAAGCAGTCGTCATTTGCAGCCATCTCATAATAAAAAGCTAGATAAACTATTGAATGTATTAATTGGTATTGTCGTGATATTAATTATTATAGTAGCCACATTTGTGTTTAAATGGCAGGATGATGCAGGGCAAGTTGAGAAAGATGAGCCAATACAGGAGCAGAAGAACGATAAAGAAGACGTGAAGGAAGAGCCTTCTAAAGAGAAAAATAATGATGAAACAGCTAAAGAGGAAACTGAGGAAGAGCCTACAGATGAACCTGAAACATCTGAACAGGATGCTACTACTGAAACCACGTCAGACAACCCAATTGTTGATAAGGTTGTAACCAATAAAAGCTGGAAGCCTACACCTACAACACAAACAGGTCAGCATGTGTCTTCTTACGATGTTAAATCTGTAGACTGGGCTGAAAAGGTGGCCACAGTTACAGCCGCTACTGGCATCGAAAAGGACAATATGATTATTTGGCGTATACAAAATAACGGTGGCGCTAATTCGGCTATTGCAACAGTTTCAACTAATGATAAGACACAAATGTATCGTGTCAGCATGGAATGGGTCGACAACGAAGGCTGGTTACCAGTCAAACTTGAGCAACTAAATACATTAAATGGCGCCTATTGACGAAAATAAAACGTTTGTTTATTTTTAATAGAGTTGATTAAAGAAGGGAAGTAACAGAGAGATGAAAATTGCAGTAATCGGCGCAATGGAAGAGGAAGTAGAGCTTTTACGAGCATCATTAGATAATGCAGAAAGCTCAACAATCGCAGGCAGTGAGTATACAACAGGAACTTATAAAGGGAAAGAGGTAGTTTTATTAAAGAGCGGTATTGGTAAAGTAAATGCTGCAATGTCAACTACTATTCTATTACATGAATTTAAGCCTGATGTAGTCATTAATACGGGTTCTGCTGGTGGCTATGATGAAACTCTTGAAGTAGGTGCAGTCGTTATTTCGGATGAAGTTCGTCATCATGATGTAGATGTTACGATTTTCGGTTATGAAATGGGCCAAATGGCTGGTATGCCAGCAGCTTATAAATCAGATGAAAAACTTATGAAAGTGGCTGAAGAGGCAGTAGAGGCTGTTGGAGAGCACCAATATGGTATTGGTTTAATTTGCTCAGGTGATGCCTTTATGAATGATCCTGTTCGTGTAGAAGATGTCCGTCGCCATTTCCCACAAATGAAGGCAGTGGAGATGGAAGCAGCAGCTGTTGCACAAGTGTGTTATCAATTTGGTACGCCGTTTGTTGTTATTCGTGCATTATCAGATATCGCTGGAAAAGAATCGAATATTAGCTTCGATGAATTTTTACCAGTAGCTGCAAAGCATTCCACACAAATCGTACTTAAAGCTATAGAATCGTTATAAATATTCCAGTGGGGTTTTCTTCATCCCCACTGATTTTTCGTATTCACAAATCTGCGGGATAAACTACACAAAATAGTCAAAATGAGTGGCTTTTAGTGTGAGAAAAATCACAGTTTGAAAGTCTCGCTAATGCTAAACTGTTGTTAATTAAATCTCTTCATATTCAGATGGGAGGCATGCAAAATGCTATTTTTAACAACAGGTGTAGTCATTATAACAATGTTACTCGGTACACTTATTTCAGCAGAACTTTCAGAATCTGTTGAAATTCATTAAGAGAAAAAGCTCTCTTGCGACATTTTAATGACGCAAGAGGGCTTTCTTTATTTTAGCAAATGTTTTCGTAGCGAAAGTGAAACGTCAGCTACAAATGTCTCCTTTTGTACCGATAAAAATACAAGATTCATTGCGGAATAATTTCATATATTTATTGAATTATTATTACTCAATAATTTTTTGATCTCGTTTATATAATTGATAGAGTTTAATAAGTGCTCGCTTTTCAATGCGAGATACATAGCTACGAGAAATATTTAAACGTGCAGCGATTTCCTTTTGTGTGAGTGCATCCTGCTGGTTAAGACCATAGCGAAGAGTAACGATTTCGAGCTCACGTTCGTCGAGCATATGCAAATAGTGATATAGTTGTGCAACATGCTCTTTATGTTCAATTTTTTCTGTTGCACTTTCTTCATCGCATTGTAAGAGATCTCGGATTTGTAGGGCGTTACCATCCTTATCTGTACCGATTGGCTCAAATAAGGAAACATCTTTTTGCACTTTTTTTTGTGTACGCAGATGCATTAAAATTTCATTTTCGATACAGCGGGCGGCATAAGTGGCAAGACGGGTCTTTTTGTCAGGCGTATAACTTTCTACGGCTTTCATCAGACCAATCGTACCGATGGAAATATAATCATCAAGTTGTTCATGCTTTGGGTGGAATTTTTTTACAACGTGTGCGACAAGTCTCATATTACGTTCAATTAGGTCAAGACGCGCTTGCTCATCACCGCCTAAAAATCGTTCAATACAAGCAGCTTCCTCTTCTTTTGAAAAGGGTTTATGGAAAGTTTGCCCCTTTAAATAGCCAAGTAATGCTGGGATCTCAAGCCATAACTGCAACATAGATGTAAAAATTCCGCTCATTGAATGATTTCATCCTTTCCCCATTTTTCGACAGTATATGTTTTAAAGCTGTGTTAAATGAAAAAAAGTGCAACAGCAAATGCGCTGTTACACTTTTTTTAACGTGAGTGTACTAATCATTAGTAATGCTAGTATAGGGAATAGGAAAAGATAAAATACCGGGTGGAACGTATTAGATGCGAAATACGTTAAAGTTAAGACTGTACCTGCCGCAGTAATCGGTAGCCCTGTGAAATAGCCGTTTGCTTCTGAAATGTTGAAGCGAGCTAATCTCATCGCACCGCAGACGATATACAATACTGTCATGGTCATACCGACAAAACCAAAGTCGACTAAGACAACTTTATACATTAATAATGCAGGTGCCACACCAAATGATATAATATCACTCATAGAATCTAATTGTTTGCCTAAATCAGACACTTGTCCAAGTGCTCTAGCCACCTTCCCGTCATAGCGATCAAGAAGGGCTGCGATAAAGATAAACAAGACACTGTAGCTATAGTATTCATGTAGTGTAGCCATTATGGCCGCGCCGCCGAAGGACATATTACTGATTGTGATAAAATTTGCAGCTTGCGATTTCATTTTCTTAACCGTGGTATCCACCAACTTGTGATAAAAAAACAAGGGGGATCACTCCTTTGCACTTAAGATATTGTACCATTATACTTCGAATGCGAAAAAATTGACAGTCTAAATTAATCGATAGGGGTTTTGTTTTATGAAAGAAAAACTATATCAACGCTTAATTGAATTAACAAACGGTAAGCAATCTTCCCAGCTTTTGCAATCTATTGCAAAAGCAAAGTGGAGTAAACGTATTATTCCTAGTTACATGAAAGTATACGATATTAAACTTGAAGAGGTTGCGAAAAAACAACAACATTTTTCAAGTTTACATGACTTTTTTACAAGAGAACTTTTAGAAGATGCACGTACAATTGAACAAAATCCCAGTACTTATGTGAGTCCAGTGGATGCCAAAGTAGAATCATTTGGGCGTATCGAATGGGATATGACATTTCTTGTAAAGGGTAAACCTTATTCATTACAAGATTTACTTGGCAATACAGAACGTGCTTCACAATATGCAGATGGGCATTTTATCGTGTTTTACTTGAGTCCGGCAGATTATCACCGAATTCATAGCCCGATTGATGGAGAGGTGTTACGACAGTATACACTTGGTCAAAAATCCTATCCTGTTAATCAGCTCGGTCTTACATACGGTAAAAAGCCAATATCGCACAATTATCGTTCGGTAACGGAGCTGAAAGTGGCAAATAAACAGCAGATAGCGTTTATTAAAGTTGGCGCTACCTTTGTAAACTCTATTGTGCTCACTAATACAACAACCCAGTGGCATAAGGGTCAAGAAGTCGGATATTTTTCATTTGGCTCAACAGTAGTTATGCTGTTTGAAAAGGATGCAATAGAATTTACGGAAAATGTTGTACAAGGAAGCCCAATTCAAATGGGTGAAGCCTTCGCAAATATGCTATAATGGTCGAATAATACGTTTAGATTAGGGGTCGCTATTTTGTATAATTTTTTATTACCAAATGAATTTGTCACGAGTATTTATGAAATTACACCGGAAAAGCTACAAAACTTAGGTATTAAAGGGATTATTACGGATTTAGATAATACGCTTGTGGAATGGGACCGTGCAGATGCAACGGAAGAGCTTATTATTTGGCTTCGCATTATGAAAGAATCTGGCATTCGTGTTATTATTGCGTCGAATAACAAAGAAGCGCGTGTTAAGCAGTTTGCTGAACCATTAGGTATTCCTTATATTCATAAGGCAAGAAAGCCACTTCGTAATGCCTTTTATAGCGCCATTATTCAATTGGGGCTACGACCGCAGGAAGTAGTAATGGTAGGAGACCAACTACTAACTGATGTAATGGGCGCAAATCGTCTAGGCTTGCATACGGTACTAGTAAAGCCGGTTGCACAATCAGATGGGCTCGTAACAAAATTCAATCGATTTATTGAACGCCGTGTGTTCAATACTTTAAAACGAAAAGGAATCAGTACTTGGGAGGAAAAAGAATGAACGAAATGCCAAATTGTATTGGCTGTGGTACAACAATTCAAACAGAAGATAAAACAGCAGTTGGGTATGCACCCCCATCATCATTAGAAAAAGACGTGGTCATTTGCCAACGTTGCTTCCGTTTGAAAAATTATAATGAAATTCAACCAGTGTCATTAACAGATGACGACTTTTTACGTATTTTAAACGGTCTTGGAACTCAGCAAGGCTTAATCGTAAAAATTGTTGATATATTCGACTTCAATGGGAGTTGGCTACCAGGACTGCACCGTTTCGTAGGGAAAAATCCTGTGTTATTAATCGCCAATAAAGCTGATTTATTACCGAAATCTGTGAAACCGAAAAAAGTGATTAATTGGCTAAAACGAGAAGCGAAAGCTCTAGGTCTACAACCTATTGATGTACTTTTAGTAAGTGCTCATAAAGGAAAAGGGATGGCTGAAGCGATGGAAGCCATTGATGAGTACCGTAATGGACAAAATGTTTACGTTGTAGGCTGTACAAATGTTGGGAAATCCACGTTCATTAATCGCATTATCAAGCAGGCTACGGGTGAAGGTGAAGTAATTACAACTTCTCATTTCCCAGGTACCACTTTAGATATGATTGAAATTCCACTAGATGATGGTAGCTCATTATATGATACACCAGGAATTATTAATCATCATCAGATGGCACACCATATTGACGCTAGTGAATTAAAATATATTATGCCTAAAAAAGAAATAAAGCCAAAAGTATATCAACAAAATGCAGGACAAACATTATTTATTGGTGCCCTTGCTCGTTTTGACTTTATTCAAGGAGATCGTTCCGCATTTACGGTTCATGTGGCAAATGATTTACCAATTCACCGTACAAAGCTTGAGAAGGCAGATACATTATATGCAGAACATAAGGGTGAGTTGCTTGCACCTCCAACTGCTGAATTTATAGAACAACTACCGCCATTAGTGCGTCATGAGTTCTCAATCAAAGAAGCGAAAACAGATGTTGTATTCTCAGGTCTTGGGTGGATTACTGTGCAGCATGCTGATGTAGTTGTAGCAGCTTATGCACCAAAGGGTGTACAAGTTTCAATTCGCCCATCACTAATTTAAGTTGTACAAGTAGAGAAGAGGGACTAGGAAATGAAGAAATGGTTTGCGGTTATTGGTGATCCGATCGAGCATTCAAAATCCCCATCGATGCATAATGCTTGGTTCGAGGAACTGTCGATAGATGCGACGTATATTCCAATTCGTGTATCTTCTGAAAGTTTGGAGTCAGCGGTTGCTGGTCTAAAAACATTAGGTGCAAGTGGTTGGAACGTTACAATTCCACATAAAACAGCGATCATTCCTTATTTAGATGAGCTAGATGAGTTGGCAGAAAAAATGGGAGCTGTCAATACGGTTGTCCGTACAAAAGAAGGAAAATTAAAGGGATACAATACAGACGGTGTTGGTTTTGTGCGCTCGCTTGAAGAGGCTGTTGGCAAGTCACATAAAGACAAGCCAGTTCTTCTGATTGGTGCGGGCGGTGCTGCTCGTGGCATTGCTTTTGCTATGCAGCAGCAAGGTTATACGAATTTAACCATTGCCAATCGCACAGTGGCAAACGCAAAGGTAATTGTCGATGAAATGGGTATAGGAAATGCTATTTCTTTAGCAGATGCAGAAGAATCATTAGCTGATTTCGGCATTTTAGTGCAAATGACATCGGCTGGCCTTGCTACGGGCAATTTTTCAATGCCATTTTCATTAGAACAACTTGCAGAAGGCGCAATTGTGGCCGATATTGTGTATAATCCATTAATGACGCCTTTTTTAAAAGCGGCTGATGAAAAAGGAGCAACCGTCGTTACGGGTCTTGGAATGTTTGTTCATCAAGGGGCTATTGCTTTTGAGCATTGGCTTGGTGAATACCCGAATACAAATTCAGTGATTGCCCAACTAAAGGTGCAATTAGGAGGATATTAATTTTTATGTTAACAGGTAAACAAAAACGTTTTTTACGTGCGGAAGCACATCATTTAACACCAATTTTCCAAGTAGGAAAAGGCGGCGTTAATGACGAAATGACAAAGCAAATTCGTGAAGCATTAGAAGTAAGAGAGTTGATTAAGGTACGTATTTTAGATAACTGTGAAGAAGACAAGCATGATGTGGCAGAAGCACTTGCTAAAGGTGCTCATGCAGAGCTTGTACAATTAATTGGACTAACAGTTGTTTTATATAAAGAGTCACGTAATAATAAAAAGATTGCATTACCAAAAGCAACGAAATAAGGTGAAACGATGAAAAAGGTCGGTTTACTGGGAGGTACATTTAATCCACCACATATTGGACATTTAATGATGGCTAATGAAGTACTTCATGCTTTAGATCTTGATGAAGTTCGCTTTATGCCCAATGCATTACCACCACATAAGTTTGCACCTCATGATGCTAGTGATGTGGAGCGCCTTGAAATGGTAAGGCGTGCAATAAGTCCATATCCGTATTTTTCTGTGGAGTCGTATGAGGTGGATAAGGGTGGCGTATCCTATTCATATAAGACACTTTCTGCGATGTGTATAAGAGAGCCTAATGTGAAGTTTTACTTTATCATTGGCGGCGACATGATTGATTCACTTCATACATGGTACTGTATTGATGAATTAGTGAAGCTTGTGCAATTTGTAGGAGTAAAGCGTCCAGGAACAGAGGCCACAACAGAGTATCCAATACTAATGGTGGAAGCTCCCCAAATCGATTTATCGTCCACACTGCTTCGTGAACGCCTTGCTACTGGAGGAACGGTTACTTTTTTACTGCCAGAAGCGGTAGAGACGTTCATACGAGAGGAAGGTCTTTATGGAACGCGAACAGTACCTAGCGGCGATTAAGCCACGCATGCCTGAGAAGCGCTATATTCATACCATTGGTGTAATGGAAACTGCCATTGAGCTAGCAAAATTTTATGGTGAGGATGAAAAAAAGGCTGAAATTGCAGCCATCCTTCACGATATTGCGAAATATGCAGATATTGAATGGATGGAGCAAATCGTCCTTGATGAAAAATTAGATGCTCGCCTTATTGGCTGGGGTAGTGAATTACTACATGGTCCAGTAGGTGCTTATATTGCAGAAAGCGAATTTGGCATTGTTGATGAGGATATGTTAAATGCTATTCGTTTTCATACAACAGGACGCGTAGGCATGAGCCGTTTAGAAAAAATTATTTTTGTTGCAGATATGATTGAACCGAATCGTAAATTTGATGGTGTTGATCGTCTGCGAAAAAAAGCAAAGAAAAGTTTGGATAAAGTGATGAGCGCTTGTGTACGCCATACATTGGGATTTTTAATTGACACAAAACAACCAATTTATCCATTATCAATAGAATGTTACAACGATATGATGAAAAGAGAGGACAGTGAAGGATGACTTCAACTTTATTACAATCAGCTTACAAAGCAATTGACGACAAACACGGTGAGGATATTGTCGTTTTAAATATGGAGGGCATTTCACTTTTAGCAGATTACTTTATTATTGCTCATGGTAATTCTGACCGCCAAGTGCAAGCAATCGCACGTGAATTACAAGAGGTAGCAGTAAAAGAGGGCTATGAAATTCGTCGTGTAGAAGGCTTCGATGCAGCACGCTGGGTTCTTGTGGATCTTGGAGATGTTGTAGCGCATGTATTCCACAAAGATGAACGTGCTTATTATAATTTAGAACGTCTATGGGGCGATGCACCGCAATTAGACATGCCAGAGGCTTAAGTGTGAGTAGCTACGAACGATTTGCACACGTGTATGACGAGTTGCAAACGGATATCCCTTATGAACGTTATGTAGGATGGGTTTTGCAGCATGCACCGAGCACTCAATACCCGAATCTTTTAGATATCGGCTGCGGTACAGGCGTGCTTAGCCTGTCGTTTGCGCAGGCAGGCTACAAGGTGAGTGGGGTTGATTTATCGGAAAGTATGCTCTCCATTGCTGCAGAGCGCTTTGCTGATGCAGGATTACATGTGCCTCTCTATTGTATGTCGATGGATGAATTAGATGGATTTGGGGCGCTTGACGTTGTAACGATTGCTATTGATTCGCTGAATTATGTAATGGACGAAAAAGCAGTTTATTCAACATTAGAACGTATTCATGCTGCTTTACGAGATGAAGGCCAACTGTTTTTTGATGTGCATTCGTTATTTAAAATGAATGATATATTTTTAGACGGTCCGTTTACGTATGACGATGGTGACATTAGCTATGTATGGCATACGGAGCCTGGCGATTTTGAACATTCCGTTGTCCACCAAATGACCTTTTATGTGCGTGATGCTGCGAGTGATTTGTATGAACGCTTTGACGAAGAGCATAATCAGCGCACGTTCTCAATCGATCAGTATATGGCATGGCTTCAGGCAATTGGCTTTAAACATGTAGAAGTAACAGCTGATTTTACTGATGAAGGTCCTGAATATGAAAGTGAACGCATTTTTATCCGTGCGGTGAAATAAAAGAACAGCTTGCTGGTAAACTGACTAGCAAGCTGTTTTTTTGCTTGTCATTATCAAACATTATTTTGCTCATCACCAGAACGTGTGGTTGATTTCCGTTCTGACTGGGCGCTTTGCTGCTGTCGCTTCGCTTTCGCACAGAGCAGAGCTTCCTGGGGGCGTCCGATGAGCCGCTTCGCTTCGCTGCAGGGTCTCGGGCCAACAGATGTCTTTTGCGCGAAAGCGTGAGTGGCAGCAGCAGGAATTGGTCACGAAGGCGTTATCACAGGATGTGATGCTCTTAGCCTTCGTTCCCCTATCGCTGATCCCCAAGGAGTCGCCCAGTCTCCACTCCAATCAACTTGAGCCAAGAGGTTTTTTCTTTTACTACCCAATTAAAGGAGCTGAAATTATGTGGCACTTAACAATGCAAGATAAAAAAGCATATGAAAATGCGATGAGACTATTTATTTACGAATCAGATGAAGAGTGGACAGATTACCTTGCCTATGCAAAGGAAAATGATATTGATCCATATAAGGAAAAGAAGCAAGAGTTAGATGTAATACGCGATAGTTTAATGAACTATTTACCACTGCGATTTCATCCATATATTTTAGATAGAACGTTGAATACACCAGATGTACCTAAACAAGTACGAGAAGATTTTTTAGGATGGAGAAATGAACAGGAGCAGCTATTTGAAAATATTCTCGATGCAGCATATGAGGAAAAGCAGAAAGCGTTAGTTTATATGAAACCGAAGGAGAGAGAGGTCTTTGAACAAAGCCTTCATGATGCAACAATAGTTAGCATTCAACGTAATGCTACTCATGTTGAATTAACATTTGATATGGCAGGGGGCTTTACTGCAAAATCAATCATTTCTCTAACGTTTAACAAAATTTTAAGTGAGGTAGGTCAAGTAGAACCAGAGCAGTTTTATATTTATGATGAGCTCAGAAAAACAGCGAATGGAATGGCACTACGTGTTATTTTTGATTGTCCAGAAGTGGAATGGACGATTGAAGCAGCGGAGTTAGACGCTGAATTTTATTATCGCCCAAAAACATATAGTGATTTTGCTGAAAACGGTAATTTTTCTACATACGTTCAAACATTGCAGCTAGAGCATGGTTTAATCTTTATTACACCACAATTAAAAAAACGAGTAATTGGGATTCAGCAACACGCACCATTTTTAGTTTTAGAAAATAGCAATCTATATGAAAATGATCAAGGCGTTTTTGTAGATACAATATGTGTGGCAGACAAATTAGATGATTGTATTCATTTTTTACATACAGATATATATGAAGACCCGTATGCACATTTTAGTGAGCCAGTACCAATACAGGACTTGGAGGAGGCGGCCCTCGGTACGGATTTAGAGTTAAAGGTTCGCGCATGGAATACAATGTATGCCAATCCAGTACAGCTCGCGGAGAAGATTAATCATATTTTAATGAAGATGAATCCCGCTCAAGAGGATGATATGATGCAAAATGTGTTTATTCGCCATTTTTACAATGAGGGAATCTTAACAATCGAGCTCCAAGCGAAATTTAAAGATATCTTAGCAGAATAACGCTTGTAGAAAGTAATGCTGAAAAGAGGCCGGGACAAAACTGGTCGAAACCTTAAAAAGTGCGAGAAATCAATTTAGAAACGTTGATTTCTCGCGCTTTTTTGATGTGAAAATTTTTATACGCAAATTATTAGTGCGGTCAGATAGTGTTGCATGAAGGTAGATGTCGATATTTTTCGAAAGTTGGTAGATAAATCGATAAAGTTGGTCGATAAACAATCAAAAGTTCTCGATAAATCTCAAAACTGCAGCTCAAAATTTATGACCATAAAAATAAAAGTGACGGATAGAATGTCAGAAAAAGAGTTCTTCACCAAAATGTTTGAGAAAGCAACACATTGTGTTCACCTCCACATGATGAGTGGCGATATTACTAAAGTCTAGGGTCGACAGGGTCACTTTCGAGTGCTAGTGTCCCGAGTACACATTCATGAATACGGGCAGTCGATTCCCCTTTAACAAAACGTTCTATTCCTTCTAGTCCGAGTGCGAATTCACGCAATGCATACTTCATTTTTTTACTTGGATTACGTTCCTTCAGTTTCGTTAAATGTGAAGGCTCTAAATAGTCCATACCATAAATAATTCGTAAATACTCACGACCACGTACTTTAATTGCGGGCTGAATGAGCTTGCCATTATATTTTGTGACAAATATTTCAGGTTTAATAACTATACCTTCATGACCAGCAGCAGTCATTTCCTCCCACCAAGTAATGATCTCCTGTTCAGAAGCTTCATCCGTAATGACTTTAAACTCTGTTTCAATAAATAGTGTTGAATTTTTGGCAAATAGTCGATTCATTTCCATATGCCATATATGCGGTTTATGGAAAAACGTTTCCGAACTATGAGCTAATACATGGAAGGGTGCAATTTGAATAGATGAAGCATCCTGGACATCCCAACAATAATTTTGGTAAACAGTTGAAAATCGTTGTGCATTTTCAAGTAATCCCTTATACTCCTGAAGCCATTCTGAAACATCGGTTTGTACTGTGTCACGTAGTTTCTCCATAAGCTTTGTACGGTCCATTAGTGCTTGCTCAGCGACATGTGCATACTGTTGATCGATTAGTTGTTGCGCTTTTAAGTTCCAAGGTAAAATTTCTGCATCGAGTAGTACGAAATTTGTATTAAACTGTTCGAAATAATTTTTCTTTATTAATTCTGTATGAAGTTGTTGCAAAATTTTTTGTTCCGTCTCTTTATCGAAAAACCGTCTTCCTGCTCTAGTTGTAATTATACCAAGTGTTTCTGTATCAACGTATTCCTTTGCAATAAGCGCATCTTTAAACAGTAAAAGAACAGCGCGACTGCCCATATGTTTTTTCTCGGCAATCATTGTCTGGACACCGTGCTTTTTATAATAAGCAAATGCTTCAGAAGGGTGTTCCAACGTATCTGCTAACGAAGATGTTTGTGGTGTTGGGCTCATCGTTGGTGGAATATAAACTAGCTGTTCTAACGGCAATGCATAATGAGAAACACTGTCGATCGCTGCCTTTGCATGAGCACTGCCTATTTGTACATTGTTAAAGTAGGCAGTTTCCACTGTGAATCCTTCTAAAAATGCCCCGATGTTTGGTGGTGCAAAACGTTGAGCTTTTGCCTCAATTAGAGGATTTCGTTCGATACCGGCATAGTTTTTATACGCCTTCACAAAGTCAATTGTCTTTTCAGGGTAGCGAAAAGCAGTTAGCTGCCCCCCGAAAACAACTCCTTGATCAATATTCAACGTATTATTTTGCTTTAACGGCTGAATTTTAGGATCATGCCCCCAAATAATAAGCTGTGATGTTTGATGCTCTATAAACCAATCATTACGAATAGGTTTTCCAGATTTATCTTGCCCCTGAACATCACCGTAACGACAAAAATCAGAAATTCTTGTCGATTGTTTGTCTATATAACGGTCACGGATACCTGCGTGTGTAACAACAGCTGAAGAAATGCCATTATTCACTAACAAATAGTGAGAGGGAGCAGCAAGTAAACATTTTGCGAGACGAGCTTTTAAGGCATTTGTTTTCTCCGCTCCGTAATCTTCTTCATAAACGTTAAATTCAGCTTCAACAAGCTCATCCCCATGATTTAATGTTACTTTGCGTCCATCTAACCAACGAGCGATTTTCCAGCCATGATTACTGTCAGTCATATAGGCAAGCCCACGATCAATATGGCGATCGAAAAAGTCCATTGTTGCGATTGATTTTGGTCCTCGGCTCATAATATCTCCAACTGAAACAAAGCGTCGACCTTGTGGATGAATATAGTAACCTTCCTCATTTTCTTCGTAGCCTAGCTTACCAAGTAATTCGATAAATTCATCAAAGCAGGCATGAATATCACCAATAATATCAAGCCCAGACTCTACATTTAACAGTAGCGTCGACTTTTGTCTTGATAATGTTAGTCCATCCGTCTCTGTTACAAAATAGGTTTTAGTAAACGACTCTTTTTTAATAAATCGTTTTTCTGATTTTAATAAGCGTGCCTGCTGTTTAATACGTTTACTACCTCTTGGGTCTTTGCGCAATGTATCTCGATGTAACAATTCATCAAGAGGAATGTCCAATACAATTGCACTAACAGGGACATGTAGTTTTTTTCCAAGCGAAATATATTTTTGACGTTCCTCTGATTGTAAATGTGTAGCATCAACAAGAGTACATTTATTTAATGAGCTTCTAGCCTCTATTACGCGTTCCATAACTGCAAAGGCTTGTGCTGAAATAGCGAAATATTCATCATATAATAAATCTGCTTCTTCCTTCGAAAGATGTTGAAAATCGATATAATCCGTATCGGAAACAAGTGTCCGATATGCATCAGAGCTAATAATTTCAGAAGGAGAAAGCATACCTGTATTAACCCATTGTTGTAAAAGAGTAGATTTTCCACTATTGGATGGACCAATTAGCAGAACAATCCCTGCATGTGGAATCTTGATGTTCATACATTCTCCTCCTTTTTCGTATAAATGCACATTTGGGTAGGTTGTCCGTATATTTCATGTTGATGGCCGATGCCAGTAAATGAAAGCGCATATTGTTCATTGCGATTCATCGCATGAACCACTCTTGAAATTGTTGGCGTGTCCATTCAAATCGGTGATCATCATGAAATCGTGCATCGTAATAAAATAGCGAGCCCCATGTAGGTTTTGGGGTTACAAATGCATCCGCTAAGCCTTCAAAACGCTTTATTGCTTTTTTCATTGCAGCTTTACTTGGTTCAACCGCAAGCAACTCATCAATTCCTTTAACATAGGCAAGTAAACTTGAAAGCTTTCCTTCACCAGAACCAAAGTCAACGATTGATGATTTTCGAGGTAGATTTTTAATGGCTTCAACAATTTTTTCGTAGTTTAATGTATTGAGTGACCGCGTTACATTTTGTGATGCTGTGTTACCATCATATAAATGGGAGAAGCGTAGAGCTTTTTTATCTTCATTCAGTAGAAGACTTCCATCTCTGAAGGCGGCGAGATAAATACAGATGTGTTTCCTTTTCAGTGGGTATCCAAACACCTACTGAATTAAGATAATGCCTCCGGCGGATGTCACGGATTTTGAAAGGAAGAAATTGTGCGAGCACAATTCAAAATCCGGACGCAATTATGCCGAGGCATAATTGATTGCAGTACCTAAAGCAGAACGGATAAGGGATAAAAAAATACTACTAGCGGCGAATTCACGGTCATTAATATAATGTGTAATATCAAGTGCATTGTCATTTTGAACAAGAGCGAGTGCATTTGGTGTAACGAATATTGTCACAACAAGGCTTGTTTCAGAAAGCTCGTGATAAACAAGTCGAACTAAATGATCTTTTACACGCCGTTCATATAAATTATTCGGATTTTTTGATAGTAAGTGGGAGATCGCTTTCACATTTTCTCCCTTTGCCTGTATTGTTAGCTACATATTCTTCCTCCATTCAGTACGCAAAGGCATTATGTATCTTTTTTATGTGGCTCATCACCAAAAGTTGTAGATGGCATTTGTTAAAACGTATGCCATATATATTGATTGGTTGAGTGGAGACTGGACCATAGACCCGAGAAAGCGCCCAGCCGGAACGGAAATCAACCACACGTTTCAGTGATGAGCCCTTATTATTCAAAGCATAACATAATTTTACTTCATTATGTCAGTGTCATAATAAGCAAAGATCAATGATGCTTTCGTTTTTGTCTTAATAAATAAATTATCTTTTCAACGCATGAATGATATTGTAAGATGAAATAGACTCCATATGATTACCTTTTGCAAAGGAAAGGATGTTAGTTGATGATCCAATCTTTTTGGCAAAAGTATAAAAAAAGTATGTTGATCCCCGGCATACTTGTTATCAGTGGACTTAGTTACTTCTTTTTTTCGAGTTCTGACTCTTCACCTCCCCAAGAAGAGCTCATCGAAACAATCCAACCTATTGAACAACATGAAATAAAAGAATCTGTTGATGAAGCGGTCAGACAGCAGGTATTTGTTGATATAAAGGGTGCTGTTATGTATCCTGGTGTCTATGAGTTACAGCCCGATAAACGCATTATAGATGCCGTACAGCTTGCAGGTGGCTATACCCAGGATGCTGATACGCAACTCATTAATCATGCGCAAAAAGTGGAGGATGAAATGGTTATTTATATTCCTCAAAAGGGTGAAAAACTGGACGAAATTTCGTCCTCTATTTTGACGATGCCTACTAGCGGAACTTCACAAGGCGACAACGGTTTGAAAGATCAAAAGGTCAATTTAAATAAAGCAGATGAAGCAATGCTTACGACATTATCAGGTATTGGTCCATCAAAGGCGCAAAGCATTATTTCGTACCGTGAGGAAAATGGTGGCTTTAAAACAATTGAAGATTTAAAAAAAGTGAGCGGTATTGGCGACAAAACATTTGAGAAGCTAAAGGATTTTATTACAGTTAAGTAATGGTAGCAGGCGTGTTGATTGATAAAAAACAGGTTTATTATTGAGCGATAAAATGATTTTTTTGTTGCTATTTTGCTAATATATGTCCATTTTTAAATGAATGTAGGGTAGGGCTACTCGACTCCCGCGGGAAAGCGAGACAGACGAGACCCTGCACGGAGCGGATGTTTTCTGTGCGACAGCAACGAAGCGGCTCGACGCTCGCCCGCAGGAAAGCGAGTAGCCCGTAGCGGAAATCAGTGCCTTCTAATTAATTAGAGTGGATAAAAATGGTTAATCAACATACCTGTAATGGCAGTAAGTTTTGAGATATTGACGACTCTTTTCAAAAAGGGCTACACTATAGTAGAAAAGGACTGTTGCAATAAAAGCACAGCGTAAATAATCAATATAAGTAAATTTTCGGAGGTAGTCATATGGAGCGAATTACTTGGGATCAATTTTTCATGGCGCAAAGCCATTTACTCGCATTACGTAGTACATGTACAAGGCTTGCAGTAGGAGCAACTGTCGTTAGAGATAAGCGAATTATTGCAGGTGGCTATAATGGCTCAATTACAGGTGATGAACATTGTATAGAAAATGGTTGCTATGTAGTTGATAACCATTGTGTGCGCACAGTGCATGCTGAAATGAATGCACTACTACAATGTGCTAAATATGGGACGCCTACAAAAGGTGCAGACTTATATGTTACACATTTCCCATGTCTACCATGTACGAAATCTATTATTCAAGCAGGTATTGAACGTGTTTATTACGCTACGGATTATAAAAATAACCCTTATGCACAAGAGTTATTTGAAAAAGCAGGTGTAGAGGTAGTACACGTTCCGTTTGATGAACGTAAAATCGACTTCTTAAGCGACGAAAAATTAGCCTTGTACATAGACATGCTAAATGAACTTCGTGAGAGTGGTATGCCAGCAGAAAAATTGCTTCCATATGAACAGAAGGTGAGTTCATTATTTGGCAAAAAGCTTTAAAGCATAAATGGATTTACGTAGCACTAGCTGTACTTGTTGCTTCAATAGCGGCACACAAGTCAGCTTGGCTACTTGCCGTTCTTCTACTTTTCACATTCTGGCTTAAATGGAAAGGTGAAATACGTTTAATTTCAGCGCTTGTGATTGTCTTTGGATTTCTTTCCTATTTCTTCATCGTTACAATTCAACTGACGGATTCTTCCCCTCTACCGTCAACATTCCCAATAACTTGGTCGAGTGAATATAAAATAAATGGTCAAAAGCTCAGAGGCTTTGTAAAAACTGAAACAGATGAGAAGCTGTATGTCGTCTATACTTTTTCGTCAGAAGAAGAGAAAAGCTTTTATGAAACTATGTCATTGACAGGTAGGACCTATTTAGTTCAAGGAGAACTAATAGCACCCCTTCCACCCGCACATGCGTATGCGTTTTCTATGGAAAAATATTTAATCAGTAAAGGTGCTAGGGGAATATATGAAGTTTCAACCTGGACCTTTATAGAAGAGAAAAAATCCATTCGTTCGTTTCTTTCTAAACAGAGACACTATATGAAAAAACATATTGAAATAACATTCCCGCAGTCGCTAGTTGCAGAAGCACAAGCACTTCTAATAGGATTGCCGGATCAGGTCGACCATGATCTTCAAAGAGCCTATCAAAAACTAGGCATCACACATATATTTGCTATCTCTGGTTTACATGTGGCGTTTGTCTCATGGTTGTTTTTTGAAGGTCTTCTACGTATAGGTGTAAGGAAGGAAATAGCGACCTTAGTGTTACTCATCATCTTACCAATATATGGTGTGATAGCTGGTGGTGCTCCTTCCGTATGGCGTGCAGTATCTGTCGTAGAATTAATCATGTTAATGCGGTACTTTAGGTGGCATGTATTTATTGATGATGCACTAGCCATTAGCTTTATTTGTTTTGTTCTTCTTGAGCCAGGTGTCATTTATCAGATTGGCTTTCAATTGTCATATTTAGCAGCGGTTAGTCTCGTTTATTCAGCTGTCATTTTTAGACGTTTTGCGAACTGGTTAATCCGCTCATTTTTCATTACATTCGTGTGCCAGCTTCTTGTTTATCCATTATTGCTCCATCATTTTTATGAAATTTCTATTTCTTCATTTTTAGCAAATATTATTTTCGTACCACTGTTTTCCTTTGTTATTCTGCCTTTTAATATGACTTTGTTTGTTATAACCATACTATCAAAGCCAGTAGCAAAAGCTTTATTTGATGTGTACGAGCCGCTCCGTATTTGGCTTACGAAGTTTATTTTATATCTTCAGGATTTGCCGTTTCAGCTGTGGTCGCCAGGGAAGCCTGTGATATGGCTTATTTGCGTGGCGTTAATAAGTGTCTTAGCTGGCCTCTATTTTATCGAGATAAAACAGTATGGTAAATTTGCAGTTGTGATCTTCATTCCTGCATTATGTATTCACTTTTTGCCGATGCTGTTTAGCGAAACTAAACTGACATTTTTAAATGTTGGTCAAGGTGATTGTACAGTTATTGAATTACCGTTTAGAAGGGCTGTGTATGTCATTGATTCAGGAGGCTTACTACGCTTTGAGCAGCAGGATATATGGAAGACGTCAGAAAGTCCATATGAGGTCGGGAGACAAGTTGTTGTACCGTTTTTGAAAGGAAAAGGGATACGAAACATTGATATTTTTATCGCCACTCATGCGGATGCCGATCACGTAGAGGGCGCTGAAGAGATTTTGCAAGAGATTAACATGCATGAAATTCACCTCACTCCAGGTTCAATGGACAAGCCAGTAATGCGGGATTTACTGATGGAAGCCAAAAAGAAAAAAGTTCCTGTGAAAGAAAAAATGAAGGGAACAGCGTGGCGCATAGGAAACACTAGTTTTCATTATTTATGGCCTCGTGACACTCTTTATGAGGGCAATGACGATTCGATCGTTTTATATATGCAACAGGGCTTATTTCGAGCATTGTTAACAGGTGACTTAGAGGAGCATGGCGAACAAGAGCTTCTTCATCTATACAACAAGCAGTTAGCGGATATGACATTGTTGAAGGCCGGGCACCACGGTAGTAAAACATCAAGTATTGAGCCTTTTGTAGAGCTGTTACGGCCTGAACTAACTATTTTCAGCGCTGGGCTCAATAATCGCTACCGTCATCCACATAAAGAGATTGTGGAGCGTTTTACAAGTCGACATTTATCTACATTAACAACTGGAATAGATGGGACGATTGAAGTAAGAATTCGTAAAAATAGTTGGTCTGTGCAATAGGAAAAAGACCTTGTCCAATGAGCAAGGTCTTTTTCCTAGACATAAAAATAATTATCTAGATGCTACTTCTACTATAATTGCGATAAGAAACATAAGCGTAAACATCCCAAATGATACACCGAAGCCAACTCCAGAATCGATTGCATCGTTGCGGCGACATTGTATGTTTTTTCCTTCAAATGGATTCATTGTTATCCCTCCAATTCTGATATTTATTATAAGACATCAATTTCATAAAAGCTATAAAGAAACGGAGAATTTGCCATATGGCAAGGAATCGACACAATTCGGTCAAAGTCACAAAGGAATATAAATCATGTATACTAGTAGTATTGCTACATGGAGGGAAAATTATGATTTCAACGGTTTGGAATAATATTAAAAAAGGCCAGCTCTCACCAGTTTATTTACTAGTTGGTGAAGAAAGCTATTTTATAGACGAAACAGTTAAACGGCTAAAAGAAGCGATAGGACCCGAAGAAGAGATTGAAATGTCAACATTTGATTTGGAAGAAATGCCGGTGGATGTCGTTATAGATGAAGCAGATACAATTCCTTTTTTCTCTGAGCGAAAACTTATTATTGCTAAAAATGCATCTTTTTTAAAGGCAACAGAAAAGGGAAAAGAAAAAATTGACCATGATATAAAACGTTTAGAATCATGGCTCGCTAACCCTTCTGATTTTTCAGTAACAGTATTTATCGCGCCATATGAGAAATTGGATGAACGTAAAAAAGTGACAAAGATGATGAAGGAGCATGCGTTATTAGTCCAAGCTGAAACACCAAAGGAGCAGGACTTAGCTGTGTGGATACAAAGTATAGTGAAAGCAGAAGGCAACAGCATAAATCAAAATGCAATTGAGCAGCTTGTCGCAATGGTTGGACCGAATATGCTACAGTTGCAAATGGAAATTGAGAAGTTAACTATTTATGTAGGCGAGGGTGGTGAAATAACTGCCACACTAGTCGAGGATTTAGTAGCAAAAACATTAGAACAGGATGCCTTTAAAATGTTAAATGCTTACTTTGCAAACGATTCTGTTGGAGCATTGTCTATTTATCACGATTTACTGCGTCAAAAGCAAGAGCCTATCATGCTTGTTGGATTGCTTGCATCAAATGTGCGTACGATGTCCAATGTCTTTTATTTATTAAAAAAGGGTTATCATCCACAGCAAATCGCAAAAAATTTAAAAATACATCCTTATCGTGTCAAGTTAATGGTTGAACAGCGTAATCGTCCGTCAGAGGAAAGCTTATTGAAGGCTTTATATCAGTTAGCAGAGGTCGATTTACAATTGAAATCAACAGGAGGCAATCGTGAGCGTTATTTAGAACTCTTCTTACTGCGCCGACTTTAAGGGAATAAAGGTTGTGTATAAAGAAAACAACTATTGATGAGCTGTCCGAAGCAATATGGGCAGCTCTTTTAGGCGTAATTAATTTTTCTTATAAATTAAAAAGATCAGCAACTCTTAATAGAGTATACTGATCTTTTACAACAATTACGCTTTTTTAGCAAGGCGAGACTTTTTACGAGCCGCCGCGTTTTTGTGGATAAGTCCTTTTGAAGCTGCTTTATCTAAAGATTTGTAAGCTGCTTGTAAAAGTTCTTGTGTGTTTTCAGCTTTAGCAGCAACAGCGTTTTCAGCTTTTTTCACTGTAGTACGCATTGCAGATTTAGCTTTTGTGTTAGCCGCGTTAGCTTTTTCGTTAACTTTTACGCGTTTAATCGCAGATTTAATGTTTGGCATATGTTTCACCTCCTAAAATAGGTACGAGATGATATCTTCTCATTAATTTCTTGTGTCAATACAACAAAAATCATTTTAACAAACGCTTGGCCAAATTGCAATAGATAAATGCAAAGAATATTTACTTGACAGTTTGAACAAACTACTGTTGAGGTGAACTGTATGCAAAATTTTAATTGGCAACGTACAGATTTAATCGATGAATCTGAAGAGGTTGTATTACATCAAACGAAAGAACAAAAAGAAACGCTTGAAGAGTCGAGTGGTATTCAAATTGAAGATCGGAATGCTGGTCGGGTAAAAATCACTGATGTAGTTGTGAATGCAGAAGGCGAACAACAAATTGGGAAAAAGAAGGGGCAGTATATTACCCTCTCTGTGCCTACTTTGACGTTGGAAGATCGAGATGGATTTGAGCAGCTTGAGAAAGAATTGCTTGTGAATTTTAAAAAAATGCATGAATCCATGTCATGGAAAGAAGATGACAAAATATTAATTATTGGTCTAGGTAATCGTACAATTACACCTGATGCTATAGGACCATATCTTATTGATCATTTGCATAGTTTAGATGTAATTGATGAAAAATTCGTCATGTATGCGCCTGGTGTAACGGGGCAAACAGGATATGAAACGGGTGAATTTGTAGCGGCGATAGCTGAACGATTAAAGCCAAAATTAATTATTGTTGTAGACGCACTTGCAACAAGAGCTAGTGACCGCTTATGTAAAACAATTCAATTAACGAATACAGGGATACATCCTGGTTCAGGCGTAGGAAATAAGCGTAAGGAAATCTCATATGAGATGCTTGGCATTCCTGTTACTGCAATTGGTATCCCAACAGTAGTTGATGCACCTGTACTAATTGCCGATGCTGTAGAGGTAATGCTACGTTCTATAGCTGCACGAGTGTCAGAGCGGAGTAAACCTTCATCAAAATTATCATTGTCTTCTTGGCAACCAGATATAAATAAAGAACTAGACATGTCTTTAGTACAGCCGATTTTTGGTGAATGGGCAACATGGTCTAAAGAAGAGCGTCAACAATTGTTTGCAGAGACTTTCGCCGGCTCTCATAACCAGCTGATGGTTACTCCAAAAGAAGCCGATTATTGGATAGATAATTATGCAAAACTCGTATCATCTATGCTTATGAATTGGGCAAATAATCTATAATTTTTTCCGTTCTAAAAGGCACATCCTCTCCATACGATAAGGGGAGGAGGGTGTGACTTTGCTAAAAAAACTACAGTGGTCATTTGGTTTATTATTGTTCTTCTTCGTATTACCTGTCATTGCTGGGCAACTTCCGTTCAACAAGCAAGCATCGACTCCGATTAAAGAGCCAGAGGATAAACCAGTCGTGTTTGCCGCTACTAATTCACCTGAACAAAGTTTCCTTGAGGAGACAAAAGAGGAGACAAAAGAGGAAATAAAAGAGGAAACAAAAAAGGAAACAAAAGATCCATTTAAAGTATTGTTAGTATTTACGCATTCAGAGGAAGCATATCAACCAATGGTGCAAGCTGTTAGCGGAAAAGCGGCAGTTTATGATGACAAAACAAATATTTTTAGTTTAAAAGATACTATTTCTAAGCATTTTAGTATGAACGGTATACAAACGGACGTTTTAGATGTTGATGTGATGAAGGAATTAAAACGTCAGAAAAAACTTTTTCCGGCAGCTTACAACGTCGTACGTCCTTATTTAGCAAAACGTTTACAAGAGCAATCCTACGATTTAGTGATTGATTTACATCGAGATTCTGCTAGGAAAAATGCGACAACGATAACTCATAATAATGAATCATATGCACGGATTGCAATTGTCATTGGTGCTGAGCATAAAAATTATAGATGGAATACTGCGTATGCAGAAAGTTTATCAGCTACAATGAATGAAATTGTGCCGAAAATTTCTAGAGGTGTTATATCAAAAAGTGGTGACACTGTGGATGGACGTTATAATCAAGATTTAACAAAAGAAATGGTCTTAATTGAAATAGGTGGAATTGACAATACAGAAGAGGAATTGAATCGTACAATTGCTGTAATAGGAAAAGCAATAGCAAAATCTTTCGTTACAGAAAAACAATAGTATTAGAGATTATCATAATAGTCTCTCTTTTGGCCAATTAGGCGTTGCATTTAATATTTTTTTAAAAGAATAAATGATGCAAAAATGCTAGAAATTTTTTTAGAAAAAATTGTAGTTAAGCCTTTTAATTATTCGTTTCTTGCCTTATAATTTTCGAGTCAGCACATAAGATTTGACTTTGAATTGTAAAAGTTTTGAGGCATATGCAATAGGCGAAATACGCTTTTGAAGCATCTACCATTTTTGGAGATGCTTTTTTGATGGGTAAAATGAACCTTTATTCCAAAAAGGATAAAGGGTAACTATACATATGAGAAGAATTTCGTGTTGTTTATGTGATAAAATGTAAACTTTTATAAATACTCATCCGTCAATTATATAAGTGAATGCACTGATTCAATCGTTAAAAGGGGACGATGTAACTTAAAACAAACGTTTACACTATAAAAATGTCGCAAAGGTTTATGGATTATCGGAAGAAGAGGACGGAATATTATGTCAGGCAAGGCAGTCAATCATCGTTATATCCCTGGGTTAGACGGGATTCGAGCTTTAGCAGTACTAGCTGTGATAGCTTATCATTTTAACTTCAGATGGGCCAGTGGTGGGTTCCTAGGAGTTGATATCTTTTTTGTTTTATCGGGTTACTTAATTACTTCTACTGTTTTACCCTTAAAAGGCAATCAGTTAACGGTAGGATTGGGGGCATTTTGGATTGGGCGATTTCGACGCCTACTACCTGCTGCATACGTAATGATTATTACTTCATTCGCGTGGGCTACCTTATTTCATAAGGAACTTCTAGATACATTGCGTGGAGATGCAATATCCTCTATTTTTTATTCAAGTAATTGGTGGTTCATTTTTCATAAACTCTCTTATTTTGATAGTTTTGGAACCCCTTCTCCTATAAAAAATTTATGGTCTTTAGCCATTGAGGAACAATTTTATTTGATTTGGCCAATTGTGTTAATGCTAGGACTTTTTCTTGTTAAAAAGCAGGCTAAATTAGCCATTTATATCTTTATCGCTGCAATATGCTCAGCTATTTTAATGGGCGTAATGTATGAACCAGGAGCGGATCCAAGTCGAGTATATTACGGGACAGATACGCGATCTTTTGAATTACTTATAGGCTGCTGGCTAGCGCTCGTATGGCCGATGAAAAGACTATCTTCTCAAAAATTATCTACTGACCATGTCAATAAACTAAATGCAATAAGTTTGGTTGCTTTTAGTATTTTTATTTTAAGTATTATTTTTGTAGATGAATATCAAACTTACTTATATAGAGGAGGTATGTTCCTTTTCTGTTTGAATGCAGCTATATTAATAGCATGTGTTTGTCATCCAATTAGCATTTTAGGAAAAATACTTTCGTTGAAGCCTCTGCGTTGGATAGGTTCAAGATCGTATGGAATTTATCTATGGCATTATCCGATTATGGTATTGGGTACGCCAGTCCATGAAATAGGTAATCCTGCGTACTGGCGAGTTGCATTACAATTAGTTCTTATTTTAATGATTGCTGAATTATCGTATCGATTTATCGAAATGCCAATACGGAAGGAAGGATTCCGTGCCTACTATCGACAGCACCTTGTCATTAATAAAAATAAGTGGAGTAGCCTAACAATTGCTAGAAAAATTTCAACGATGCTCGTTCCACTATTCTTGTTAGTATTTTTTACTGGGATGACAGGTGTAGTAGGTGAAGAAAAAACGGAGTCAAAAGAGTCTCAACCAACAGAAATTAAAATCGATGGCGGAGAACAACCGTCTAAGCAGAATGATGCAGTAGCGGAAAAAGAAGCACCAGAAAACGACTCAGGAAATGTTGAGAATGAAAAAGCTGAAGCTAGCCCTCCTGACAAAGAAGAACCTAAGCAAGGAGAAAATGATACAACTGCTAACCCTGAAAGTGAATCCTATAATGGAATATTAGCTATTGGAGATTCTTTAATGATAGATATCGCTTCAAGTTTACATAATATCTATCCAAACATTACAATTGATGCAAAAATTGGCCGCCAAGTTTCACAAGCAATCCAATTGGCACCTAATTATGCTAGTTTTAATCAGCCAAATAAAGCTGTTATTATTCAACTTGGCACAAATGGTTTCTTTACGAATGATCAGATTGATGCACTACTTGAAGCTTTCGCCAATGCCGATATTTACTTAGTGAATACACGGGTACCTCGTGCTTGGGAAGGTAAAGTGAATTATTCATTACAACAAAAAGCTCAAGAGCACGATAATATTACATTGATTGATTGGCATTCGACTGCTATCAATCATCCGGAATTTTTTGCTCCAGATGGCGTACATTTAGAACAAAAAGGTATTAATACGTTAACGAGCCTAATTCAACAATCAGTCAATATATAATTGTTCAATATTAAAATAGCTAGCAGGCACCATGTTATAGGTGTAGCTGGCTATTTTTTTGTTAAGAGTATAGGAAAACTAGAGGAAAACATACATTATTCAGCATAACGATTGACTTAACAGCATTTATGCCGTTCTATTGTTGTGGTTTGTATAAGGTTCATAGTATAATTCATTATAGTTTAATTAGGAGTGGAAAAGATGAACCGAGAAGCACGTTTAAAAAGACAAGAGAATATTCGAAATTTCTCTATTATTGCACATATTGACCACGGGAAATCAACGCTTGCTGACCGTATTTTAGAGCAAACGAAATCATTAACATCTCGTGAAATGAAGGCACAGCTCCTTGACTCAATGGATTTAGAACGTGAGCGAGGCATTACGATTAAATTAAATGCGGTACAATTAAAGTACGAAGCAAAAGATGGCGAAGTGTATACATTCCATTTAATCGACACACCAGGGCACGTCGATTTCACTTATGAAGTATCACGTAGTTTAGCTGCTTGTGAAGGTGCTATTTTAGTTGTAGACGCAGCACAAGGTATTGAAGCACAAACACTAGCAAATGTTTATTTAGCTCTTGATAATGACCTAGAAATTTTACCAGTTATCAATAAAATCGATTTACCAGCTGCAGACCCAGAACGCGTTCGTCAAGAAGTTGAGGACGTAATCGGGTTAGATGCTTCAGAAGCGGTTTTAGCTTCTGCTAAAGCTGGTATCGGAATTGAAGATATTTTAGAACAAATTGTAGAGAAAGTGCCTGCACCAACTGGTGATCCAGAAGCACCTTTACAAGCCCTTATTTTTGACTCTGTTTATGATGCTTATAAAGGTGTTATTATTTCCATTCGAATCATGAATGGTACAGTAAAACCTGGCGATAAAATTAAAATGATGGCTACTGGAGCAGAATTTGAAGTTATCGAAGTTGGTGTACACACACCGAAAGTTGTACCACAGTCTGAATTAACAGTTGGTGACGTAGGCTATTTAACAGCCTCCATTAAAAATGTAGGCGATACTCGTGTCGGTGATACAGTTACATTTGCTAATCGCCCAGCAGCTGAGCCATTAGCAGGTTATCGTCGTTTAAATCCAATGGTATACTGCGGATTATATCCAATCGATACAGCGAGATATAATGACTTACGTGAAGCGTTAGAAAAGTTAGAGCTTAATGACTCTGCACTTCAATATGAGCCAGAGACATCACAAGCACTAGGATTTGGTTTCCGCTGTGGCTTCTTAGGGCTTTTACACATGGAAATCATTCAAGAGCGTATTGAGCGTGAGTTTAACATTGATCTAATCACAACAGCGCCTTCTGTAATTTACAATGTTCACATGACAGATGGATCTACAGTTAAGGTTGACAACCCGTCATTTATGCCAGATCCTCAAAAAATTGATCGAGTGGAAGAACCATATGTAAAAGCGACAATTATGGTACCAAACGATTATGTAGGAGCTGTTATGGAGCTTTGTCAATTAAAACGCGGTAACTTCATGACAATGGATTATATCGATACTACACGTGTCAGCATTATTTATGAAATGCCGTTATCAGAAATCGTTTATGATTTCTTTGATTATTTAAAATCAAATACGAAGGGCTATGCGTCATTTGACTATGAACTCATTGGTTATCAGACTTCAAAACTAGTGAAGATGGATATCTTATTAAATGGCGAGCAAGTCGATGCACTAAGCTTTATCGTGCACCGTGACTTTGCGTACGAGCGAGGTAAAGTCATCGTTGAAAAATTAAAAGAATTAATCCCACGCCAACAATTTGAAGTACCAATTCAAGCAGCTGTTGGACAAAAAATTGTTGCTCGTTCAACAATTAAAGCTATGCGTAAAAACGTTTTAGCAAAATGTTACGGTGGGGATATTTCTCGTAAACGTAAACTTCTTGATAAACAAAAAGAAGGTAAAAAACGTATGAAACAAGTAGGTTCAGTCGAAGTACCACAAGAAGCATTCATGGCTGTTCTGAAGATGGATGATTCGAAGTAATATAGTAATGATAAGAGTTTGTGACGTGTTAAGGTGATTAATATAAGGGTTAAATGGTGGGGTTCCCCACCAATTCCCCACCATAAAAAAATATGTTAGCAATTCTTATATATCTTGAGCGAATGAATCAAAGATGTTTGCAGCATCTCTGGCCATTTTCTCACTGAGGTGGACATAGCGATCTTCTGTGACGGCAGCTCTGCTATGTCCCAATCTTTTTTGTACTGTTTTAACAGGTGTACCATTCTCTATTAGAGTTGTTGCATGTGTGTGACGTAATGAATGATAGTTAAAACTGATATTTAAATTTTCACTAATTTTTCTAGTATTATATTTGATGACACTTGGCGTACAATGTTCGCCATTTTCTTTTTTACATACATAATCATGTTCTGGATCCATTTTATAAAATTCACCGCAACAAGAAAACGATTTAAATAAAGCATATGACGATGCATACTCTAAACGTCAAATGTCATTAATGTCTTTTGCTGGATTGTTCGATGAATTTAAAGTTGAGATCAATAAAACAGGTTAAAACGATGGGGATTCTATGCCTTCCACAGATAATTGTGGAGGGCTTTTATTATGCAGAAAAGGAAGGTGTCAGATGAAAACAGACACATTATATAAATCATTAATTGGCGGTGCAATGGCATGGCTAGGATACCTTATTGGAGGTATTGACCACTTAATAAAAGCGCTAGCTATATTTATGGTTATCGATTACACATTAGGATTTATGGTTAGTTTAGTCTTCAAAAAAACTGAGAGTGAAAAGATGTTTAAGGGCTTAATCAAAAAGACAGCAATGGTATTGATGGTCATTGCAGCAGTACAGCTCGATTCAGCAACTGAGAGTGGTAATTTTATGCGTAATGCAATGATCCTGTTTTTAATCGGGATGGAAGGTATAAGTATGATTGAAAAAAATCTAGGGAAGTTAGGCATTATAGTACCTAAATTCTTAGCAAATGCTTTTACACAATTACAAATGGATAACGATGATAAGAAGGGTGATAAACAATGACTAGCGTAACTACAGCATGCAGAGACATTATGGAGCTATTACCAGCCTCACAATTAGCTTGTAAGCTATTGTTTCAAGAATGCTACAAAGCAGGTATCACTAATATCTTCATCACCGAAACACATCGCTCACAAGAACGGCAAAATTACTTATATTCACAAGGACGTACAAGACCAGGACAAATTGTTACTAGGACATTAAATAGCAATCATAAATCACGACTGGCATGGGACGTTGCTGTTGGCCCTCCACAATCTTTATATGATGTAGCAACACTTAGTCAAATAGGAGCCATTGCACGTAAGCTAGGCATTACATGGGGCGGTGATTGGGTAGGGAGCATTGACCGACCTCATTTTGAAGTTAAATCAAATTGGGTTATCCCTAAAGGTTATAAGCTTGAAGGACAAGTAATAGTTCCAACTAGTAGCGCAATAAAAGTTCAATTAATTGTGGAAGACAATAAGCCGAAAGAAACCGAAAAGGAGGATGATAAAATGCAATTTACAAACAAGACAACTAAAGCTGCAGTACGTGACCACATTAAACAAGCTGTAGATAAAGGTTTAATTGATAAGTCGTGGTTAGATAAATTTGATAATGGAACTATGACAAATGGTGATTATGAAGGTTTGAAACTCATCATTGTACAGCGTAGTAACTAAAAATTACTAAGACCAGCAAAGCTAATTTAGCCGAGCTGGTCTTTTATTATTGAACTCATAATATTAAAATTGATTGTTTAGTGAAAAAAATATATAAATATTTGAATGAAACTAAAAATATCAAGTACTTAAGTGAATAGTATACAAAAAAACATTACTTTTCTATTAAAAAATATTGAAAACACTAAATATTGGTAAAAAATAATTAATTGATTTCTATTTTAAGGAATATTAGAATAATAATAACTTTAGGGTAATATTATGCTATAGCAAATAAATATTTACATAGAAAAGGATGGAAAACATGAAAAAATTTAAAAAAATAGTTCTTAGTTCTGTATTAGCGTTATCTGCATTAGGGGTAGTTTCAGTTTCGGAAACAGAACAAGCATCTGCGGCAGTAGATAATTATTGGCCGGATAAATGTAAGAAAGACGACCTGTGCATGGGTGTCTTCCCTATGTCTATGAGAGTAGGAACAGAAAATGGATGGGCTCATACTAAGGTAGAGATAGTATCAGGTGCAGCTTCAGGTGTAGCTACTGTAACTTCTGATGGTAAAAAAGTTAAAGCATTGAAACCTGGGGAAGCAGTTGTTAAAATGTACGATAGAACTGGTGTCGAAACTGGCAAATATTCTATGTATATACTGACAATTAAATAAGTTATATAAAATTTTTAATTAAAGAACCAGACGCTCATAAAAAATGTGAGTACCTGGTTCTTTTTTTATTTCCAAAAACTTTTCCTTGCCAAAAGGCAAACAACTGTTCTAATATATTTACGAACAAACGTTCTTATTTGGAGGAGTTCTGAATGATGAAAGAACAACTGATTACAGCAATGCAGCGTAACCAATTTTTAAATATGATGTACATGGCTAAAGACGGTAAAGTGTCAAAAAGGCGTATCAAAGTTCTTAAGATTGTCGGTGATTCGTTTCAGGCATATTGTTTTACGAGGCAAGCAAAGCGTACATTTATGATTGATAGTGTGTTAGCAGTCGTTCCAATCATTCATAAGGAGCAAGAGGTTGTATGATAAGTTTTGAACAAAGGCGACTATTTCATAAATTTTTAATTCTAGAAATGGCTATGCAGTCATTGCAACGTGATTTCTCAGTAATTGAAAATTTGAAAATGAGTAAAGTTTATTTACCAATCCTTGAAAGGTTACTAAAAGACATAACCCAAGAATATTACGATTCAAAAAGGTTGCTGGCAAAAGAAAAAATAAGATTAGTAAAGCTAGAAAAGATAGACGAACATTTTACAGATGTTCATGTAGCTACAGCAGGAAATGATGTAGTTCTTCGATATGCTAATATGGCACTAAAAACGAAGGTTGAAAATTTATTATTGAGTCACCAAAATAAAGAACCAGGCGCTCATTGCAATTGAGTACCTGGTCTTTTTACGTTTAATATTCTCTTATTTCAAATGAAGCAATTTTATCATGTACGATATATTCTGTTACATTTTTATAAGGTGAAATTGTTTTTGAAAATTTGAATGTCGAAGTACCTTGTGCACTTTCAAACCAATTTAAGTAATTGTTTAAAACGGTATTTGTAACATCATATTCTTTTGTTACGCCGTTCACCAATGTGATACTTAGAATAGCATTCGATGATTCATTGTTTAATTTTTTAACGATAATTGTAGCAGTCGCAACTAGTTCAGTGTTTTCGACCTTGGCAGTAATAATTGCTTCACCTTCACGAATGGCAGTTACATTACCATTTTGATCTACAGTTGCAATTGATTCATCACTAGATGACCAAATTACTTTTGCTGTATCAGGTATAACCGTTGCTATTAACTTATCTTGACTAGCTTCTAGAAGTTCTAATACATTTTTATTTAATGAGATTGATTCAGGTTTTGGTGATGTTGAAATTTTTTCCATCATTTGTAGTTCTGATATTGCTGTATTTACGGCATGATATGTGCTATTAGTAAGTGTAATGTTAACCCTGTACTTGTTATAATAACTAGAATTTTCAAAAGTGAAGCTTTGTTTTGGATTCTTTCTCCAATCGTCTACTGTAACGTTGCTATGAGAATCTAATACTATCCAATTTGAACCGTCCCACGCCTCAAATGTCCATGTATTTGGAAAAAGTTCTGGCCAACTTCCTTGATTATTCATTACATATTTACTAATTGCTTTTGGACTTGAGAATTCATAGGCTAACCACCCAGTTTTTTCGGGCGTTCCCCAAGCATAGTTCGCATTGCCACTATTATAATATTCTATACCATCAAATGCTTTCCAACTAGGTGTTTCAACATGGTTACTTGAAGATGATGCTTTACCAAACTCTGATTCATCCGATGACATTTTAGGTATTAAATTTTCTGAATACCCATCTTCAGCTTGGGCATCTTCAACGCTAAAACTTACTATTGCTAAAAGAATTAATGTTAGATAAATAAAACTTTTCTTAAATAAATTAATCACTTATGTATCCTCCCTTTTCAAATCAAACTTGTAACATCTATTTTTATGTAACCTCCTTAAATAACAACTTTAACCATTTGTAATCTCATTTACCATGATAAAAATCGTTTATTTTTGACAATAAAAAAGCCACTCATTTGAGCGACTTAGTTTAGTTTAGCTTGCAATATTGCAGAATCATTTTCAATACTACTGTGGTATGTGTACATAAAAGGACTATGACTATGTGATTTAGTGTGATCAACTAATTTCCCATCACCTGTAAATCCAAGTTTCTCCAGAATAGCTGATTGTTGCTGAATACTTAACGTATTATCTACACTTTGTAATAATGCTTCGAATGCAATTTTTACTTCTTTATTTTGTGTTGCAAGAGCATTCGATGAGACAGCAGCACTAATTTTTTCAATGTGATTTTCTTTATTCATATCTATATCTCTTGCCATTTCATGAGTTAAATGGACATAGCTGTCTTCAGTAGTTTCTGATCTGCTGTGTCCTAATTTTTTTGGACAGTTTTTAAGGGTTGTCCACTTTCAATCAACATTGTAGCGTGCGTATGACATAATGAATGCTAGTTTTGATTTAAATTCCTAATAAAAAAGCCACTCATTTGAGTGACCTAGATCCCTAACAATTGCTTTTTCTTCGTGTCAAATTCTTCTTGTGTTAATATACCTGCATCTAATAGCTCTTTCATTTTAATAATTTCATCAGAAGCACTTAAAGCTGAAGTTTGAGCAGGAGATGAATTAGCATGACGTTTCAATTCAATCAAATCTACCATTTCGCGTGCTTGTTTTAATTCTTTTTTTATAAACGTAATTGAATTTTCGTCTTTTACAGCTGCCATTGTTCCGCCTTTTGTTTCACTAGACCCTGAATAAGCAAATTGAATATATCCAGTAGTAAGTCCAGGCTCTTTGAATTGAATAGCGGTTATAGATTTAATAGGTATAGATTTCTCACCTTTTGAACCACCTTTGTTAATGAAGTTTGAAAAACCTTTTGGCTTAATTTTTACATTGTAATCATCTACTGTTACTATAAATTTACCATTGGATTTAAACTCAAATATTTGTGTCATAACCAAACTTCCTCCCTTGAAATATATGCCTTTGTAATAAATTATATCAAATCATCCAAAATGTGTCAGTATTAAAAACAGACAACTAATTAGTAATCGAAAAAATTCTTTGTTCGTTTTGATTGCTATTAAGCCAATAAACAACTATTGACCAGGCGCTCATACAAAGTGAGTGCTTGGCCAATAGTTGTTATCATCAGACGGCATAATTTTTTGGGGGCGATGTCTGTTCATCTTTTTTTCTAGTAGCATGTCTTTAGGTAAGGGATGTTGTTTTTAAACAATATTAATTCCTGCACTCGCATTACCAATAATAATGTCAACTGCAATTTCTCCTGGTACCGATGAAATATAAAATACCATTAATAAACGATCACCTGCGGTTACTGGTACTGGTGGTATAGTAGCCGATGCAAATACTAAAAGGCCTACGGGTATAGGTGTTGTAATAGATGGAACTAAATCAACGCTAGCACTTGTACCAGTAAAAGTATTACTACCTACAGGTGCATGAAAAATTTGAGCACGGATTGTCAAAGCTCCTGATTCAACCTGCCCTGAGAGTGCATTATATGAGGCTGAAATAGCAGTTATCTTCCCGTCACGTGGGACGGTGAAGGCTTCACTAAAAAATGCAGTTAAATTAATCGTATTATTTGCAAGAGGTACAAGGTCTACAGCAGAACCAAACCCTATGAGACTAGCAAGTCTATTGCCAAGTATATTTTCAACGACTGTTTGTCTTCCAGAGGAGAAGGGAATTATTGAACCACCTTGATTTTATCCACCATTCCCATTTTTTGAATTGATACAATTGATATTTGTGGCCACAAATGGTCCTAGGTTATTACAGTCTTTTCTTACTGATGAACTATTACAATTATTTTTGCACACAAATTTCCCTCCTTTCATCGTTAGGATATGTGGGAGAAGGGAAGTGAGAAGGGCTATAAACTTGATAAATATTATTTCTTTGTTTTTAAACGATGAAAAAAGCCACTCATTTTGAGCGACTTAATGCTGTGATTTCTACTGGGTGAAGGGTGTATGCTATCGAAAAGATCATCTACATGTCGTAAATGCTACTCAGAAACGTTTGTTTATATATTGAAAACTATTTTTCTCTAGTCTTTAATAATTATTAGCACCGAATTTAACTTGCACATTAGCATCCCCGCATGCTTTTATTACCAGATAGATAATTTCGTTTGCGGAATATTTCGATAGTTCCTTTGCCATCACTGTTACATAAACTACTTTGCCTTCTATTTTTACTAAAGCATCGGGATAGCCTAGTAACTTAATTTGCATCTCAAGCATTGTTTCTGTAGATTCTTCTTTATTGAGAGTATCAATTTCAATAGCTGCCTTATTTTTTTCTTCAGCAAAATACCCATCTGATGTAATTTTTTGAGTTAATTTTTGGCGAAGTTGATTTCGTTCATTACTAACTTGTAGGCGCGTTTCTTCAAATAAAGAGCTTGGAGAGGAAACTTCCTTTGTCACATTCTGTAAAGTTTCTTTTTGATCTGTATCTTCTGTGAATGTAATCTCCTCTTTTGATTGTTTTGGTGAATCTATCAAAGAATAGACTGAAATAACCGCTACTAGAGTTAATAAAATAAGTAACCAAGACGATTTATTTTGTATGTGCATGCACTGTCGTCCCTCCATCAATAAATATGGTGAAATACCATTAAGCATCTTTTCAAAGTCTGTTTAATGAGAAATTTATGTAGCAGTATCGTTTATTATTTTAATGGCAAGAAATACGTAATTAATGAGCCCTCAATTGAATGAGAGTTAATAGAGCATCGTCTTATTTACCTTAAATATATTCCTAAGAAACTTAATTCTTACATAAACCTTGAAAATAAATTAAGTCCACAAATTTGCACAAGTCTGTTATGGATTGTTATAAACTTAGAATAAGAAAAACGATTTAAGGAGGGCATTATTTTGATAATTATGGAAACAGAAAGATTAGAATTACGAGAATTTAATGATGAGGATATTTCTGTCCTTTACACAATTTTTTCAGATGCTGAAACAATGAAATATTATCCTGCACCATTTAATTTAGAACAAACTAAAAATTGGATTGAGAAAAATAAACAAAGATATCGAGAAGATGGTTATGGTTTATGGGCTGTCTGTTTAAAAGAGTCGAATGAATTAATAGGAGATTGTGGCCTCGTTAAACAAATAGTTGATGGAAAAAATGAAGTTGAGGTGGGCTACCATATTCATAAAAAATATTGGTCTAAAGGATATGCAACTGAAGCAGCTAAATGTTGTGTGGAATATGGATTTGTACATTTGGGACAAGAAAAATTAATAAGTATTATTGACCCCAAAAATGGACCTTCTATTCGTGTGGCTGAAAAAAATGGTTTAATAAAGGAAAAGGAATCGTTTATTTTTAATAAAACTCACGATATATATTCATTAATTAAGTTGTAATTGTAAAACATAATGAAGACTAAATGATTACAACTACAACTTTTTGATACTTTATATAGAGGATTATTTATTATTTTAGTTAGATAGGAAGTTCCTTTAGGAGATTTTTATGAAAGATCCTTTTTTAAATAGTAGTGCTTATAATCCCGTCCAACATTGTCCAATGTACCGTAAACTTGATATCCGTGATTTTCATAAAAATCTAAAGCCTGAAAACTTAAAGTATCGACCTTTATGAAATCACAGTTGTTATTCAAAGCTATTTGTTCGATTTCTACTAATAATTTAGAGCCATAACCTAATCCGCGAATTTCCTCATCGATCATAAGTGTATGTATCTCTAACCAATTCCAACAAATTTCTCCCAATATGCCACCACGGACTAGGTCATTTTCATCTGTAAGGAAGAGGTTGATTTCTTGATATCGGCCTCTTAAATCTTTTGGAAAGTGTTTTAAATTGTATTCGTAAAGCTTTTTATTAATTAAAGATCTTTTATGTTCATTTTGCTCCTGTAAGATTTTATATTGCATAAATTTTTCCTCCTCTTTTATAATGGGAAATTTCGCTTCCAAATTATATGGTGACTATTCTCATTCTAATAATGCTCCGTTTCTGATTGTTCACATTTAAGGTAAATTTTAGATAATAGTAAAAAAGAAAAGAAATTACTATCCGTTATCTACCTTCGATATAATAAAATAGGGTCATCATAAAAAGTTTGGGATGGCATTCGTTAAATGTCTGTCACGTTATAAGTTTGGTTTGGTGATGAACTATACAATAGCAGGATTAATTTTTGTAGGTAAAGAAGCGGGTGGTAAAGTGAATTATATTCAAATTTATATTGGCCCAATGTCCGTTTGCAGTAGATATTATAGATGATTTGAAAAATATAGCAGAGAAAAGGGGCATTCCTTTTCATACATATAAACTAATGACGAAAGATGAAGCACAGAATGAATTATGAGTGCAAACAAATTCGAAAAAGTATTTAAATACATTATGAGCAGGTAATTTATCCCCTTTTGATGAACATTAAAATTAGAGCAAATAAACAAATACCTATAAAAGAACCTAGAGTAAACGACCAAGAAAAATAATCGAAAAAGATGTATGCAATTACGATTGCAAGCATATATCCGAGAACAGTGCCCAACAATTGTTTTTGGATATTCAACGTTCTCACTCCTTACTGCTTAGGATTTTTAAAAGTTATTACCCTTATTTATATTTTATAGAATTATCAGGTAAATATCCATAAGAATTAAGAATTCAGGTAGATCAGCTTTGAAATTTAGCAAACAGTATACAGAACATTGAATATGGGGAGATCAATATGATGGATGGCATTTAGTGAAAAATAATGATCTCAGTATTATTTTTGAGCGTATGGCTGCTAAAATAGTTGAGGTTAATCATAATCCCCATCATGCACAACAATTTTTCTTTGTGCTATTTGCAACAGCAACAATCGATATTGCCAGAGAACGAATTGTGTTACAAAAAAACGCACCAGATGGTAGAAAGTATAGTAAAGCTCACAAGTACAAAGGAGATGTTTTACGACCGAATCTCCTTAAGTGAAGCAAATCCAACAATAGAGTAATATATAGGATTACACCAAACAACAGGCTGGAACGCTTGGTGAGGATGAAGAAAGCTCCCTGAGAGGTTTCATTTTGGAGTAGTCACAAAAACTGCTATATAAAGGAGTTCATTTTTTGAAAGCAAAAAGCATTAAATTATATGAATTTGGAAGCCCTCGGGAAGTTTTGAAGTTTGAAAATAAAATGATTCAACCTCCTCAAGAACAAGAAATTCTTGTTCGAATGCTGGCGCGACCTATTAACCCTTCTGATTTAATCCCAATATGGGGGAGTTATGCTCATCGAATTTCTTTGCCAAATATCCCCGGCTATGAAGGGGTAGGTATTGTAGAGGATGTAGGCCCGTGTGTTTCTCAGAATCTTATCGGAAAGCGTGTATTACCTTTGCGAGGGGAAGGGACTTGGCAGGAAATTGTAAAAACAAGCGCAGAATTCGCAGTAGCCATTCCAGATACTATAGCTGATTTTACTGCGGCACAAATGTATATCAACCCAATGACAGCTTGGGTAACATGTACAGTCATATTACAATTGCAGCCAAATGATGTTTTAATAGTCAATGCTGGCGGGTCCGCAATTGGACACATATTTGCTCAGCTAGCAAAATTATTAGGTTTTCAATTAATCGCGGTTACGAGAAATAATAGACATACTAACGATTTAATTCAGCTTGGTGCTTCCTATGTAATAGATACTTCAAAAGCACCGCTTTATGAGACAGTAATGGAACTAACAAATGGTAGGGGCGCTGATGCTGCTATTGATTCTATTGGAGGGACAGCAGGCAATGACCTTGCTTTTTGTCTGAAATCTGGAGGGAACTTTTTAGCCATTGGTCTTTTATCAGGTGTACAAGTGAATTGGCAGAGAATCGTTAAAGAGGCAAATGTAAATGCAAATATGTTCCATTTGCGTCATTGGAATAAGCAAGTATCGGTGGAAAGATGGCAACGTACATTTCAGCACTTAATCCATCTAGTTAATAGTGGTAAATTAAAAATGATGACGGTGGATTCTCATTATGATTTGTTAGACATTAATAAGGCGATAACGGCTGTTGAATCGTCTAATACTACTAAAGGAAAGATTTTTTTAACAAGTTATCAATAAATAGAAAAACCGAACTATTCCGAAACACTTCATGAGCGTTTCATAGGGATAGCTCGGTATTTTTGTTAGCTGAAACACTTTTGTCCCAGCATCTTTCCTTATAAGTATGGCTTGCCTAAAAAATCTAAGCTTACTGTGATTCTAAAATAAATCAGTTGATAAATATCGCAGACCAGTATCAGGTAGGATAACGACAATTCGTTTTCCTTTGTTCTCTGCACGTTTTGCAAGTGCTGTGGCGGCAAATATAGCAGCACCTGATGAAGTACCTACTAATATACCATCTGATTTCGCAACTGCGCGTGCAGCCGCATAAGCTTGTGTAGTTTCTATCTCAAGTACTTCATCAATTATATCTAAATGAACATTTGATGGTACACGGACCTCGTCAGCATCGGAGAAGCGGTGAACACCTGTGATTTCAATGATATCTGGATTATTAATGGTTGCAATGGAATTAACAGCAGGCTCTACACCAATGATCTGAATAGCTGGATTTTTAGATTTTAAGTAACCACCAGCACCACTTATCGTACCACCTGTGCCGATTGCTGCCACAAAGATATCAATTTGTCCGTCTGTATCCTCCCAAATCTCAGGACCAGTGGTTAACTTATGAACATTTGGGTTGGCATCATTATTTAACTGATTTAAAAACACAACATTTTCTTCTTGTTCAACAACCGTTTCTCGAAATACTTTATTCGTTTCAACAAAGTCACCCTCTGTTTCCTCAAAAGCAGCGACCATTTCTGGGACATCTGAAAATGGTACAACCTCCGCTCCGTATGCCTTTACAACCTTTGTGCGCTCTTCACTAACACCATCTTGCATGTAAATTCGAAGATTATAGCCTTTTGCTGCTGCAATTGCTGCTAGACCAATACCAGTATTGCCACTTGTTGTTTCGATTATTGTTTTATCTTTTGTTAATACACCACGAGCTTCAGCATCCTCAATCAACGCTTTAGCAACACGGTCCTTCACACTATTTGCAGGATTAAAATACTCTAGCTTTACGATAATTTCGGCTTCTAGCTGTTGCTCTTTTATATACTGATTTAATGCTAATAGTGGTGTATGACCGATTAATTCTGTAATAGATTGTTTGATCTTATTCGTTACAATTTGACCCATCACAATCAACCCCTTATCTTTTGCCTACTTAACAAACTTGTTTTATATGAATTGATGGAATCGTATCACGATAAATCCTTATAAGCAATAAAATTCCAGATAGAAAGATTGAATATAGTAATAGAAAAAAATAATTAATTAAATTTGCTAATACAACGTCCTTCTTTTATGAATAGGTAACATGTAAGTGCACTATATACATGTCATGATCTATCTATTCATAATGCAAGGACTGGATCATTCCATCTGTTCAAATTGTAAATATTTTCGCAGGAGAATGTCTGAGAAAGCCTAATGGATAGAAGGTAAACTGATAATTCGGTAAGTTGAAATAACTCCGAGAGTAGTTATTATTCACTTTCGTATGTATAATGGGAGTCTATGTTAGGTAATTATCTTTCAGAAATAGTAAAAATAATTGAACATAAATGAGGCTTAATGATGAGTAAAAAAAGGTTTAAAGATTATGAATTAAGTAATGAAATAATAATGGCACTGGATAGCTTAGGATATGAACAACCAACAGAAGTTCAGAGTAAGGTCATTCCGTTAGCATTAGCAAAAACAGATCTTGTTGTAAAATCACAAACAGGTAGTGGGAAAACTGCATCTTACGGGATTCCAATTTGCGAAGCCATTGATTGGCTAGAAAACAAACCGCAAGCCTTAGTGTTAACTCCGACAAGGGAGCTTGCTGTTCAAGTAAAAGAGGATTTTACGAATATTGGCAGACTGAAGCGCATTAAAGCAACAGCGGTTTATGGAAAACAGCCGATTGCCATTCAAAAAACAGAGCTAAAGCAAAAAACACATGTTGTTGTTGGTACGCCGGGACGCATGTTAGATCATATTGAAAGAGGCACGCTTGTCTTAGACAAAATACGTTATCTTGTCATTGATGAGGCGGACGAAATGTTGAATATGGGGTTCATAGAACAAGTCGAAGCCATTATTAAACAAGTGCCTCAAAATCGTGTGACGATGTTATTTTCAGCTACGTTGCCAGAGAAGGTAAAAGACTTAGCTCTTAAATATATGAAAACACCTACTGATGTAGAAATTCAAGCTACGGGATTAACAACAGATAAAATTGATCATTCCCTTTACGTAGTGGATGAAGAACTAAAACTATCCCTGCTGCGCAAAGTTACGATTGTTGAAAATCCAGATAGCTGTATCATTTTTTGCCGCACAAAGGATAGAGTCGATACGTTATGTGAGCAGTTAATCAATTTCGGATATAGCTGCGATAAAATTCATGGCGGTATGATACAGGATGTACGACTTGAAGTGATGAATGATTTTAAAAGAGGCGATTTTAGATATTTAGTTGCCACAGACGTAGCGGCTCGAGGAATTGATATTGATAATATCACACATGTCATTAACTATGATCTGCCATTAGAAAAAGAAAGTTACGTCCATCGTACGGGAAGAACTGGACGAGCAGGTTTAAAAGGGAAAGCAATTACGCTTGTAACGCCGTTTGAAGATCGTTTTTTAAGTGAAATTGAAGACTATATTGGTTTTAAAATTCCAAATAAAGTAGTGCCAACTGAAGAAGATGCTTTAAAAAAGAAAGCAGCTTTTGAAGCGAAAATGGATATTGAACCAACCCTGAAAAAGGCGAAAAGTGAAAAGCTGAACGAGCAAATCATGAAGCTATATTTTAATGGTGGTAAGAAAAAGAAGCTAAGAGCTGTAGATTTCGTCGGGACGATTGCCAAAATCGATGGTGTAACAGTCGAGGATATAGGCATTATTACCATTACAGATGCTTTTACTTATGTAGAAATATTAAATGATAAAGGCCCGATTGTTTTAAAAAACATGAAGAAAACAACAATCAAAGGTAAGTTATTGAAAGTATATGAAGCCAATAAGTAGTAAGCGGTAAGCTTTGATAGAGTTGAGGGTCAAGTGGAAAAGGTGCTTGCCTCTATATTGAAGTTAGTATAAAAAAACAGCCAGTTCGCGGTATTTCACCGGGGACTGGCTGTTTATTTTGTTGAATATTAATTGGACGCAGAATCTCGAAGTATATACTTTTTACAACAAGTACTTGAATCCAATTTAACCCAATTGATGTAAAATTTTATGTTTTTTTAAAAAAATCATCTTGAAAATGGCTCTACACCAAAATCTGTTCTTGAATCAGTATATATTGATAAAAAAACATGGAACGGAGGGCGGCGACTTGAGCGGGAAAAGCGTGAGAGCTGAGATCAACTGATGATGAAATCAGGGCAACACGCATATTCTTACGATTTTTGATTATTTGATAAAGAAACAACCGACAGTAAAATTCAACTTTCGTTAGACATGATGAACCAACTGCCACTATTAAAACAGCCGACGTATTTATTGTGCGATAGCTGGTATACATCCCGTACGATCATTGAAGCCGCACTCAAAACGAACCGTATTTTGTATCCACAAGGCATCTGTATTCAAGCCAAACAATTCGCAACGCATATCAAAAAAGACGACACCGATCTCGTGACGATTGGTGGGAAAGTGTATCGCTATGAAGGTGCCTTAAATGATATTGAATACGGTGTCGTACTTCTATGTTGGCATCAAGCGGCATCGATAGAGCCAAAGAATATGCGCTGTTTTTTGATTAGAACAGTTAAAGGTTTTCTTTCAATCTATATTCTTATTCATTTTGTAATCAGAATAAAAGGAGATAAGTGACAGCACAAGTAGGATTAGCGGAAGAAAGAAGAAGCCTGCATCATATTTCACTGAATGTTCCATTTTTAAACCAAATAAATAAATGAATAAAGTAAAAGAAAAACATAAAGCAATCGTTCCAGCTATGGTTTTCATTTAAATCTTCCTTTCTAATTTTTCCCGCAGTAGCGGCTCCAACCTCCTATCTTTTCAGTCATATTTCCTACCTTTCTTCAAAAAAGTTCCCCGATAACCCGATCTTTTAAAAGCTTATTCTAAGGCAATTATACGTCAGAGGATGACCTATTAACATTGAATTGTTTAACTTCTTTCAGAAGAAGTCACCCACCTCTATAGGTGGTGAGATGAATGCGGTTTTAAGTCACTTTTCAGCGGGTGTCCAAACACTTGCCGAAATAGAGGAACTCAGTCTAAGAACGCCACGTCCTGTGGCAATGACTGAGTGACCAACATCGTGTTGGCCTAAAGCCTCCGGCGGATGTCACGGAATCGGAAAGGAATTCATAAAGGATGTTAGCCTAAAATCATTGCATCCATGCGATAACGGCTAACTGACCTGCATCCTGTTGCTGCCGCTACGTTAGCACTGCGCTTTCGCACAAAAAACATCTGCAGGCCTAAGCACAAAGCCGATTCCGGACGCAATTATGCCGAGGTATAATTGTTCCTATTTAACCTACTTGTTTTGTAGAGATTATTGGAATCACATCATGATAAATCCATATAAGAAATAAAATGCCTGATAAAAAGATTGAATCTAATGATAGAAAAAAATAATGAATCAAACCTACAAATTAATTTTTCCTGAGTTTAATGGGAGAAATATGGATTATTATTGACAATGCTTCTATGCGAAAGTGAAAAGCCTGTAACACAAATTGACGTTTTATCAGAAAGAAATTCCTGCATTATTTTGGATTAACTATCCCTTTTTAATCCAAACGGACTAATAGAAAACATAAAGTAATCTTTAAAGTGCATAAATATATGTTTATTTGGAGGGATTTACTTTAAATTTGCTAATTAACGATATTTTGGAATAATATTTGTTAAAATATAAGCCTTGTATAAAAGTTGGTTAGAGTGGAAACTAGGTGACTACTTGAGATCAACGTTAAAAATGAGCTATTAAATTAGCTTGATGTTGTTTGGGAGATGAAAATATGAAAGAAACAATTTCTACTGTTTGTATAACAGCTGAAACAAAAATTAACATGATGAAGCAAAAGCCTGCTAATTATTTATTGTTAGCTATTTTTGGCGGACTTTTTATCGGATTTGGAATTTTGCTCATCACTACTATTGGCGGTCTATTAAGTCCAGCTGGGGTACCGAGTATGAAGATCGTACAAGGATTAGCATTTGGTGTGGCACTTAGTATGGTCATGATGGCTGGGGCCAATTTATTTACCGGTGATAATCTAGTTTTAACGGTTAGTACACTATCAAAAAAATCATCGCCATTAGAGATGTTAGGCATTTGGACGTTTAGTTACATAGGAAACTTCTTTGGTTCTCTTTTAGCAGCCGCATTATTTTTTTACTCGGGGCTAGCAGTTGGAGACATAGCAGCTTACATTGAAAAACTGGCAACAGCTAAGATGAGTGGTAGTTTCGTTGAACTTTTATGCCGAGGTATTTTATGTAATTTGCTTGTATGCTTGGGTGTATGGTGTACCTATAAATTAAAAACAGAGACTGGGAAATTAGTGATGATTTTCTGCTGTATTTTCCCATTTGTCACAATTGGATTTGAGCACTGTATAGCAAATATGACATTGTTTTCCCTTGCTCTCTTTATACCTCATGGTGAACTAGTATCATTTGGTGGAGCCATTTCAAATTTATTACCTGTAACACTAGGTAATATTATTGGTGGAGCCGTTATTGGTTTTGTTTATTGGGTAAATGGCAGAGATTAATAAATCGCTGAATATTGCTAAAGTAGTCAGCTTAATTCCTTAATTGGAGTTAAATACAGCGTGCCATAGCAATTTGAGAAGTGATTGTAAAGACCTGTTTACATATACAGGAATATAATGCGATGCAATTATAGCAAGTGAAATTAACGGATGAATACTTGACAAATTCCATCTTTTAATATTTTGACTTTAAGATAAATCGTAGATAGAATGACAAGTAGAGTTGCTTATGTAACTCTACTTATTTATGTTTATAAGATAATTGCTGTGAAATTAATAGATAATGTAATGAATATAAAAGAGCGGAGGAACTCAAAAATGGAACAAGAAATCAACCAACATACGATTCTTCAAGCAATTTTAGAGCTTTCAAAGCAAATGCAAGACATGAAATCGGATCTTCAACAACAAATCGAAGCAGTTGAGAAGAGATTAGAAGGAAAACTCGATGCAGTTGAAAAGAGATTAGAAGAAAAAAACGAAGCTTTGGAAAAAAGATTAGACAAAGTTGAACAAAATTTAAGTCGAAAAATGGATCTAGTAGATGCAAAATTTGATATTTTATCATCGGATTTAATAACGACAAAAGCTGAAGTATCTATGCTTAAACAAGTAAAATAATATCAATTATGCCTCGGCATAATTTTATGACACATGCTACCGTATCCCTTAAGGTTACGGTATTTTTTTATGGTATAATAAATGTCACAAAGGAGTGAAAAAGATTGTTAAAAACAGAGGTATTTGAACTATTAAAAAAGGCAATGAAAGAAAAGGATGTATTAGCAAAAGGCGTATTATCGATTTTGAAATCTGCTCTAGATTTAGCTGAAAAAGAAAAGGGAGAAGCTTTATCGCCTGAAGAGGAAATGGCTATTATAAATCGTGAAGTAAAGCAAACAAATCAGGCTCTTGAGGGTGCTCAAAATGCAGGTCGAGCTGACTTAATTGAAAAAGAGGAAGCAAAATTAGTTCTGTTAAAATCATTTTTACCGGAGCAATTAACTGAAGAAGAAATTGCAGAAAAGCTTGTGGCAGCTGGCGTTGTAAAGGGAATGAACATGGGTGAAGCGATGAAAATTGCAAAACCTTTATTAAATGGTCAAGCTGAAGGCGCTGTTATTTCAAAAGTTGTGAAGGGCCTTATTTAATATCGTTAGAAACAGCCCCCTACTCTTAAGTAGTACGGGGTTGTTTTTTTGAATTACTATATTTTTTTGTAGTATTGCCAAAAAATGAAAATGCTTTTATACTTATTGTTAACCACTGGTCAAAAAGGAGGGCACTATGTCGCCACGTAAGCCATCAACAAAGGATTTGACGAAAGAAATGATTATAAATGAGGCTCATAAGCAATTTATCACGAAGGATTTTCAGCAAATATCAATGCGTAGTATTGCTAAAGAGCTTGGTTGTAGTCATGGGGCTATTTATTATCATTTTAAAAATAAAGCTGAAATATTTTATGCGATATTAAGTGACTATTTTTCTGAACTAAATAATACTTTAAATGAAAATATGAAAGGTCCTGAAGATCATAACACTAAACTGCTGAATGTTTTTGTAGGCTTTATGGCGTTTGGTTTAAATAATCAAAGTCAGTATGAATTAATGTTTATCATGAGGGATAGAGAAATCGATGGGCTATCGCAAGAGGCAGCAAACCTTAGCTATGAAAAATTTGCACAATCTGTACGTTCCTTATCAAAGACAGAACTGTTGATTTCAGATATACATTCTACATTTATTGCTCTTCATGGATTTGTAGCACATTATCGTCATTATGTAAAAAATTATGAGGAAGCGAAAGAAGCCGTGGATGTTCATGCAAAATTTCTTATCAAGGCTTTGACATTTAGAGAGTAGCTCTAGAAAAAAATCTAGAGCCTTCTTTTAGCAGTTATTTGACCAGTGGTTAATTAAAGGGGATATAGTATGCAAAAAGCATTAGTTATTGGGGCATCTGGTGGTATGGGTTATGCGCTTGTAAATGAACTAGTTAGTAGAAATATACAGGTGAGGGCATTTGCTAGAAATGAAAAAAAGTTAGTTGCACTTTTTCGGCAGCACAAAAATGTCGAAATCATTTCAGGTGATGTATTTAATGAACAGGACATGATGAGAGCTTCAAACGGTGTGAATATTATTTTTCATGCTATTAGTTTTCTGTATCAGGATTGGGAAAAGCTCCATTTGCGATGCTTAGATATGGTGATTAACATAGCCGAGAGGCGAGGAGCGAAGATTGCGTTTGTAGATAATATTTATGCATATGGAAGACAATCGATAAACCCTGTAATAGAACAAGCTAGAAAGGAACCACAGACGAAAAAAGGGAAAATTCGCTTAGCGATGGAAAATAAATTAAAAAACAGTACTGCACCCTCGTTAATTGTACATTTTCCTGATTTATACGGACCAAATGCAGAGAATACAATACTCTATGAAACGTTAAAAAATGTTGCGCAAGATAAAAAAGCTAATTTTGTAGGGAATATGCAAGTGAAGAGGGAATTTCTTTATACAGTAGATGGTGCAAAGGCTATGGTTGAGCTTGCTTTACGAGACGAGACCTATAATCAAAATTGGAATGTGCCAGCTGTACACCCAATTGCAGGGGAAGAACTAGTGAAAATTTTACGTGACATTACTGGCTACAAAAAGGGTATTCGTACAGTTTCTAAAGGCATGATCCGGCTGATTGGAATATTTGCTCCTTCTATGAAAGAAGTAGTTGAAATCTTTTATTTAACAGAAGAACCGGTCATTTTAAGTGGGGAGAAATTTGAAAGGGAAATAGGCGCTTTACCAAATACTTCATATAGAGTAGGACTAGAAGAAACGCTTGCATGGATGAACAAGAGAGCATAAAAAGACTTTTAAGAGTCAATGAAAAAATCCGCATAAACTTCTGTTGGTAGAAAATTACCTACAGAAAGCATAGCGGATTTTTTATTAGTATTTCTTACAGCTGAAATTTTTGTATGATATTACGAAGTTGTTGTGCCATCTCAGCTAAATTATTTGAAGACGCCGTAATCTCCTCGATACTAGCTGATTGTTCCTCAGAAGCAGCAGCCACATTTTGAATGTTTCCAGACGCTTGAACGGCTATTACACCAACTTCCTCTACAGAAAATGCAATGTTGTTAACCCCGTCATTAATGTTAGAAATGATATTATTGACATAATCCATTTCTTGAGTTAATGAAGTAATATTCGAATATATTTCTTTAAAGGCTACACCTGATTCATTAAAGCTAATAGAGCTTTCTGCAAGATTATTACTGCTAATCTCCATAGATTTCACAGCTTGAGTAGACTCTTCTTTAATCGTCTCAATACGTGTTCGAATACTATTCGTCGCTGCTAAAGATTGGTCAGCTAATTTACGCACTTCTTCAGCTACAACTGCAAAGCCTTTACCATGCTCACCAGCACGTGCTGCTTCAATAGATGCATTTAAAGCGAGTAAATTTGTTTGATCAGTAATCTCGTTAATTAAAGTAACAATGTCGCCAATCTCATTTGAATAAGTGCTTAAACGTTTCACAACATCGGAAGTCTCTTGAATAGCATTAGATGTTAAGGCCATTTTTTCTGTAGCGCTTTGAATCGTCGTATTACCTTTTTCAGAAATAGAAGATGCATTAGATGCTTTAGTAGTGACATCATTTACGCTCGATACAACTTCTGACATCTTTGTGGAGATTGTCGTAATATGAGTTTCTACTTCTTCAATAGATGAAGTTTGTTTTTCTGATCCTGCAGCTACCTCTTGCATAGAAGATGTAATCTGTTGAATGGATGCACTTGTTTGCTCAGAGCCTGCCGACAACTCTTCTGACATAGCAGCTACTTGCTCAGCATTTTCAGCAATTTGCTGAATTAGTGAGCGTAAGTCTTCGGTCATATTTTCAATGCCATCTGAAAGCTGTGCAATTTCATTAGAACCTTTTATGTTAAGTGATTCAACAGCTAAGTCTCCTTGTGCCACCTTACCAACATAACCAGTCATATTTTTAATTGGTTTAATAATGCCTTTACTAATGACATAAGCCACAATAATACCGAATATCAAAAACATCACAGTCATGATGATACAAATCCAAAGAGTTTCTGTTTGAAGCTCAGAAATAAAGGAAGCGTCCATATCTAAACCAAAAAGAATATCAGTATCTTTAAATGGTAAAAAAATCGATTTATGAATTCCGTATTCATCTTCATAAATATCACTGGATTGAACAGTTCCATTATCTAGAGCATCATTCATGTCCTGGCTAAAAACATAGCTCTCTTGATAATCATCTTTATCACTTAATGCCACGATATGTTCCTTACCGTTTGCCCGGGAAAGAACGTAGGCATTTTGAATATCATACTCTTTAAGAGCTTCATTTAATTCCTTTAATAAGTCATCATATTTATCCTTATCGCCGTCATCTGCAGCTTTGACGTCATTTATGTCAATATCATCAAAAATTACATTTGATATAATTTCCAACTCTGACTCAAATTGTGTAATAACATAATCATCGATGATCCGATAAGCTGTAATAAATAATACGATACTAAATATTACTGAAATAATAGCAATTGGAATAGTAAAACTTGCAATGTATTTATAGAGTAACGAGCTTTTAAATTTTTTGACTATACTCAACTTTAGCAGCCTCCAATACTTTCACCTTTTGTTGTAAGAAATGAACCATATCACTAATATGTTCTGTCTCAGTATAAGGAGAGATTGAAAAGAATTTTGCAGCAGCGACTGGAATTTGTTGTTTTGTATCGCTAGTGTTGACAGTGCAGACACGTGTTGTATCACCGAAAAATACTTCGTCGCGACCTTCTCCTATAATTTCAAATAAAGAAGCATTTAGACCATTAATATATTCAATCTGATCTTGTGTATAGCTATCTGACTGTTCAGATTTCCAATTCATGCCTTCTGGATATAAACGGAAGGCTGTGACTGGTCCAATATTAGACTCGTTGACTACTTGTAACATTGGCGTTTTCTCAGCTAACTGCGCACGGAACGCTAAATTTACACGTACATAATTAGCTAATATTTGTTGGTAGCCTTCTTTACCAAATGCCTGTAATGCAGCATAAATAGCAATTGAACTACCCATACGAGAGCACTCTAATGTATAGCCTGTATGGTAAGAACCATAGCCTCGATTACCTACATAAGGTGTGTCGAAATCATCAATATCTAATAGCTGTAAATGCTTTCCTTCTTTTATTAAGAATAAGCTTGTTAAATACGGTGTTTGACCAAGCTTTTGGAAGTCGAAGCAAAGGCTATCTGCAATAGGTAGATATTGCATACGTTCTCTAATTTGTTCAAGTCCTTGTAAAACATCAGTCTCGAACTGAAGTGGGTTTGCCTTAAAATCATAATCGTTGAAAAATGCGTAAAAACCACCTAACGCTGAATCAGCGTGAATATGTATAGGCTTTAAGGAATGTTTTTGTTCTAGCTCAGTTGTAACATTTTTGATTGCTTGTACATCATCAATAGCAAATTGATCTGTAGCGCCTGTTGTAGCAACTACATACACTGGAATGCCACCATTTTCGATAACCTCAGTCATACGCAAACGTAAGTCTTCGATATCCATTGAATGATCTTGTCCAGCTTTAACACGAATTAAATGCTTGCTACCGATGCCGACTGCTTCAATTGATTTTAATAAGCTGTAATGAGCATTTTCTGAAGCGAAGCAATATAAATTATTAGGTACGCCATCTTCCTTTGCGTTAGGGAATTGTTTAGCGATTGCAAGTCGAAGCCCACTGAAAACAGCCCCTTGTCCGCCCCAAGTTGTGTAACCAAAGCTTTGTGTATAGTCGTAGCCAACTAACTTCGACATCATTGCAACTACTTTTACCTCACATTCTGCGGCAGCAGGTCCGTATACATCCCATAGATTGTTACCATTAAGTAGAGCATTTGTAAATTGGCCTAATATGCCAGGAATGCTGGCCATTGGCAAAACATTTGTTACAAAGTTGCGTGTATGGTAAGGGTGTCCTTGCATCAATTTCGTTAATTCATTTACAACTTGATCAAGCCCGACACCTGAAACTGGTACTTGATTTTCTTGCATTAACTCTTTGTAGAAATTGTCAGAGCGTTCTTTCATCGGTCCAAGAGTCGTTGTTTGTGGATCTTTTAATGCATCTAATGATGTAACAATTTTCTCTAATAGGGTTAAAAAGTTCTCTCTTTGTTCGATATTTCCATCTTCACTTTGGAATAATTGCTGGATTTTTTTCATAGTCATCGTCCTTTTTAGTTCATTTTTCCTCTATTTTTTGTTTCATAAAAATAGGTCGTTTTACTAAAATAATGATAACATATTATAACAATAAATGAATTTATATTTTACCAGAAAAATAATTTGGACATTTCTAAATAGTCCGATTTATTTTGAGGCAAAATATTTGGAAGAAATAGTGTAGTGGGATTTTTCTAGAAATGTTGATTTTAAAGGGTTTTCATGACTCTTTTTTTATGAATTATTGCAAAGTTAGTGGCGGGGAAGTGCTAAGAGGAAAAGAAGCTTTTTATGGTGAATACTATGAAAATAATAATTTTAATTAAATAAAAAAATGCTGATTATTAATACTTTATGACTATTTATGAGAAGCGAATATTACTCAAAGGGAGTATGCGTTTTATTGTGATAATGCAGTTGCTTCATTGAACTAGAAAGGCACATCAGATAATCTTATATGATGTGCCTTTCTAATTTCTTAAGCTCCTCAATAGTGACAAATGTATAACCTTCTTCAATAAGGTCTTTAAAATCCCTTCAATTGCTTGTGATTCATTTCCAGTATCATTGTACATAGGATGCATCAAAATTATAGAGCCTGGTTGAATTTTTTCTTTAACTTCTTTCATCGAGTGTCCAAACACCCGATGAAAGAAGTTAAAGCCTCCGGCGGATGTCACTGAATCGGAATGGAGTTCTGTATAGGTTGTTAGCCAAAAAATCATCGCATCCATGCGATAATGGCTAACTGACCTGCATCGGTAAAAACGCCACGTCTTGTGGCATTACCGAAATGACCGACATCGTGTCGACCCTCGTGCAGGCCTAAGCACAAAGCCGATTCCGGACGCAATTATGCCGAGGCATAATTGAGCATAATTGATTTTTTCTCGACCAATGAGAAATATGAATCTGGCTTCAAATTCCACGTAATGGTATAACGATTATTTTTACTTAAGTAAAAGGTAAACCAATTAGTTTTTTACCATATGGCGGTCGAACAAGGGGAGTTTCTGTATAACCAATACTTCCAATAAGTACATCGGTTTTGTCGATTTCATTTTTGTAAAAAGTAGAACTTTTAAACTCAATATGTACCAAACCCTAAAGCAACAATGAATAATAGACCAAGTCCTAAATAAGTAATTCTCTTTTTCAGCATAAACACTCCTAACAATACCGATAATTTTTTAATGTTAAACCATACTAATTGGGAGGTGAAAAAATGTATAAATTGCTATCGCATAATGATTTAGATGGAATAGGTTGCGGAATTTTAGCCAAACTTGCTTTTCAAGATCAAGTGAAGGTAAGGTACAATTCGATTTCATCGCTGGATCGCGAGATTGAATTTTTTTTAGACACGAACGACCAAGGTGCTTTTTTATTTATTACAGACTTATCCCCAAACGAGGAAAATGAAAAGAGATTAGATGATTTTTATACCGCAACTGGCAATGTTCAACTGCTTGATCATCATAAAACAGCTTATCATTTGAACGATTATGAATGGGGTAAAGTAATAGTAGAAGATGAAAATGGGTATTTAACATCAGCAACGTCCTTATTTTATCAGTACCTTGTTTCACATGGATTTTTAGAACAAACAAATGCCATCACAGAATTTGTAGAGTTAGTGAGACAGTACGATACATGGGAATGGGAAAAGAATGATAATCAACAAGCACGTCGGCTAAACACTCTCTTTTTTTTAGTATCAATTGATGACTTTGAAGAAAAAATGCTTGAACGCTTAAAGACAAGCGAACACTTTGACTTTGATGATTTTGAAAAGAAAATGTTACGTATGGAAGAAGAGAAAATAGAACGGTACATCCGCCGAAAAAAACGGGAGCTAGTACAAACATCGATAGGAGATTACTTTACAGGTGTAGTGTATGCAGAATCTTATCACTCAGAGCTTGCAAATGAATTGGGGAAAGAAAATGTACACCTTGATTTTATAGTTATTTTAAATATGGGTGGCAAAAGAATTTCATTTCGAACGATTCATGATCACGTAGATGTTTCGGCTATTGCAGCAGAATTCGGAGGGGGAGGGCATCAAAAAGCTGCTGGTTGCTCTTTAACAGATGAAGCGTATGAGCAGTATGTAACACAAACATTTCATATAGCACCAATACCGGAAGACGCCAAACGAAATCGCTATAATTTAAGGTTTTCTTCGTTTGGGACAATGTATAAAAACCTTGAAGAAGGAAATTTCCTCCTATATTCAATAAGTGATTTTGATTGGATAATTGAAAAAAATAAACTTCCATTAGATCAAATATTTACAAGTTTTTATGAAGCGGAATGGTTTTTGAAAAGAAATTATCAAGCATGGTTAGTGAAAGATGAGTTGTTTGTAGATTATTTAATGGAAGAAGCCAAAAAGGTTCGTCATCAAGAGTAAGGAATAAAGCTCTTCGCAAAACGAGGGGGTGATTTCCGTTCCGACTGGGCGTTTTGTTGCTGCCGCTACGCTTTCGCACAGTTAAAACATTTGTAGCTGCCGCTTTGCTTTCGCTACAGAAAACATTTGTTGTTACTGTCGCTTCGCTTTCGCACATAGCAAAGCTTCCTGGGGGCGTCCGATGAGCCGCTTCGCTTCGCTGCAGGGTCTCGAGCCAACAGATGTCTTTTGCGCGAAAGCGTGAGTGTAACGTAGCGGCAGCAGCACGAAGTTGGTCACGAGGGCGTTATCACAGGATGTGATGATTTTAGCCTTAGTTCCTCTATCGCTGATCCCCGAGGAGTCGCCCAGTCGTAACGAAGATCAACCTCTTCGCATAGCATATATTTTCAGGCATGAGAAATCACTCTAATTTAATGTACTGCAACAATCACAAACATTTCATTGACCATTTTGTTCTTCAAGATTTGCAACAACATTAAAGGAATATACATTATTCCTTTAGATACATAGCGAAATCAGCCAAATCAAGACAACGTTAGAGGTTATATAATGTTCAACTGAAAACTACAATAAATAAAAAGCTTTTGTGCAGACATACTTTCTTAAAATGAGGTGTACATGATGTCCGATATGCTTCTAGTTGAGAACCAGCCAAAGGAAAATCGAGGACGCAAAATATGGTTTATTGTAGTACTGCTTTTATTGGTAGCTACTTGTGTCATTGTTTATTATTTTTTATTTAAGAAAGATTTGAATTTTGAAGCATACAAAACAGTTGTCGACAAAACTACTGAAAATGTTCTCGGACGTTTAACGTTAAATGAAATAATCATTGATGATAACCAAATATTATTGAACGCTACTTTTAAGCCAGTTAAGGACTTAAATTTCGACAATCAAATCTTTTTCTTTCCACAAGTTTTTGTGAATGGAAAAGAGCTCACGGTTAGAAATGGAGGACAGACAATCCAACAATCCGATAAAAGTTATACAATCTATAGTAGTGTGAAATTAAGAGAACTACCAGAAGATAAAATATTAAGCTTAGATATTCGTTATAACGACTGGAACGGGGAAAAAAAGATTGACGAGCCATGGGAATTTCAAGTGGAAGCTTCGCAAGAGCAATTACAAGCAGATAGAAATACCTTCTCTGTTGAGAAAAAAGTAAAGCTGTTAGATGGTCAGGAAATAACGATAGAAAAGGTTGTTTCTACACCAATATCTACAACGATTTACTTTCATTCCGAGAAAAGCTTACTAAATGAAGCGATACATTTTAAAATTCAATCAGCGTCAGGGGAAACTTGGCACATTAACTCTGCTTATCCTTTAAATGAAGATTATACGAAATGGGGTGTCCGCCTCGATGCATTATATTTGACCGATAATAGCTATGAGCTAATTCCGGTTGCTAAAAATGGAAGTGAACTGGGCTCTGCTATTAAAATTGAAGATAAATAACGAAACCTACATCCGTAAATTTTAAATTTTACAATATCTTAAACTAAAAAGATGATTACTCAATGTAATATGAATATATATGACATCGAAAGTAGTTGAAGATATTGCGAAGGTTATGGGGAATTTTTTTAGTTTCACTAAAATTAGGTTGTACATCCTTTGGGGGTCCTACTGCTCATTTAGGGTATTTTCAAAATGAATATGTTCAGAAACGTAAATGGTTACCTGATAAAGAATATAGTCAACTAGTTGGGCTCAGTCAATTTTTACCTGGGCCAGCATCGAGCCAGGTAGGGATGGGTATTGGCTTATTAAGAGGCGGCTTATTGGGTAGTATTGTGTCATTTCTTGGTTTTACATTGCCATCGGTTTTGCTCCTTATGGCATTTGCGTATTTTTCTGCACATACAGGGTTGGATATGGGCTGGGTTCATGGCTTAAAATTAGTGGCTGTTGCAATTGTTGCACAAGCAATTTTTGAAATGTCCAAAAAATTAATCCCTAGTATTCGACATTTTATAATCGCTTTGTTAGCACTTGCAGTAGTGCTTTTATGGGTTCATCCACTTGCTCAAGTAACTACTATTATTGTTGCTTCTTTTATAGGCTATCTCTTTTTTAAGTTGACGAATCAAAGAGAAGAACCAAAAGAAACGATTGTGCCGATTTCAAAAATAACCGGTATATGTTTTTTAGCGTTGTATGTTCTATTGCTTATCGGTTTACCAATCGCTAGCCCATTTATTCAATATGAATGGTTTATGTTAATTGAAAAGTTTTATTTATCTGGTGCATTAGTATTTGGTGGAGGACATGTCGTATTACCTTTACTAGAGGCGCAATTTGTCCAAAGTGGATTAATGAGTTCTTCCGATTTTTTAGCAGGATACGGAATGACGCAGGCAGTCCCAGGCCCATTATTTACGTTTGCTTCTTATATAGGTATGGTCATTGCTGGGGTGCCAGGGGCTATTATTGCAACGCTAGCGATTTTTTTACCAGCATTTTTGCTAATAGTAGGGGCAATGCCTTTTTGGCTAACTCTTAATCGTATTGCCGGATTAAGAGGAGCGATGGCTGGTGCAAATGCAGCAGTTGTTGGCATATTAGCTGCAGCTTTTATTCATCCGATTGTTACACAGACAATTCAAAATGGACTCGACATCGTAATCGCAGCCTCTTTTTTATGGTGCTTGATACGTTGGAAAGTCCAACCTTATTTGCTTGTTCTAATTGGCATTTGTGTAGGAATTGTATGTTATTAAGCACACACAAAAATATATTAATTTGCATTTATTCCTTTCTCGATAAATCAAACCCACTTGTTGCGGTGGGTTTGATTTTTTTGTGAAAGTTGGCTAATTAAATAAAGTACATACAGCTTTTTAACAATCTTCCCCTTTTAAAACATGTCCAGCAGGATTGATGTCATGTAATTTCTTATAGAAAAATAATGTCCCTACCATTTAGTTTTGATTTAGTTATTTTACTGGTTGGATTCATGGCGTTCCATGTCTTGATTGTTTATAATGAGGAAATGGAAAAAGACTAACGAGAAAGAAGGGATAGCTATGGCACGAGGTGTTTACATTCATATTCCTTTTTGTCATCAAATTTGCAACTATTGTGATTTCAATAAATTTTATTTTAAAAATCAACCAGTTGATGAATATATAGAAATGCTTGGCAAGGAGATGGAGCTTGCGACTAAAAAATATCCTGAAAGTTTTAAAAAAATCGAAACGATATTTCTTGGTGGCGGTACACCAACAGCATTAACACCGCAACAAATAGAGAGACTTCTTGAACTTATTCGTACGTACATTCCAATGGGCAGTGTGGCGGAGTTTACGTCAGAGGCCAATCCGGACGAGCTATCAGAAGCGAAATTACAGGCATTATTTGCTGGTGGTGTAAATCGCATAAGCATGGGTGTGCAATCCTTTGATCAAGAGTTGTTAAAAAAGATTGGCCGTACACATAGCAACAATCATGTCTATGAAACAATTGACTTAGCGAAAAAGGTAGGCTTTAAAAACATTAGTTTGGATTTAATGTACGGTTTGCCGGGGCAGACGATGGCGCAATGGAAGGATACTTTAGAAAAAGCGTTCGCGCTTGATATACCACATTATTCCGCTTATTCACTAATTGTTGAGCCGAAAACGATTTTTTATAATCAATACACAAAAGGTAAGCTTCATTTACCAACTGAAGATCTTGAAGCGGATATGTACGAGGTGTTAATGAACCAGATGGAGGCACATGGACTTCATCAATATGAAATTAGTAACTTTGCTCAATCTGGTTTCAGTTCTACACATAACAAAATATACTGGGAAAACGATGAATATGCAGGCTTTGGTGCAGGTGCTCATGGATATTTAGCTGGTGTGCGATATTCAAATCATGGACCATTGAAAAAGTATATGGATGCAGTAAATGCAGGAGAACTACCAATTGTATATGAACATGTTGTAACAAAGAAAGAAAAATGTGAAGAGCAAATGTTTTTAGGACTGCGTAAAACGGAAGGAATTACACACACTATATATGAAGAAAAATTTAATGAATCCATGCATAGGCATTACTCACATATCATAGAAAAATTAGTTTCAGAAGGTCTATTGGAGCATGATACTAAAGGAATTCGCCTTACTCGAAAAGGTCGTTTTGTAGGGAATGAAGTATTTCAACAATTTTTACTAGAAGATTGAGCGATATCGTTGACATAAAATGTAGGATTTGATAACTTAATAATAGTATTAGCACTCCTCTTGGTTGAGTGCTAACAGAGGTGATGATCATGCTAACAAATCGGCAATTACAAATATTGCAAGCTATAGTAGACGATTTTATTATGTTTGCACAGCCGGTAGGTTCTCGCCAAATCTCCAAAAAGCAAGAGATTACATTTAGTCCAGCCACAATTCGAAATGAAATGGCGGATTTAGAGGAATTAGGCTTCTTGGAAAAAACGCACACTTCCTCTGGTCGAGTGCCTTCGGAAAAGGGTTATAGATTTTATGTAGATCATTTGCTGAGCCCGCAAGGCATTAATTCAAGGGACATTCAGCAAATCCAATCAATTTTCAATGATCGTTTAGTAGAAGTAGAGCATATTATCCGAAAGTCAGCCAATATTTTATCGGAGCTGACATCGTATACATCGATTCTTTTAGGACCAGATGTCCAAAGGCATCGTGTTAAGCGATTTTCAATTGTGCCACTCTCTAGCGATGCAGCAGTAGCGATTATCGTAACGAGTAATGGGCATGTTGAAAATCGCATGTTTAATTTACCTCCTAATTTTACCGCTTCTGATTTAGAGAAAATGGTGAATATCTTAAATGAACGTCTAATTGGTGAGTCATTAGAAGATATTCATAAAAAACTCGAAGCTGAAGTGCTAACAGTATTACAACAGCATGTTCAATCAGCGGATGATTTTATTCGCTCTCTCGTGACAGCGACGATGCATAATTCGGAAAGTAAAATTTTTTATGGTGGTAAAACAAATATGTTCAACCAACCGGAATTCCACGATTTAAATAAAGTCCGGATGATTTTGGACTTAATGGAAACGACTAGCCAAGTGCAGTCGCTCTTCCATCCTAATGAATCGGGCATTCATATTCGTATAGGCTCGGAAAATAAACAACTAGAAATGGAAAACTGTAGTGTCATTACGACCACTTATTCTATTGGTGAAGAACAGCAAGGGGCTATAGCAATTATTGGTCCAACACGAATGGATTATAAACGTGTTGTTGCTTTACTAGATGTAATGCGCATGGATTTAACACAAGCCTTTACGAAGAATCGTAGTGATTGATAATGAGGAGGATTTCAAGTGACGGAAACAACTGAAAACAAAGACCTTGTACAAGAAGATGTACAAGCTGAAAATGAAGTAGAAGAAACAGAAGTTAAAGTAGAAGAACAAGAAGTCGAATTAACAATCGAAGAACAGTACGAAGCAAAGCTAGCTGAGTTACAAGCAAAGCTAGACGATGAGGAAAACCGTCATCTACGTTTACGTGCTGACTTCGATAACATTCGTCGTCGCAACCAACTTGATCGTGAGGCTGCTGAAAAGTATCGCGCTCAAACTTTACTGTCAGATTTACTGCCAGTCATCGATAATTTTGAGCGTGCTTTACAAGTTGAAGCGACTTCAGAAGAAACGGCTTCTATCGTAAAAGGTATTGAAATGGTGTACCGTTCTCTGATCGAAGCAACTGAGAAGGAAGGCTTGCAAATTATTAAAGCTGAAGGTGAGCAATTTGATCCAAATGTTCACCAAGCTGTTATGCAGGAGCAAGATAGTGAAAAAGAGGCTGGTGTTGTCTTACGCGAGCTTCAAAAAGGTTATATGTTAAAGGATCGCGTATTACGCCCAACGATGGTATCTGTGAACGAATAGACTTAGTACTATTTAGTTAATTACAATTATTAGTTAGAAAACGCATCATTTGCGTTTCAATAATAGGAGGAAATTTTAATGAGCAAAATTATCGGTATTGACTTAGGAACAACAAACTCATGTGTCTCTGTCCTTGAAGGCGGAGAACCAAAAGTAATTCCAAACCCAGAAGGAAACCGTACAACACCATCTGTTGTTGCATTTAAAGGCGGCGAACGTCAAGTTGGTGAAGTAGCGAAACGTCAATCAGTAACAAACCCTAACACAATTATTTCTATTAAATCTAAAATGGGTACATCTGAAAAAGTTCAAGTGGAAGATAAAGAATATACACCACAAGAAGTTTCTGCAATGATTCTTCAATACTTAAAAGGTTATGCTGAAGATTACTTAGGTGAAAAAGTAACAAAAGCAGTTATTACTGTACCTGCTTACTTCAACGATGCTCAACGTCAAGCTACAAAAGACGCTGGTAAAATCGCTGGTTTAGAAGTAGAACGTATTATTAACGAACCAACAGCTGCTGCACTTGCTTATGGTTTAGACAAACAAGATACAGATCAAAAAGTATTAGTATTTGACCTTGGTGGCGGTACATTTGACGTATCTATTCTTGAATTAGGTGACGGTGTATTTGAAGTATTAGCAACAGCTGGTGATAACAAACTAGGTGGGGACGATTTCGACGATGCTATCATCGAGTATCTTGTAGCAGAATTCAAAAAAGAAAATGGCATTGACCTTTCAAAAGATAAAATGGCTATGCAACGTCTAAAAGACGCAGCTGAAAAAGCGAAAAAAGACTTATCAGGTGTAACTTCTACTCAAATTTCTTTACCATTCATCACTGCTGGTGAAGCGGGTCCATTACACTTAGAAATTTCTTTAACTCGTGCTAAATTTGACGAAATTACATTACCATTAGTAAACCGTACAGTAGGTCCAGTACGTCAAGCATTATCTGATGCAGGTCTTTCAACATCTGAAATTGACCAAGTAATCTTAGTTGGTGGTTCTACTCGTATTCCAGCTGTACAAGAAGCTGTACGTAAAGAAACTAATAAAGAACCACACCGCGGTGTAAACCCTGATGAAGTTGTAGCAATGGGTGCTGCAGTTCAAGGTGGCGTATTAACTGGTGATGTGAAAGACGTAGTTCTACTTGACGTAACTCCACTTTCATTAGGTATCGAAACTATGGGTGGCGTATTCACAAAATTAATTGACCGTAATACTACGATCCCAACATCTAAATCACAAGTATTCTCAACTGCGGCTGACAACCAACCAGCAGTAGATATTCACGTACTTCAAGGTGAACGTTCAATGGCAGCTGACAACAAAACATTAGGTCGCTTCCAATTATCGGATATTCCGCCAGCACCACGTGGCGTACCACAAATCGAAGTAACATTCGATATTGATAAAAATGGTATCGTATCTGTTAAAGCGAAAGACCTTGGTACAAACAAAGAACAAACAATTGTTATCCAATCTGATTCTGGTTTATCTGAGGAAGAAATCGAACGTATGGTAAAAGATGCTGAGGCAAATGCTGAGGCGGATACTAAACGTAAAGAGGAAGCAGATCTTCGCAACGAAGCTGACCAATTAGTGTTCCAAGTTGACAAAACAATTGCTGACTTAGGCGAACAAATTACAGAAGACGAGAAAAAATCTGTTGAAGATGCTCGTGATGAACTGAAAAAAGCGCTTGAAGCTGGCGAATTAGAAGGCATTAAATCTGCTAAAGAAAAACTAGAAGGTGTATTACAACCACTAGTAATGAAAGTGTATGAACAAGCTGCAGCAGCTGCTCAAGCAGCTCAAGGTGGCGAAGCAGGTGCAGAAGCTGGCGAGGGTAAAAAAGACGACATCGTAGATGCTGACTTTGAAGAAGTAAAAGACGATAAATAATAGTAAGTTACACAGTTAAGTGAAGAAGCCAAAGACCGCTTGCGGCTTTGGCTTTTCTCTTTATGTTTAGCTATATCCTATGACCATGTAGTCGTCTAGTTGCTATATTATTTGTGAGAAAAGGGAAAAAACATGGATTAGGAAAATATAGGTTTATTACTGATTGTAGCGTAGGGCTACTCGACTCCAGCGGGAAAGTGAGACAGACGAGACCCTGCACGGAGCGCAGCGGCGGAAGCGGCGGAAGCGGCTCGACGCTCGCCCGCAGGAAGCCTTGCTCTGCGCGAAAGCGAAGCGTCAGCGACAAAGCGAGTGGCCCATAGTGGAAATCAGAGCCTTCTAATTAATAAGATTGGATAAAAATGATTAATCAACCCCTTTGGTACAACAATTGTAATGTATATTTAATAATAAAATAGAGGCAGTTTTTTTAACTGCATGATACAATAGATTTTATGCAAAAAGAGCGGAGTGTGAATCATGGAGAAACGCGATTACTACGAGGTGCTTGGTTTAACGAAATCGGCTTCTAAAGATGAAATTAAAAAAGCATACCGTAAATTATCAAAGCAATACCATCCTGACCTTAATAAAGAGCCAGGTGCAGATGAAAAATTCAAAGAAATCGCTGAAGCTTATGAAGTATTAAGTGACGATCAGAAAAAAGCACGCTATGATCAATTTGGCCACGAAGATCCAAATGCAGGCTTCGGAGGCGGTGGCTTTGGCGGCTTCGAGGATATTTTCAGCTCATTCTTTGGTGGTAGCGGTCGCCGTCAGGACCCGAATGCACCACGCAAAGGTGATGACCTTCAATATCGTATGAATATTACGTTTGAGGAAGCAATTTTCGGAAAAGAAACTGAAATCGAAATTCCTAAAGACGAAGTATGTGATACTTGCCAAGGTTCAGGTGCAAAACCAGGTACTAATCCAGAGACATGTTCAACATGTCAAGGTGCTGGTCAAGTAAATCAGGCAGTAGATACACCATTTGGCCGTATGATGAATCGTCGTACTTGTTCTACATGTCAAGGTGCAGGTAAAATCATTAAAGAAAAATGTTCTACTTGTCGTGGTGAAGGAAAAGTTCAACAACGTAAGAAAATCAAAGTTAACATTCCAGCAGGTGTTGACGATGGTCAGCAAGTTCGTGTGTCTAGTCAAGGTGAGCCAGGTATAAATGGAGGACCTGCGGGGGATTTATATATTATGTTCCGCGTTCAAGGACATAAAGAGTTTGAGCGTGATGGCGATGATATTTATTTCGAACTAAAACTGACATTCCCACAAGCAGCTCTTGGTGATGAAATTGAAGTTCCGACTGTTCATGGGAAAGTAAAACTACGTATTCCAGCGGGAACACAGTCAGGTGCACAATTCCGTCTAAAAGACAAAGGTGTTAAAAACGTCCATGGCTATGGTACAGGGAATCAATATGTAACAGTAAAAGTTGTAACGCCAGAAAAATTAACAGAAAAACAAAAGCAATTACTACGTGAATTTGCGGAAATCAGTGGTGATATTCCTGAAGAGCAAGGAAGCACACTATTCGATAAAATTAAGAAAAAATTCCAAGGTGAATAATTAGAGGAGCTGAAGAGCTACGTGAAGTGGTCAGAGTTATCCATTCATACAAAAAATGAAGCGGTAGAAGCAATTTCGAATATTTTGCATGAAGCAGGGGCAAGTGGTGTGGTTATTGAGGATTCTGCAGAATTTGCGAAGCCACGAGAAGATCAGTATGGTGAAATTTATGCGTTAAATGAAGCGGATTTTCCGAAAGATGGTGTTATTGTTAAGGCTTACTTATCAGAGTCTAGTTTTTTAAATGAAACAGTCGAAGAAATTAAGGCGGCTATAACGAATCTAACGAACTTCAACATCGATATTGGTGAAAATGTTGTTTCGATTGTGGAAGTTAACGAGGAAGACTGGGCAACAGCATGGAAGCAATACTATCATCCTGTAAAAATTTCTGAACGCTTTACAATCGTACCAACATGGGAAGAATATGTACCAGTATCAACGGATGAACTAATTATTGAATTAGATCCTGGTATGGCTTTCGGTACAGGAACTCACCCTACAACTGTTATGTGTTTACAGGGGCTTGAGAAGGTTGTAAAAGAGGAAGATATGGTTATCGATATCGGAACGGGTTCAGGCGTTCTATCAATCGGTGCAGCCTTACTAGGAGCAAAGAGCGTGCATGCACTTGATTTAGACGAAGTAGCTGTACGTTCAGCACAAGAAAATGTTGCATTAAATAAAGTGGATGATAAAGTTTCAGTATTCCATGGGAACTTATTGGATACTGTAAAGGAACCAGCTGATGTCGTTGTGGCTAATATTTTAGCAGAAATTATTATGTCCTTTACTGACGATGCATTTTCAATTGTTAAACCGGGTGGATTATATGTCACTTCAGGCATCATTGCCGCAAAACGTGATGATGTAAAAGCAGCACTAGAAGCTTCAGGCTTTGTAATCGAAGAAGTATTATTAATGGAAGATTGGGTAGCGATCATTGCCCGTCGACCACAATAAGTGGACTGAGGAAGCGCCAAATCGGGAGCCGAGTGCTTGTGATTTGGCGTTTTCTCTTCTTTCTAGAAAGGAGTACGGTTAAATGCAGCGATATTTTATTGAGACATCCATAGAGGAAGCACGAATTAGCGGAGAAGATGCCCGACATATTGAACGGGTAATGCGTATGAAAGAGGGCGACAAAATCGTAGTTGTCGCACAAAATACTGCTCATATTTGTGAAATTTCAGCCTTTGAAGGGGATGAGGTACACGTTCAAACTACGGGTGAAATCGTTCCTTCACCAGAGTTACCTGTCCATGTAACAGTGGGATGTGGGTTGCCGAAGGGCGATAAGTTAGAACTGATTACACAAAAGGCGACAGAGCTTGGAATGTTTGCCTTGTTGCCATTTGAAGCGGAGCGTTCCATCGTTAAATGGGATAAAAAGAAAGGTGCCAAAAAGCAAGAGCGTCTACAAAAAATTGCAAAAGAAGCAGCTGAGCAATCCCATCGTACACATATCCCAGAAATATATGAACCGATCTCTTTTAAACAGCTAGTAGAACAAGTAGGCAATTTCGACGCCGTTTTTATAGCGGATGAAGAAGATGCAAAAGCAGAACAACGTACAAGGTTTGCAGAGAAGCTAAAAAACGTGTATGACAAGAAGTCAAAATCTATTCTTATTATCTTTGGTCCTGAAGGCGGCATTGCACGAAAAGAAGCGGATGCCCTGCTTCAAGCAGGTGCTCAAACGATGTCTTTAGGACCCCGAATTTTACGAGCAGAAACGGCACCACTCTATGCACTATCTGCAATATCTTATGAATTTGAATGAGACAGCGTTTAACCATGTCAAAAGAGGATTTTCACACACTTATCAGTGCATGAGTAAACATCATTATTATTGCGTATATATGCAGTCGTGCAAGGTTTAAAAACTACATTCAATGACTGTTTTTATTAGGTAATCCTATAAGTAGAGCCGATTCAAAAAACTTTGAATCGGTTTTTTTAGTAAAATCCCATGTTGAAGGAACGTTGTCAAATCAGGTATCACAACGGTGAGTATATGGCATTGTGTTCATTTTTAACCCTCACCTCAAAAATCCCTTTATTTAAATGAGTAAAAAACTAGTATACGCGTCCATTCATAGATTTAATTGCTACATATTCTGATACTGAGAGCTCTCGAATACTACAAAATGAAAAGAGGGGAATTTTTTGAGTGGTCAATGTGAAAATCAAAATCAAGTGCCACCTTGTCCAGTAACATCAACTGAACAAATACCATTAAATAGTGAGGCTACTATACTAGCCGCTACACCGGTTACGGCACCAACTATTAAAGTTCCAGTTGCACTTGCAGAACCAACACTTCAAATAGTTGTGGAATCAGATATTACGCTGGATCCTGCAGCAACTGAAATCAAAAGAGTGAAAAAAAATGTTTTCCTAAATCAAGTTAAATTAGTGCCGGTTCGATTTGCACGTATTGATAACACTGATTTTTTTAGGGTAACAAGAGCTAAATTGTTTGTAGCAGGACATATTCGTAAAAATATAGAATATGCTTCAGCGGCATGTAATGGAGCGCTACAAGATAGAATTGCTGATGTTCCGTTTTCTGGTTTTACAGAACTTATTTTCCCACAAACACCTGGAGGCACTACTCCGATCATCGGAATTTCCGAGTTTGCCGAAGCGAACTTCCTGAATGAAAGAACTCAATTGGATGCTCGGTTGGATAAGGCTTTCTTCCAAAATCTTGTGAAGTACAATGAACAACCATTTGGCGAGTTAGTCGCTGCGAACTTCTTTGAACTTGATTTTTCGCCAGTTATGACATCACCAGAAGGTACTTTCCGCACATTGCGTGAAAAAATTGTTCTGGATCTTACAGTAAAAGTACTGCAAGTTCAACAAGTCCGCCTTGGGGCTGGTAGTGCTGTAATAACGCCTGTTTTACCAGGATTGACTCCACCGGTTAGTCCTGCTGATCCACCAGTTAGACCTGAGCCTCCTTCTAATCCTTGTTAAATCATTAGTTTTAGAGGAGCAAGTAGATAAAAACTGGTATTTCTAGGGGTACTGAAAATCCAATATTTGAGTTTTGGCAGTTGACAGTTTGATTGAATAGAACTGTTAACTGCCTTTTTGCTATATATTATCGGGTTGAAAACGAAATAATGTAAAGATAGATATTTTCTATTTAAGTAATCGTCTTAAACGCATGAATATCGAATTTTCTACAGAGATTTGGAAAGTACCGAGTGGCAAAAGTAAAAGTAATGCATAAAATGGATTGTAATTATAAATGCAACACTTAGATCAAAATAAAAGAAAAAGAGTTTAGCTGTTATCAGACATTAGAAAGAGAAAATGATAATCGCTGTCTTTAACCGATCAATATTCATTAAGGCAACGTGGAAATAATAAAAACGAAAAAGGGTTATAGTGTGAGTTTTTCTTGAAGAAACGGATTTTGAACATATCTCTCAAGAATAACGCATAAAGTCTGAATATTTGATCAAAAAGCTGTCTTGGCTGGAAAAATGCGTAGGAGTTTTTTACGGATCAACTGTTGCACGTTATTTGTCAATACATTATTTAGGAGTGAACTAATGAAAACTCCATGGATTAATTTTAGAAAAATGAAAGAAATAAGTTCCAAACAAAAAGTTTTTATCAATTGTAATTATCAAATTAAACCCAAGAAAAAGATAGATCATACACCTCAACTAGATACTACATGTGACATTTCATATTCTTTAAATGCCGATTTTATAAATAATGACCTTGCTATAGAAAAAGATGAAACCAGCCTTGCAACGCATCTAAATCCCGATAGTGAGCTACTCATTCCTCCTGAAATTGATGTTGAAAATGAAATGAACGATCCCCTTAATAAAGAAGAAGCTGATGATACCAGTCCTGTAGAAGAAGAGGATCTTGCAACGCATCTAAATCCCGCTAGTGAGCTACACATCCCTTCTGAAGCTGATGTAGAGAATGAAATGAATGATCTCCTTAATAAAGAAGAGGCGGATGAAACCAGTCCTGTGGAAGAGGATCTAGCAGCGCATTTAGATCCTAATAGCGAGCTACACATCTCTTCTAAAGTTGATGTAGAGAATGAAATGAATGATCTCCTTAATAAAGAAGAGGCGGATGAAACCAGTCCTGTGGAAGAAGAAGGTCTAGCAGCGCATTTAGATCCTAATAGCGAGCTACACATCACATCTAAAGTTGATGTAGAGATTGATACAGAAGAGATGGAGAAAAACAATTCTACAGGTGATATTAGTGTATCTACTAGTTCAGCGCAAGGGCAAATAAATTCTATAACCAAAAAAAGTCTAATTTCTACTCATATAGAAATTGATGATTTTCTTCATGCTCCTATTTGTGGTGAGGTTGTTAAAAATACATTTGATTTTCTTGATTTAAACAATCAACTTACCCCTCAACTTGAAACCAAACTATTTAATACGTCAACGGATTATCCTGAACAGCCCGATTGTCGTCTAGTTCACTCAAAAATTAATGAAATAATATTTTTAATGAAAAATGATACTTATGAAAAAAATAAACAGACGAGTAATCCGTCTAAATCAGTTGTAGTTCCTTTACATAACACACAATCAATTAAAAAGGGAGAAACAAATAATCACTCTTACGCTTCTGATGATGTTATGCATATTAGAGTTCCTGTTGTAGTAGGGGAATATAAAATTGAAATATGTCTTGAAGAATTTATTCAATTTGACAAAGGAATTGTGGGGGTAAAAGATATCTCGAATGAGGTAGTACTAACCAATTGTAGATTCGTACCTAGTCAGTTTTCCCGATCATTGAATAATGGGACATGTACAGCGTTAAAGGGAAAATTATTTATTGAAGGCTTTATAAATCAAAATATTGAATATACTACATTTCAGACTACAAATGCAGTACCTGCACAAGATGAATCATTAATTCATTCAAACCAATTGTGCCAAAATATAGTATTAGAATTAATCATTCATATGCTACAAGTACAGAAAATTCGAGTCCGTTATGACAGTCAGTAATTAAAACGTATCTCTTAGCTCAAAAAACCCTTTTTTTAATATCAGAAAAAAACTAGTATATACGTCCATGCATAGAGTTAATAGCTACATATTCTAGCAATATAGAGAGCGCTCTCTAATGACAAAAAATGAAAAGAGGGAATTTTTTGAGTGATCAAATAGAAAATCAAATGCTACCTTGTCCTGTAGCATCAACTGAACAAATACCTTTAAATAGTGAGGCTACTCCACTAATCGCTACACCAGTTACAGCTCCAACTATTAAAGTTCCAGTTGTACTTGCAGAGCCAACACTTCAAATAGTTGTGGAGTCAGATATTACGCTTACTCCTGCAGCAACTGAAATCAAAAGAGTGAAAAAAAATGTATTCCTAAATCAAGTTAAATTAGTGCCGGTTAGATTTGCACGTATTGATAACACTGACTTTTTCAGAGTAACAAGAGCTAAATTATTTGTAGCAGGACATATTCGTAAAAATATTGAATATGCTTCATCAGCATGTAATGGCGCACTTCGTGATAGAATTGCAGACGTTCCGTTTTCTGGTTTTACTGAACTAATTTTTCCACAAACACCTGGTGGCACTACTCCAATCATAGGAATTTCTGAGTTTGCCGAAGCGAACTTCCTGAATGAAAGAACTCAAATGGATGCTCGATTGGATAAGGCATTCTTCCAAAATCTCGTGAAGTACAATGAACAACCATTTGGCGAGTTAGTTGCTGCAAACTTCTTTGAACTTGATTTTTCACCAATTATGGCAGCACCAGAAGGTACTTTCAGCACATTACGCGAAAAAATTGTTCTGGATCTTACAGTAAAAGTACTGCAAGTTCAACAAGTTCGCCTTGGAACGGGTAGTACTGTAGTAACTCCTGTTCTTTTAGGACTTACTCCTCCAGTTAGCCCATAATTTAGTTTTTAGAGGTGCAGAACAACAGTACAAATTAAAGGGCTGTTCAATGAGAAAATGTAATTGAAAAAACTGCCCAAGACTATTTAAAGGCACTGATAAAAATTTACTATTTGAGTTGGCAGTTGAAAATTAGAGTGAATCTAAATTTTTAACTGCCTTTTTGCAATTTATTTTGAGATTGGGCTTTTTTTCTTTTATATTATTTGTATTTTTAGTAGAGTAACTCTTATTAGTAATTACTTTTCATTTATATATTTTTTGAAGCCTAGCCAAAAAGCTAGGCTCATTATATTTATTTGTGCTATTATAAGACACGTTGATAATTTAATTTATTGTAGTGTACTCTTGAAAGGATGATATATATTATGAGTAACGAGCGATCAAAAATCGTGAGTTTCCATACTCTAGGTTGTAAAGTAAATCATTATGAAACAGAAGCAATTTGGCAGTTGTTTAAAGAAGAAGGCTATGATCGTACGGAGTTTGATCGTCAAGCAGACGTCTATGTCATTAATACATGTACAGTAACAAATACAGGGGATAAAAAATCACGTCAAGTTATTCGTCGAGCTATTCGTCAAAACCCAGACGCTGTCATTTGTGTTACAGGCTGTTACGCTCAAACATCTCCAGCTGAAATTATGGCGATTCCTGGTGTTGACATTGTTGTAGGAACACAGGATCGTACAAAATTACTTGGCTACATAGATCAATATCTTACTGAACGCCAACCAATTAATGCTGTGCGCAATATTATGAAAAATCGTGTTTATGAGGAATTAGATGTGCCTGCATTTACAGACCGTACACGCGCATCGTTAAAAATACAAGAAGGCTGTAATAACTTCTGTACGTTTTGTATTATTCCATGGGCACGTGGGTTAATGCGCTCTCGAGATCCTCAAGAAGTATTGAGCCAAGCCCAACAACTAGTGGACGCAGGGTATCTTGAAATTGTTCTAACTGGTATTCATACAGGTGGCTATGGACAAGACTTAAAAGATTACAATTTAGCCCAGCTTCTACGTGATTTAGAGGCAAATGTAAAAGGCTTAAAACGTCTTCGTATTTCTTCGATTGAGGCAAGTCAATTAACAGATGAAGTGATTGAAGTTTTACGTGAATCAAAAATCGTAGTTAATCACCTACACATTCCAATCCAATCTGGCTCTGATACAGTTTTAAAACGTATGCGTCGTAAGTATACAATGGAGTTCTTCGGTGAACGTTTAACTAAACTACATGAAGCTTTACCAGACTTGGCTGTCACTTCTGACGTAATCGTAGGTTTCCCAGGTGAAACTGAGGAAGAGTTCATGGAAACATATAACTTTATTCGTGACCATAAGTTTTCTGAATTACACGTATTCCCATTCTCTCCACGTACAGGTACACCAGCTGCACGCATGGAGGACCAAATTGACGAAAATATTAAAAACGAACGTGTTCACCGATTAATCGCTTTAAATGATCAATTAGCGAAGGAATATTCTTCTCGCTTTGAAGATCAAGTGCTAGAGGTAATTCCTGAAGAATTCGTGCATGATGAAAGCGGTGAGGCAGGGCTTTTAACAGGTTATACTGATAATTACTTAAAAGTAGTATTTGAAGGTCCTGAAAGCCTAATCGGTCAGCTTGTAAAAGTGAAAATTACGCAAGCTGGATACCCTCATTCTAAAGGACAATTTGTTCGTGTATTAGAAACTATAAAATAACAAAAGAGTACCTATGAATAGAAACACCGTTCAAACTTTGAACGGTGTTTTGCTATATTTTAACTTCTTTCTGTCTAAATACCGCGGAAGTGAGGAATACCCGCGGAAGCGTGGGAATACCCGCGGAAGCGAAGCGAATACCCGCGGAAGGAGAGTGAATACCCGCGGAAGGAGAGTAAATACCCGCGGAAGGAGAGTAAATACTCGCGGAAGGAGAGTGAATACCTGGGGAAGTGTGGAATACCCGCGGAAGGAGAGTGAATACCCGCGGAAGCGAAGCGAATACCCGCGGAAGGAGAGTAAATACCCGCGGAAGCGAAGCGAATACCCGCGAAAGCGGAGTAAATACTCGCCAAAGCAGAGCCACGGAGTCGAATGTGCAAGCACAAACACGATTCCGGATGTAATTATGCCTAGGGATAATGGAGTTGTTTCTAAAATAATTTGAATTCATCTAATTTCATTCAAAATTAGACGGAAACGTTAAAAAATGTTATGATTCCAGAGAGGTACGTACAACTTGTTGATAGAAGGAGAGTCTAATAAAATGGAGCAAAATTTCGCACGTATGATTGATCACACATTATTAAAGGCTGAAGCTACAAAAGAGCAAATCGAAAAATTGTGTGCAGAGGCAAAACAATTTAACTTTGCTTCTGTTTGTGTAAATCCAACTTGGGTGAAATATAGCAGCGAGCTTTTACAAGGCTCAGATGTTTTAGTTTGTACAGTAATAGGCTTCCCTTTAGGTGCTAACACACCAGCTGTTAAAGCATTCGAAGCGAAAGATGCGATTGCTAACGGTGCAAAAGAGGTAGACATGGTTATCAATATCGGTGCATTAAAGGATAAAAACTATGACCTTGTGCAAGCAGATATTGCTGCAGTTGTTGAAGCGGCAAAAGGTAGCGCACTTGTAAAAGTAATTATTGAATCTTGCCTACTAACAGATGAAGAAAAAGTTAAAGCTTGTGAGCTAGCTGTGGCAGCAGGTACTGACTATGTGAAAACATCAACAGGTTTTTCTACTGGTGGCGCAACTGCAGAAGATATTGCCTTAATGCGTAAAACAGTAGGCCCAGATTTAGGTGTAAAAGCTTCTGGCGGTGTACGAAGCTTAGAAGATATGCAAAAGATGGTTGAGGCTGGAGCTACTCGTATTGGAGCAAGTTCTGGTGTTGCTATTATGAACGGATTAATTGCAGATTCTAATTATTAATAGTAAGGACTACGGGGCTGTTCGTTATGGACTAGCCCCGTTTTCATTGAAAATTTGATTGAGAGTCTAATAATGGAAAATATTCATTTCCTGAAATGATATTCCTGTACATAAAAAATGAGCAAATTGATAAATTCCATTACCATTTATGGATGATTATTATAAAAATTTAACCTATTGAACGATTGTTGTTGTTTTATTCACAATACACCTCTTTTTAACTCATGGTAGATGATGTATTATGAAAAGTACTTGTAAAAATGTACAGAGAGGAATATCATCATTTTTATGTGTTATCATTAAGAATCTTATGAATATAAAAATCTTGATGATTGGGTCATTTTACAAGAACTTTGTATAGATACGAACCGAATTTTTACATAGCTTAGTAACATCGATAATATAGGGAATTTAAGATTGAATGCGTAGATCATTAGCAGGTCAATCAAATACTATTATTTAATCTTAATTGCCTCTCCGTTTTTAATAATCCTTCGAGTGTTTTAAATGAAAAATGGGGGAATATATGATGTTTAATGAAATAGGTAACGATTTGTATTAAAAAAGGAGAAACTATTCGTGGAATTCATAAGCAGTTTTATAAGTCAATATGGATACCTAGCTATATTTTTAATCTTATCTTTAGGAATAATTGGCTTACCCATTCCCGATGAGATCTTAATGACGTTTGTGGGATTTTTGTGTCATGAGGGACATTTAAACTTTCTATTGAGTATTATCTTAAGCTTTTTAGGTGCATCCACTGGTATGGTATTTAGCTATGCAATTGGAAATAAATTAGGAACACCATTAATAATAAAATATGGAAAGTGGTTTGGACTAAATAATAGACGGTTTACTAAAGTTGAACGTTGGTTTCATCGTTTTGGACCGTGGACAATAATTATAGGATATTTTGTTCCGGGGATTAGACACGTTACAAGTTACATGTCTGGAATCACACAGATGAAGTTTAGTACTTTTCTGGCTTTTGCTTGTTTTGGGGCGATGGTATGGGTAATTATTTTTATTTCTATAGGGTATTTTCTTGGAGTAACATTTTAAAAATAAATAGGTGTAATTTTTATCTGTGCGTCTGATGAGCAAAGAGACCCTACCAAACTAAACATAAAATATAGCTCGCATTTTTTAAAATGCGAGTTTTATTACGTGTTCGTACTTATACATGATACGCGAATTATTTGCTACGATAAAATAGATCTACGTCTGAATAAAAATTAAATCTACCTCATATACTCCACTGATGTAATTGATACAGAAGGGAGGATACAATGTTTACTCAATATAAGTATTGGAAGCCTTTTGTTAGTCCGTTCGATCCATGTCCACCTATAAGGGTTAAAAGTTTTTCAACACCGCCTCAATTATATATGGGTTTTCAACCGCCTGGGCTACCGCAATATCCAACCCCTAGAGAAGCTCTCAAATCTGGCACGTTATGGCCTCAATTATTTAGCCCCTATCCAAATCCCCAACAAGGAGGGATAAAGAATGAGTAAGGAGATGCCACCCGAATATTATACGCTACTTGAAGAAATCCAAGCCATTGATTTTGTAATAGTGGAATTAAATCTTTATTTAGATACTCATCCTCACGATTTTGATGCCATTCAGCAATTTAACGAAAACACTGAAATCAGTATGCGGCTTAAGGTTGAATTTGAACAGAAATTTGGTCCGCTTATGAATTTTGGGAGAAGTTATTCAAATTATCCGTTTAATTGGATAGATACACCTTGGCCATGGCAAGTTTAACTTTTTATTGAAAGTGAAACGTCGGCTACCAAATGTATTAGGAGTTTTTTGTGCATGCCCAAAGCCGATTCTAAATGCAATTATGCTCCAGACATAATTGATTATGAGTAACTAGGAGGAACTATTTTTGTGGTATTATGAAAAAAAGCTCCAGTATCCAGTAAGGGTTAGTACATGCAACCCTATGCTGGCTAAGTATTTAATTGAGCAGTATGGTGGTGCAGACGGGGAATTAGCAGCAGCACTTCGATATATGAATCAGCGCTATACGATTCCCGATAAAGTAGTTGGACTGTTAACCGATATAGCGACAGAGGAGTTTTCTCACTTAGAAATGATTGCCACGATGATTTATAAACTGACAAAGGATGCGACTCCAGAGATGCTAAAAGAGGCAGGTCTGGGAGAGCACTATGTTAATCATGACAGGGCATTATTTTATCAGAATGCAGCTGGATCACCGTTTACGGCAACTTATATTCAAGCTAAAGGGGATCCGATTGCTGATTTGTATGAGGATATTGCAGCTGAAGAAAAAGCAAGGGCGACATATCAGTGGATTATTGATTTATCAGATGACACTGATTTAAATGATAGCTTGAAATTTTTACGTGAACGAGAAGTTGTTCATTCTCAACGATTCAGAGAAGCTGTAGAGATTTTAAAAGACGATAGGGATAGCAAGAAAATCTTCTGAAAAATAACGAAGGCTGTTTCAAAGGGGAAATCTTCTTCGGACACAACCTTCGATATTTTGTATTTTATCTATTCAACACTTGAAAATATAGTAAGATCCTTTCTATGGCCAATCATAACTAATAGATCGCTTTCTTCAATAATCTGATCAGGAGAGGGTAAGATGGTAATATTACCATCCCGAACTATGGCAATAACACTGACATTATATTTGGAACGAATGTCTAAATCCCGTAAACTTTGTCCGACCATTTTAGAAGGAATCATAATTTCCTCTATACTGTATTCCTTTGATAATTCAATATAATTCAGCATGTTTGGTGAAAGAAGCTGATTAGCTACTCGCTCACCCATATCTCTTTCAGGGTAAATAACCCAATCAGCTCCAACCTTTTCTAAAACCTGTCCATGTCTTTTGCCGAGAGCCTTTGCAATTATTTTTTTTATGCCTATTTCCTTTAATAATGAGACCGTTAAAATACTTGATTGCATATCAATACCAATAGCGACAATGACACAATCGAAATTTCTGATTCCGATGGAGTTAAGTGCTTTTTCTTCTGTCGTATCAGCAACTACTGCGTGTGTAACATAAGGTTCAGCATCTTCGACTTTTTCCTCATTAATATCGATTCCTAAAACTTCAATCCCAGCTTCATATAATTTGCGGGCTACGCTTACACCAAACCTACCTAGACCTATAACAGCATATTGTTTGATCGTCATTGTGTGCATCGCTCCTTTATTATGGTTAGCCAATCATAATTTTTCCTTTTGGATGACGGAAAGCCTCCGTTTTTCGACGATTTGTAATGGCGAAAGCAATTGTTAAGGGGCCTAATCTTCCTACAAACATTGTTAATATAATCAGAAGACGGCCGCCGGTTGATAGCTCGGGAGTTAGCCCCATTGTAAGTCCAGCTGTTCCGAATGCAGAAGTAGCCTCAAATAAATACATCATAAAACTATGACGTTGTTCAATAAGACTTAAGACGATGGTAACGATTACGACTATCATCATCCCACACATTGTAACTGTTAAAGCTTTCAAAATCGTTTCATTAACAATTCTACGCCTAAAAAGCACTACATCTTCTTTCCCTTTCATTTGACACCACATCGTAGCAACTAAAACAGCGAAAGTCGTTATTTTGATACCTCCAGCAGTTGATCCAGAACCTCCTCCGATGAACATTAACCAAATGATTAAAAATAATGTTGAATGTGTTAAATCACCAATAGGGAGGGTATTAGAGCCAGCAGTTCTAGGTGTCACAGCTTGGTATAATGAACCAAGAATTTTGCCCCATTCAGATAGTGGGCCAATGGTTTTACTATTGTTGTATTCAAATAAGAAAATTAATAGCGTCGAGCCTACTGTTAATATGAACGTAGTAGTTAAAACAATTTTTGTATGCACTGAAAGTCGCTTCGTTCCGCGGTATTTATATAGTTCGTTAATAACAATAAATCCTAAGCCACCAATCGTAATAAGTGCACAAATAGTGAATACGACGAAAGGATCATCTACATACTCTGTTAAGCTCTTAAAGTCACCCATTATATCGAAACCAGCATTATTAAAATTCGAGATGGCATGGAAATATCCGAAGTAAAAGGCTTTACCTACAGGCATATCGAACGAAAAACGAATAGATAAAATGAAGCCACCTATCATTTCAATTAATGCAGTAAATAACAGGATCCTTTTAACTAATTTAACTAGGCCAGCTATTGTAACGTTATTAAATGCCTCTTTTAACAAAAGTCGTTCTTTTAAAGAAATTTTTTTTCCTAAGAGTAAAAATAATAACGTCGCAAATGTCATAAAGCCCAGTCCGCCAATTTGGATAAGAAAAAGAATAACTAATTCTCCAAATATCGAAAATGTATCGCCGGTATCTACAACAATCAGTCCTGTTACACAAGTAGCGGAGGTAGCGGTAAATAGAGCATCTAAAAATGAAAGACCATTAGCGTCGACCGTTGCAATGGGGAGGGTTAAAAAAAATGTTCCGATTAAAATGATGATGGCGAAGCCCAAAACAAGTGCTTTTGGAGGATTTAATTTATTGATAAATGTTTTCATTTTATTCTCCTCATTGAACCTATAATTAATAAAATTTGTATGTTTATTGTTGTCCAAAAGTGAGCTGAAAATTCTTAAGGGAATAAAACCAAAAATTCACCAGATTAATTCGTACACTTTCTATTGACCATTTTTAGACAATACGTTATAATTCTTTAGTACACAGCAAATGGTTATTAGCCTATTTGTGTATTGACGTGTGTTCGGAGGGAGGGAAAGAGAGATGTCAAAAACTGTCGTTCGCAAAAACGAATCGCTTGAAGATGCTCTTCGCCGCTTCAAACGTACTGTATCAAAAAGTGGTACAATTCAAGAAGTTAGAAAGCGCGAGTTCTACGAAAAACCTAGCGTAAAACGTAAAAAGAAATCAGAAGCTGCACGTAAACGTAAGTGGTAATTTAATTTCCCATTAAAAATCCCTACGTTCATAACACGCAATTGTATGATTCACTGAGCAGACAAAAATATACCTGAAATTAATCTCATGTCGATTAATTTCAGGTATTTTACATTAGCTCAATTTTACGTACATATTGGAGAAGCCGAATGGGATCTTTGTGATTCATTCGGCTTTTATGTTACATACTTATAGTAGAAGCCTTATCCGGGGCCACATAAGTTAATAATTCACTGTATAATAAAATTATTAGGATTTATGAAACTTTTTGCATAGTCAGTCGTATATACAGGAGAGAAGCATGTTAGAAGGGAGGGAAAAAGATGCGAAGACGAAGAATCCTCAGCTATTTACTAGTTATTTGGATGACATTTTTGTTAGCGTTTCCACTAACGTCTGCTTTTGCAAGTAGCAAGGTCTACCACATACCAATTCATAATGAAGTAGAAAGAGGACTTCACGCATTTTTAGAACGAGCTTTTAAAGAGGCGGAAGAAAACAATGCAGAAGCGATTATTTTAGACATTCATACACCTGGTGGTTTTGTGAATGCAGCCGGTGATATTGCAATGCTTATGGATGCAACGGATATACGTAAAATTGCGTACATTAACAAAGATGCTCATTCTGCAGGTGCCTTTTTAGCCTTACATGCGGATGAAATCTACATGGTGCCAAATGGAACGATCGGGGCGGCTGCAGTTATTGATTCAGCAGGAAATGCAGCAGATTTAAAGGCTCATAGTGCATGGGTTGCTCAAATGGAGGCAGCTGCAGAATCAAAAAAACGCGATCCAAAATATGCACGAGCGATGGCTGATGTATCTGTTGATTTACCAGAATTTCGAGCAGGAGAAGGGAATTTATTAACGTTATCAGCTTCAGAGGCAGAAAAAGTTGGTTATTCTGATGGAACGGTTTCGAATTTCCAGGATCTTTTAAAAGCAACGCAAATAGATGAGCGTGACATCGTTCCGATTGAACCTACTTTTGCTGAAAAACTTGCTCGTTTTATTACAAATCCGATTATCGTTCCGATTTTATTGTCGATTGCAAGCTTGGGGCTTGTAGTTGAGCTATATTCGCCAGGTTTTGGTGTTCCGGGTATAATGGGATTGTCAGCGCTAGGATTATTTTTCTTCGGTCATATGGTGGCGGGCTTGGCAGGTTATGAGACATTACTTTTATTTATTGTAGGTTTAGCGCTTGTTATAGCGGAGTTTTTTGTCCCCGGTGGTATTGTTGGTATTTTAGGTGGTGCGCTAATATTACTAAGTCTAATACTGGCAGGTGCAAACATGATGCAAATGATTATAGCGATTTTCATTGCATTTGTTGTAGCGATAATAGGAATGGTGATCTTGATGAAATTTTTCGGTAAAAAATTACATGTTTTAAACAAGCTTGTCTTGATGGATGCGACAACGACGGAAGAGGGCTATGTATCTAACGTAAATCGCACAGAACTGCTTGGAAAAGTGGGTAAAGCGATTACACCCCTTCGTCCGGCGGGTACAATGTTATTTGGTAGTGAACGCATTGACGTAGTATCGGAAGGTGGCTATGTTGATGCTGGAAATCATGTAGAAGTTATTAAAGTAGAGGGCTCACGAATTGTTGTGAGACGAACAGAAAAAGAGATGGAGGAATAGTAAATGGGTTTTGATTTAGCTTTATTAGGTCCAATTGCAGGGCTAGTCTTATTATTCATTGTAGTCGCGGTATTCTTTACCTTTGTACCAGTAGCGCTATGGATTTCTGCACTTGCTGCAGGTGTCCGTGTTAGTATTTTCACATTAATCGGTATGCGTTTACGTCGTGTAATCCCATCACGAATCGTGAACCCATTAATAAAAGCACATAAAGCAGGATTACCTGTTACGATCAATCAACTTGAAAGTCACTATTTAGCAGGTGGTAATGTTGACCGTGTAGTAAATGCGTTAATCGCGGCTCATCGTGCAAATATTGAGTTATCATTTGAACGTTGTGCAGCTATAGATTTAGCGGGACGTGACGTATTAGAAGCGGTACAAATGTCTGTTAACCCGAAAGTCATTGAAACACCATTTATTTCAGGTGTTGCGATGAACGGGATTGAAGTAAAAGCGAAGGCGCGTATTACTGTACGAGCAAACATTGAACGTTTAGTCGGTGGTGCTGGTGAAGAAACGGTTATTGCTCGTGTAGGTGAGGGGATCGTTTCGACAATTGGTTCGGCTGTGCATCATACAGAAGTTTTAGAAAACCCTGATATGATTTCTCAAACGGTTTTATCAAAAGGTCTAGATTCAGGTACAGCATTTGAAATCTTATCGATCGATATTGCTGATGTTGACATCGGCAAAAACATCGGTGCTGAATTACAAATTGAACAAGCACAGGCTGATAAAAACATTGCCCAAGCGAAGGCTGAAGAACGTCGTGCGATGGCTGTAGCGAACGAGCAAGAAATGATTGCACGCGTACAAGAGATGAAAGCGAAAGTAGTAGAAGCTGAAGCTGAAGTACCACAGGCTATGGCAGAGGCTCTACGTTCGGGTAATCTTGGTATTATGGATTACATGAACTACCGTAACATTCAAGCAGATACTGCGATGCGAGACTCCATTTCTAAAGTAGGCTCAGATAAATCAGAAACTAATGAATCTAACCAATAAAAAAACTGAAAGGAGCGGTACTAATAAATGGAACAATTAATTATATTTGTGATAATTGCCATAGTCAGCTCTATTTTCGGTAAATCAAAAAAGAAAGAACAAAAACCAATGCCTCCTTTTAACAAGGATTCACAAGTAGAGCCTCCTGTTATAAAAAGAGCAGAGGTGACGCAACAGCAACAATCTAAACCACAGAGTTTTGAGGATTTTGCACGTGGGTTTTTAGGTGAATGGGAAAATGAAAAGCCCCAATTCGAAGAGCCGAAAAAAAATGTCGAAAAAACAGTAATTGAAAAAACACCGAGCTATGTAGCTCCCTCTTTAGTCCCGACTGAGAAAATGGGTCGTACGTCGAATAGAGAAAGTATTGGCCGTTTGGCAGCTGGAAAAAAAGTCGAGGGAGTAGCTGAACCACAATCGGCTTTTCAATTACCGACATCAAAAAAATCATTCATGCAGGCTGTTGTAATGGCAGAAGTTTTAGGCCCTCCAAAAGCAAAAAGAAAATAACTAGCATGTCCTCCTTTTTCGATGCATATATTGCCGAAGAAGGAGGCATTTTTTTATGAGAAAACTATTTCAATTAACGCCACTACTTGAATTATTACAATATGAAACACTAAAAATCATTGGCCCGTATCGTTTTCTACATGCTGATGCTTCATCGTGCTCTTTTATCTATGCAGACTATCATATTACTGTGCGTGGAAAATCGGTGGAAATTAATGCTCTTAAAGAAGATATGTTGCATCTTTCTGTAGAGGATTTACAGGAGCTTCAGATGAAAATGACAAAGAATATGGGTGTGAGCGATAATGTGGAATAATCGGCCAATTATCATACGTATAAAGCGCCATGAAAATGTTCATCCTTTTATTCAAGCATTGCATGTGCAACATGTGCCATTAAAGCGTGTTGTTTTTCGTGAGCAAGAGGTTGTCTTTGAAACAACTATGCATTATCTACCAAAGATTCGCCGTGTGCGTAGTCGTTACCGACTTAAAATGGCAATCTATTATGCAGATGAACTTCAAGTTTTTCGAGCGCAGCTTTGGACTTTGCTTGGCCTAGCGTTGATGATATTAATACCATTACTATGTGCGCAGGTTATTTGGCGGATTGATATTAAAGCGGCAACACCGGAGTTAGAGGAACGTCTAGGAAAGACCTTTCAAGATACATTTCAATTAGAAACACCCATTTCTAAAAAAAACTTACCCTCAGATGCTGTCATGCGACAGAAGCTATTAGAAGGGCATCGAGACCTTTCGTGGGTGCATATTGAAAAGTACGGTGGACGTGTAATTTTACGACCTCAGGAGTCCCCAAAACAAACTAAACAAACGAATGAAAAGTTAGCGGAGCATTTAGTAGCAACAAAAAGTGGTGTAATTACTCACTTTAATATTCAAAATGGAGAACGGAAAATTTCAGTTAACGATACGGCTTACGAAGGTGATGTTCTCGTAAGTGGCGTAATTGAAAGTGGTGAAGATCAAGTCTTTGTTGGGGCTAAGGGAGAAGTTTACGCAGATTATTGGCTTGAATGTTCATTTAAAATTCCAACAAAACTAACGATGGAAACGCTACAACAAAAGCAATGGCGCGTATTAGTGAAAGGCATTCATGAAGAAAAAGATAAAGTTGACTATGTGCAAAAGAAAGATTTACCTGATTGGCTCGATCCATATGTTTCAGTTGTTGAGGAGCAGTACTCAAAAAAAGTGCAAGTAGAGCTTAATGAATCCAAAATAGATTCATTGCTCATACCATTGCTTCATGAAAAGGTACTTCGTTCACTACCTGCGAAAACGGTTATAAAAAAAGAAAACCTTTTACAGGTAAAGTGGGGGAATGGTACAGTTGAAGGGAAAGTTCTATTTTTAGTCAATGAAAACATTGCCAGTCCAATACAAGGCCTACAAGGAGAATGATTATGTCAGAACATTTAACTGTATTACAAGTGGATAATCCAAACGAAGCGGTCATGCTACTCGGAATTTCCGATGCAAATATGAAATTAATCGAAGAGGCTCTAAAAGTCCACATTATTACACGTGGTGAACAAATTCAGCTTGCTGGTGAAGAGGATGCAAAGGAACAAGCAACATTCCTTTTACATGCTCTTTTAAAGGTCATTCGTAAAGGAATTAATATTGATCAGCGTGATGTTGCAACAGCAATTGAAATGACACAAAAAGGAACGATTGAATACTTTGCAGAACTTTATGATGAAGAAATAGCTCGCACGACGAAAGGCAAGCCTATTCGTGCAAAGACAATAGGTCAACGAGAATACATACAAGCAATCCGTCATAAGGACGTTATTTTTGGTATCGGACCAGCCGGTACTGGGAAAACGTATTTAGCGGTAGTCATGGCAACACAGGCGCTAAAAAACGGGCACGTTAAGCGTATTATTTTAACACGCCCTGCAGTAGAGGCAGGCGAGTCTCTAGGCTTTCTTCCGGGGGATTTGAAGGAAAAGGTAGATCCTTATTTACGCCCTCTTTATGACGCTTTAAACGATATTTACGGATCAGAACAAACACAAAGGCTTATTGAAAGAGGCACAATAGAAATTGCACCTTTAGCATATATGCGTGGCCGTACATTAGATGATGCCTTTGTTATTTTAGATGAAGCTCAAAATACGACACATCAGCAAATGAAAATGTTTTTAACGCGACTAGGATTTGGCTCAAAAATGGTCATTACCGGCGACAAAACACAAATTGACCTACCAAAAAATATGGAATCTGGATTAATCGTAGCAGAACGAACATTAAAGTACGTAAAATCTATACATTTCCAAACTTTAGAACAAGGTGATGTAGTACGCCACCCAATCGTAGCAAAAATCATCCAAGCATACGAAGAGCAGCAACTTTAATATGACCGCTTAGCGGTCATATTAAAGTCTGTACTGAAAGCACCAAAGTAACGCGATATACAAAACTTAGGTTCATCACCAAAAGTTGTGGATGACTTTTGTTTAAAACTTCTACTATGTAAAAAAGTTGATCTTCGTTACGACTGGGCGACTCCATGGGGATTAGCGATATAGAGGAACGAAGGCTAAAAACATCACGTCCTGTGATAACGCCTTCGTGACCAACATCGTGCTGCTGCCGCTACGTTGCACTCACGCTTTCGCGCAAAAGACATCTGTTGGCCCGAGACCCTGCAGCGTAGCGGATGTTTTCTGTGCGAAAGCGCAGTGCTAACGTAGCGGCAGCAAATGTTTTTTAACTGTGCGAAAGCGAAGCGACAGCAACAACAACAAATGTTTTCTGTAGCGAAAGTGAAGCGGCAGTAACAAAGCGCACAGTCGGAACGGAAATCAACCACACGTTTTGATGATGATCCAACACTTAACAAGCATGAAAAAGGTTTGAAAATGGAAAAATTTGTGACGGCTATACGATGTGTATAGCTGTTTTTTTACTTTCTTATACATTTTTCGGGAAAAATGTTTTTTGAATTGGTATGATAGTAGGTAGATAGAGGAGGTGCAAGATGGAGAAACAATTAAAAAAAATAACAGAACTTATTGGCTTTCGCTACTTTTTAATTGTCGTTCTCATCTTAACAGGAGCCCTACAATTTACTTTTATGTATGGCAATGTTAAAGGTGTTACATATGATTTTAAACCATTACAGCTAGCGCCTGAAACAGTACGATCTACTAAAACGATAGAAGATACTTATAAAACGCAACAGGAACGAGAAAAAGCAACAAATGCAGTTGCACCAGTCTATCAATTTTCTGCGGATGTTGCTAAACAGCGAGCTTCGATTGTAACGTCTTTATTCGACTATGTTCTTGAGGTAAAGGCAGATGTTGAGAGTAGCAAAGAACCTATTCCTGTTGTTGATCAAGTGGCGCAGCTTCGTAAAAAACTTGAATCTATAGATTCAGAGCAAATGCCCATTGTCTTCACTGATTCACAACTAGAAGGATTGTTAGTACAAAGTGAAGCGGATCTAAAAAGAACAAGTACACAACTATCAAAACTCGTACAGGAATATTTACAAAAATCCATTCGATCTGAAAATGTGTTTGCGTCTCAAAATGATTTTGAGACAAAAATTCGTGGACAACGAGGCTATCCTGATAAAATATTTAATACGGTAGTTTTAATTGGTCGTACGAGTATTATTGAAAACGAGACGATAAACGAGGAACAAACGAAAATTCGAAAGGAACAAGTGAGGGAATCGGTTGAACCAACTCGAATTCTTCAAGGACAAATCATCGTACAGGAAGGGCAAATTATTGATAATGAGGCGTTCCGTCAATTAGAGCTTCTAGGTATGGTAAGTAATAAGGCATCGATGAAACCGATTGCAGGGCTGATTATTTTAATACTTCTTGAAATGATGTTCATGTTTGTTTTATTCGAACGCTGGCATATAGATGAGTACAAAAAACGTAATGCCCTGTTGGTAACAGTAATTGTTTATAGTTTATCGATCCTGCTGATGAAATTTATTAGTCTAGTCTCAGGAGGTTTTGATGTTACGATTGCCTTCCTTTTCCCAACAGCATTGGCAACGATGCTAGTACGGTTATTAGCGGATGACCGTGCTGCAGTTCTTATTACGGTTATGACAGCAGCATCTGCGGGTGTTATATTCCAAGAGGGTTATTCATCTGTTATGCAGATGGAAATTACACTGTATATAATTTTTGGAGGATTTGCGAGTTTATTCTTTTTGCAAAGTATGGAAAAACGTTCGCATATTTTACATACTGTAGGTATTATAGGGCTCGTAAATATGTTATTTATTGCATTTTATTTACTGATGACACAATCTTCCTACGGCTTGTCAGAGTTAGTGTTTTACTTTATCGCGGCAATGATATCGGCTTTATTATCAGGAGCTCTTACAATGGGTCTCTTACCATTCTTTGAATCAGCATTTAGCTTATTGTCGTCGTTGCGTTTAATTGAATTATCGAACCCGAACCATCCATTGCTGAAAAAATTACTAATGGAGGCTCCGGGAACATATCATCATAGTGTTATGGTGGCGAACTTAGCGGAGGCTGCATGTGAGGAAATTGGTGCGGATGGATTACTAGCTCGTGTAGGATGCTATTATCATGATATTGGCAAAACGAAGCGCCCTGCCTTCTTCATCGAGAATCAAATGTCTGGTATTAATCCCCATGATTCATTGTCTCCGGAAAAAAGCGCGGAAATTATAATTGCGCATACTACTGATGGGGCTGAAATGCTAAAACGATATAAGATGCCACAGGAAATTATTGATATTGCTTTGCAGCATCACGGATCTAGTCTGTTAAAATACTTCTACTTTAAAGCGAAGGAAGAAGGAAAATGCTTAGATGATACAACGTACAGATATCCAGGTCCGAAACCACAAACGAAGGAAGCGGCAGTTATTAGTGTTGCAGATAGCGTTGAGGCAGCGGTTCGATCGATGAAGGAACCGAATGCGGAGAAAATTCAAAAGTTGGTACGAGCAATTATTGATGATCGAGTACAAGACAGTCAGTTTGATGAATGCGATATTTCGATAAAAGAGTTAAAATGTATAGAGAGAGTACTTTGTGAAACGTTGAATGGAATTTTCCACTCACGAATTGAATATCCAAAGGCAGATAAGTAGGAGGATCTATGATTTTAACAATTGATTTTACAGATGAAACAAATGAAGTGGCTACTGAGCATATGGAGCTTGTTGAAAAGCTTTTGCAGCTAGCTGCGAAACTAGAGAATATTGAGCCGGAAACGGAAGTGTCAGTGACGTTCGTTACAAATGAAGCGATTCAAGAAATAAACCGAGAATATCGTGACAAGGATCAACCGACAGATGTTATCTCATTTGCCCTGGAGGAATTAGGTGCGGGAGAAATGGAAGTAACATTTGAAGGGATGCCTCGTATATTAGGAGATATTATTATTTCAACAGATCGTACAAAAGAACAGGCAGCGGAATATGGGCATACATTTGAGCGAGAATTAGGCTTTTTAGCAGTCCACGGTTTCTTACATTTACTTGGCTATGATCATATGGTGCCAGAAGATGAAAAGGTGATGTTCGGAAAGCAGGATGAGATTTTACAATCTTTCGGCTTAGGACGAGAATAAATGAATGTTCGCAAATTTGTACGCTCTTTTGGGTATGCCTTTAAAGGTATTATTACAGCCTGTGCGGAGCAAAATTTCAAATCCCACTTACTTAGTGCGGGAATAGTTTTGATTGCTGGCTATTTTACGGGTTTATCTCGTATAGAATGGTATATTGTATTGTTATTAATTGCTCTAATGTTTGCACTTGAAATGATTAATACAGCAATTGAACGAGTAGTGGATTTAGCTTCACCTACGATCCATCCGCTTGCTAAGCAGGCGAAAGATCTTGCTGCAGGTGCAGTACTTGTATTTGCGATATTCAGTGCTATAATCGGATTACTCATATTTATACCGAAATGGTTTTAATACTACTGTTCGGTCATGAAGTAGTAGCAATTGTGCTGGAGAATTTACGATTTATTAGACTCACCAAAAGTTCGGGATGTCATTTGTTAAAATGAATTTTAAGTAGATTGGAGTGGAGGTTGGGCAACTCCTTGGGGCTCATCTGACGCCCTTAGGAAAGTGCCCAGCCGGAACGGAAATCAACCCCGCTTTAAGGTGATGAGCTATTTATCTTCATTCATGAAGATAAAGCCTCCGGCGGATGTCATGGATTGTGAAAGGAATGTACTAAGGATGTTAGACTAACAACTTTGCATCCTGCGAAAACGGCTAACTGACCTGCATCGGTAAAAACGCCTCGTCCTGTGGCATTACCGAAATGACCGACCTCGTGTAGGTCCTCATGCAGGCCTAGGCACAATTCAAAATTCGGACGCAATTACGCCGAGGCGAAATTGATTATGTAGAGGTGGACATTGATGACAATTGATATGCAAGCATTATTAGAAGAATCAAAAAAAGCGCGTGAAAAGGCTTATGTACCTTACTCAAAATTTAAAGTTGGCGCGGCGATTTTAACGAAAGATGGAGAGGTCATTCATGGCTGTAATATTGAAAATGCGGGCTATAGTATGACAAATTGTGCTGAACGTACAGCATTTTTCAAAGCTGTGTCAGAAGGTATTTATGATTTTGAGGCGATTGCTATTGTAGCTGATACGGATGGACCATGTGCGCCATGCGGAGCTTGTCGTCAAGTGATGATGGAGTTTTGCATGCCATCTATGCCTGTATATTTAACAAATTTAAAAGGTGATGTCACGGTAACGTCTGTAGGCGAATTACTACCGTTTGCATTTACAACGGAGGATTTAGAGAATGCTGGAAAATAATAATGGCTATAAGTCAGGTTTTATCTCCATAATCGGTCGACCGAATGTTGGGAAATCAACATTTTTAAACCGTGTTATTGGTCAAAAAATTGCGATTATGAGTGATAAGCCACAAACAACACGAAATAAAGTACAAGGTGTACTAACATCAAATGATAGCCAAATGATCTTTATAGATACACCAGGAATCCACAAGCCTAAACATAAGCTAGGGGATTTTATGCTAAAGGTTTCTAAAAATACATTGCGTGAAGTGGATGTTATTATGTTCATGGTTAATGCAGAGCAGAAACTTGGAAAGGGTGACGAATTCATCCTTGAAATGCTAGCGGGTAATCCAACGCCTGTCTTCCTGGTAATCAATAAAATCGATCAAATTCATCCGGATGAATTAATAGGGATAATTGAAAGCTACAAAGAGCGTTATGACTTTGCGGAAATTGTACCGATTTCAGCATTACAAGGGAATAATGTAGAAGATTTATTAACGACATTAACGAGATATTTACCCGAGGGTCCGCAATATTATCCAGCAGATCAAGTAACGGATCATCCTGAACGTTTCATTATTTCAGAGTTAATTCGTGAAAAGGTGTTGCATTTAACGCGCGAAGAGATACCTCATTCTATCGCTGTTGTGATTGATAAAATTCGCCGTGATGAAGAAAATGAAGATAAAATTCGTGTAGCAGCAACGATTATCGTAGAAAGAGATTCGCAAAAAGGGATTGTCATTGGTAAACGTGGTGCGCTATTAAAAGAAGTAGGGATACGTGCTAGAAAAGATATTGAGATGCTTCTTGGTTCAAAAGTGTATTTAGAGCTTTGGGTAAAGGTGCAAAAGGATTGGCGAAATAAATCAACGCATTTACGTGACTTCGGTTTCCGTGATGATGAATATTAATAGGATCTGTTTTTAAGTTAAGAAGCAACTTTACAACAATCTTATTTGTCGCTGTAGTTTTAAATGGAGCTGTCCAATAATTTTATTGGAGAGCTCTATTTTCATGCGAAACAGTGTAGAAAGGAGGGGGATCGATGCTTCATAAATGGGAAGGGATTGTCCTAAAGGTGCGTGCCTATGGAGAATCAAATAAAATTGTAACATTACTAACAAGAGAAGCTGGAAAGGTTGCGACGATGGCTCGTGGAGCGAAGAAGCCTTCCAGTAGACTAGCATCTGTGACGCAGCCATTTACGTATGGCATGTTTATGGTGCAGCATCATACTGGTATGGGAACATTGCAACAAGGTGAGCATCTCAATTCAATGCGCCATATTCGTGAGGATATTATGGCAACAGCATATGCTAGTTATATAATGGAACTTGTCGAGCGAGTAGTAGAAGAGGGTAAGCCTGAGCCATATGCATTTGATGTGCTCCTACAAGCATTACAAGCCATTGAGGAAGGTTATGACCCGGAGGCCATTACATTGTTCGTAGAATGGAAAATGCTACCCTATACAGGTGTGCAGCCTATTTTACATACTTGTGCTGCTTGTGGTGCCGTAGACGGTGAATTTGCATTTTCTTTTGCACAAGGTGGTTTTTTGTGTCATCGCTGTTATCACCATGATCCTTATATCATTCGATTAACACCGACCCAGCTTAAGCTTATTCGGATGTTCTATACTGTACCAATTGACCAGATTGGGAAACTAGACCTGAAAAAGGAAACAAAATATTTTATTAAAAAAATAATTACAACCATTTACGAGGAACAAACAGGAATTCGTTTTAAGACTAAAAAATTTATTGAACAGCTAGAGCGAACGCCTGAATTTCAGATAAGAACAAATACAGAACAAGAAAAAACGCCAGAAGACCATTAACATTGATCTTCTGGCATTTTTATGTTTTTAACAAATGTCATCCGCAACTTTTGGTGAAATACAGGGAAAAGGTTATTTTCTAATGTTCCTTATTCGCATGCTTGGTAGTTATTTTATCAAAATGCTATTTATTTTGGAGTTGCATTGATTTTTGTAAATGGCATTAGGACAAATTGATTAATCCTTTATCAATTGTAGAAATATTATTTATGAGAGAAATTTAACTATAACTTATAAATAAAAACTTATACTTATTGATATATAGGTCTTTATATACTTTTCATTTCAAATTAACGAGTGTTGCAATACAATTCGTTAGGTATAAAATATTAAATTTAGCAGAGTTTTTAATATAAACATAGTAGAAACTATTCATTCTTATGCCATATACTAGTTGAAAAGGCATTTTAATCTATGATATTGTAATTGATATAGATGATGATATTTAACTTCTTACAATAAATAATCTCTGTAGCGAAAGTTACGCATGTGAAAGAAGTTAAAGCCTCCCGCAGATGTCATGGAATCGGTAAGGAGTTAGCGTTGGATGTTAGCCTAAAACCATCTCATCCATGTGATAACAGCTAATGGACCTGCATCTGTAAAAAAGCCATGCTGTGGCATTACCGAAATGACCGACATCGTGTTGGCCTTCATATTGTTGCTGCTGTCGCCTTGCTTTCGCACAAAAAAAATTTGCAGGCCTAAATAAAAAGCCAATTTCGGACCAATTATGCCGAGGCATAGTTGACGAATAACGAACAACGCAGTCTTACGGGAGAAGGAGGGAGTCACATAATGCTTAAGCATCGCGTATGTGGCAGAAATTATGCTAAGAAAAGTGACGTTAAGTATTGATGAAGTCGAAGCGAATGATATTTTAGCTGAAGATATTTTTTCTGAATATCGTTTATTAGCTAAAAAAGATCTTGTTTTAACGGAACGAATTATTGCTTTACTTAAACTTAGAAAAGTTGATGAATTATCTGTTTATTTACCGACTGATTCAGTCCGAATTGTTCATGATTTGAGTGTTCAGCGTTCAAAGGATTACGAGGATGTTTTTGCACCGCTAATGGATAAAAATGATGATGCAGATGAGTATAAAGAAACAGTAAGTCAGCTTTTTATGACTACATTAGAGAATGTTGTGCATGAATTACGCTATGGCCAAATTTTAAAAAGCATCCAAGACACTGCTTATGTACGAGGTGTTTTTGAAAAAATTTTAGAAAAGAAACATCGCTATGAATTACTCATGCGATTAAAAGAATGGGATGAATATTCTTTTGTTCATTCATTTGATGTTTTCGTTTTAGGTACAATCTTCGCCCGTAATTTAGGTTTAATGGATATTGAAACGCTAGCAAGAGGCTATTTGTTCCATGATATTGGGAAGGTATGTATTCCACAAGATATATTAAATTTAAAACGAAAATTATCGGAAGATGAGTTTGATATTGTCAAAACTCATACGACTAAAGGTTATGAGCTACTCGTTGAAAATGGGGAAGACGATATTGCCTATTTAGCACGGGATCATCATGAACGCTTTGCTGGTAAAGGTTATCCGAATCAGCTTTGTGAGGATGATATGTGTGAGGGAGTTCAAATACTGCAGATTATTGATGTTTATTCAGCGATGACATCAAAGCGAGTATACCATTCGGGATATGCTGCAACAGATGCATTAGCTGTTTTATATCGTGATCGACATTTATATAACGAGAAATTTATGCATAAATTTGTAGAGTGTCTAGGAATTTTTCCTGTCAACTCAGTCGTTCAATTATCAGATAATCGAAGTGCACAAGTAGAACTTGTCTATGATTTATTCCCGACATTGCCTAAAGTTAAACTATTAGATGAGCAAAAGTCAATGATTTTACCTTTGAATTATAGTGTGAAAATTTCGAAAATGATAGATTATCGTACAAACAGCTTTGAAGAAATTTTTAACTTATTTGTAGAACAATTAATTCGCTGTGATGAAAATAGCTTAAGAGTTTACTTTAAAAGATTAATAGATCATTTACATCCTAAAGAAATTGTTTTAAAAATATTTTTACCTGCTTTTCAAATTCTACGTTTATTAACAAGAGAAATCCAAACGGATATGACAAAGTATAGAAATTCTATTGATATTCTAAAAAAGTTATTAGAAGAGCAAATAAATATATTGTATATGGATTACCAGCATGAAAAAACAACTGTAGTAGTTGTGAAAACTGCACTTCGTGAAAATTTCTTTATAAAACTTGTGCAAAGTATTTTGTATATTGACAAAATTGTTCCGTTTTTTATTAATCCAGATGATGACCAACGTATTTCGCAATTGATGGAACATTGTAACGTAAATGTAGCTTACTTTATTGAAGATAAACTAACAATCGATAAGAGGGTTCGCCCAATGCGAGAAGGAACCTTCCTTTATTATACGCTTGGAGATATAGAGGAAATTCTAATAAGCTTAGTAGGTATGAGTATGAAAAGATTTTCATTTGAGGAGAAGATGCAAGAGCGCTTGTTTTCATCAATTAAGACCTGACAAAAGATTGAAATGTGTATCCAAAAACTAAGGTTGATTTTCACTCCGAGTGGGCACTTTCTGCGGGCTTGGCCTCTACTTTCCGGAAGGGCTTACATTGCAAGTCATCTTGCTGGCCGAGGTAAATCGCCGGTTCCTCATCATTAGTACGAGTAGTCATTTTTCCACAGAAAGAGGGAGTCGCTTAAAATGCGACTCCCTCTTTATATCTTATGAACTTAGAATTGAAGATGTTTTTCAATGTATGCTTTAACATCTGTAATTGGCATACGAACTTGAGACATTGAGTCACGGTGACGTACTGTAACTTGACCATCCTCTTTTGAGTCAAAGTCGTAAGTGATACAGAATGGTGTACCAATTTCATCTTGACGACGGTAACGTTTACCAATTGATTGTGACTCATCAAAGTCAACTGGGAATGATTTACGAAGCTCTGCCCAAACATCAGTAGCCTCATCCGAAAGCTTTTTAGAAAGTGGTAGGACCGCAGCTTTAAATGGCGCTAGAGCAGGGTGGAAGCGTAAAACTGTACGTTTATCGTCGCCTTCAAGCTCTTCCTCGTCATAAGCATCGCAAAGGAATGCTAATGTCACACGGTCTGCACCTAAAGATGGCTCGATGCAATATGGTACATAACGTTCGTTTGATACTGGATCGATGTAAGTGAAATCTTCACCAGAATGCTCCATATGCTGTTTTAAATCGTAATCTGTACGATCCGCTACGCCCCAAAGCTCGCCCCAGCCGAATGGGAATTTGAATTCGATATCAGTTGTAGCATTTGAGTAGTGAGATAGTTCGTCTTCTTCATGATCGCGAAGGCGCATAGACTCTTCCTTCATGCCTAAATTTAATAACCAGTTTTTACAAAACTCTTTCCAGTATGCGTGCCATTCAAGATCTTCGCCTGGCTTACAGAAAAATTCAAGTTCCATTTGTTCGAATTCACGTGTACGGAAAGTGAAGTTACCTGGCGTAATTTCGTTACGGAAAGACTTACCGATTTGTGCAATACCGAATGGTGTACGTTTACGCATAGAACGTTGTACATTTTTAAAGTTCACGAAAATACCTTGTGCTGTTTCTGGGCGTAAATAAATTTCGTTAGTAGAAGATTCTGTTACACCTTGGAAAGTTTTAAACATTAAATTAAATTGACGAATATCTGTAAAATCAGCTTTACCGCAATCTGGGCAAACTACGTCATATTTAACCATTGTTTCTTTCATTTGATCAAATGTCATACCATCAACAATGATTTCATCGCCTTTAGCTAGCGCAGCATCCTCGATGATTTTGTCAGCACGATGACGCGCTTTACATGCCTTACAATCGATCATTGGATCATTAAAGTTACCAACGTGACCAGAAGCAACCCAAGCTTTTGGATTCATTAAAATTGCAGCATCGATCCCAACGTTGTGCTCTGATTCTTGGACAAATTTTTGCCACCATGCTTTTTTTACATTGTTTTTTAATTCAACACCTAGTGGACCGTAATCCCAAGTGTTTGCTAAGCCTCCGTAGATTTCAGAACCTGGGAAGACAAAGCCGCGATGCTTCGCTAATGATACAATTGTTTCCATTGATTTGTTAGCCATAAAAATAGCCTCCTTTATAGTTTTCAAAGAGTGAACTTTGATTTTGTTTTAGCGTATTTATACAATTGATAAATTCGCTGAGTATTTTTAATTTAGGTAAGACTAAATTAAAAATAGCACCCGTCTCCGGGCACGATAAATGCCCAGGGACGAGTGCTAAAACCCGCGGTTCCACCCTGATTGTTTTAAACGAATTGTTTAAAACCTCTTTTCAAAAAGTTAGCTCAAGGAGTGCCTTTTCTCTGTTGCTGTGTAGACTTTCACCATCTTCTACTCGCTTTAAAATGGAACAGATACTTTTTTCCCGTCATCGCCTATATAACGCAAATCACTCGAAAATACATCGAGAACAAGCGTATGTGTCAATATTGTAGCATGTAGTTCTTTTCTTCGCAATAATTATTAAAATAGTATATAATAATTGAGCATAAGTATAACACTATTAGATTTGAGGCGGTGAGTCCAATCGAACTCAATAAACGTCAGGAAGACATTTTACAAATTGTGAAAGAAAACGGCCCTATCACAGGCGAACATATTGCAGAACGTCTCAATCTGACAAGAGCAACTTTAAGACCAGATTTAGCAATACTAACAATGGCAGGCTTTTTAGATGCTAGACCTCGTGTTGGCTATTTCTATTCAGGTAAAAAAACATCCGTTACATTGACGGATAGTATTAACAATTTAAAGGTGAAAGATTTTCATTCAGGACCTGTTGTTGTACCAGAAACAATGACTGTTTATGATGCGATTTGCTTCATGTTTTCTGAGGATGTTGGTACACTATTTGTCGTAGATAAGAATGAATTTTTGACAGGGGTACTTTCTCGTAAAGATTTACTACGTACAAGTATTGGCACGCAGGATTTAAACAAAATTCCTGTACATATAATTATGACACGCATGCCAAATATATCGTACTGTGAAAGATCAGATTCTTTAGTCGTCGCAGCGAATAAACTAATTGATCGAGAAGTGGATTCGCTACCAGTAGTTGAGCCACAAGAAGGTGGATTGACGATTGTTGGACGTCTAACAAAAACGACGATTACACGAGCTTTCTTATCACTTGCACAAAATGACTAAATAGTTGAAGGAGAGCAGTATGAAAAGACTACGGGTTTTTGTTGTATCTGATTCAGTCGGTGAAACTGGTGACCAAGTAGCGAAAGCGGTTATTAGTCAGTTTCGACCTGGTTTGGAAAACACGATAATTCGTCGTTTTCCTCATATACAATCAGAGGAGCTCATTCGTAAAATTGTATGCCTCGCAGCGAAACAGAAGGCATTTATTGTATATACACTAGTTCGACAGGAGATGCGATCGTTATTATGTGAACTGTGTGAGCAAGAAAATGTATATGCCGTCGATATTTTAGGGCCTGCTTTAAAAACAATGGCAACCTTTGTGGAAGAATTTCCATTAGAGGCTCCAGGAATTGTTCACCAGCTAGATGATGATTATTTTAAAAAAATAGAGGCTATTGAATTTGCAGTGAAATATGATGATGGTAGAGATCCTCGTGGTCTTTTACAGGCGGATATCGTGCTAGTTGGTGTTTCCCGTACCTCTAAAACACCGCTATCACAATATTTAGCACATAAACGATATAAGGTGGCGAACGTACCCTTAGTACCAGAAGTGGAGCCACCTGAAGAACTTTTAAAAATTGATCCGAAAAAATGTTTTGGTTTAATTATTTCTCCTGATAAATTAAACTCAATTCGAAAAGAGAGATTGATGTCTCTAGGATTGAATGATGATGCTATCTATGCGCAGCATAATCGAATATTAGATGAAATCCAGCATTTTGAAAAAATTGTCTCTAAAATTGGTTGTAAAGTTATTGATGTGACAAACAAAGCTGTTGAAGAAACAGCAAACGTCATTATTGAGCATATTTTAAACTGTAAATAAGAAACAAATGATGATAAACCACCTCGGTTATAAGAGGCGGTTTTTTTGAGTCGGGTTTGAAAATAGTATAGATAAAAACTAATTTATGTTTTATAATAATAAAATTGTGGTAAAAATATTTATTAAGAGAAAAATCCTATTTTTTTGTCGAGAAATAAAGGATTTTTAAATCGGATAGCGAATTGTGTTTTAGAACGTAATTTAAAGATGGTGATGGATTTGGCAGGGAAGATTCCTGAAGAAGTGATTGAACAGATTCGCACACAATCGGATATTATTGATGTCATAAGCGAATACATGCAGCTTACTAAGCGTGGGCGCAATTGGTTTGGACTATGTCCTTTTCATGGAGAACAAACGCCATCTTTTTCTGTGTCATCAGACAAACAAATTTTTCATTGCTTCGGTTGTGGTGCGGGTGGTAATGCTGTTACTTTTGTCATGGATATAGAAGGTATTTCTTTTCCTGACGCTGTTGTGAAACTTGGTGAACGTATTGGCATACATTTAGATGTTGGGCCAAGTTTACCAGAAGTAACGAAAAAGGTATCTAAAGCAGAAGAAAGGATGAAAGAAGCACACGCTTTTGCAGCAGATTTTTTTCATCATTTACTGTTAAATACGGAAGATGGTGAAGAACCTTTAAATTATTTGCTAGAAAGAGGATTTACAAGGGAACTTATAGAATCTAATAGCATTGGATGGTCTCTTCCAAGCTTTGATGCATTAACGATATTGCTTGAAAGAAAAGGTTATAACTTACAAGAAATCGCGGAAAGTGGTTTAGTGATTAAGCGTGAAGGGGAAGAACGCTATTTTGATCGTTTTAGAGGGCGTATTATGTTTCCCATCCGTGATGAGAACGGTAAGATTATAGCATTCTCAGGACGAATTCTTACATCGAATGGTGAAGAGGCAAAATATTTAAATAGTCCAGAATCACCGATTTTTCAAAAGAGTGAAGTGCTATATAACCTAGATAAAGCACGAACCTCCATTAGAAAAAATCGTCAAGTAGTATTGATGGAAGGGTTTATGGATGTTTTAGCAGCAACTTCTGTTGGTGTAACGAATGCTGTAGCAACAATGGGCACTTCGCTTACGAATCAGCATATCACAAAGCTAAAGCGCTTAGTAGAGCAGGTTACGGTTTGCTATGACGGTGATAATGCAGGTTTTGATGCGGCAAAAAGAGCGGCACAGTTACTTCAAGTAGAACGTATGAAAGTCAATATTGCAGTGTTACCAGATAAGCTAGATCCCGATGAATACATTCGTAGTTTAGGTGGACAAGCATTTAAAGAACAAATTTTGGAAAACCCTCATGCGTATATTGCTTTTATGATGATGCATGCTAGACGAAATAAGAACTTTCAGTTTGAAAATGATACGCTTCAATATATTCAAGAAGTTCTTGAACAACTGGTAGGTAGATCGTCACCAGTTGAACGAGATTTGTATATAAGACAGCTATCGAATGAGACAAATATCTCGGAAGAAGCGATTTATGCTCAATTCCGAAAGCTAGAGGCAAATCAGGTGCGTTCTACAAAAGTAGAAATGCCAGTTCAGGCGCCTTCGATGCCGGTCACTCAGCAACATAAGCCTATGGACGCAGCAGAACGTGCAGAACGTTTATTACTGGCTCATATGCTTCATAATATAGATGTAGTGGACAGGGTATTACGTAGTGAGCAAAAAGAACCGTTTGTACGAGATGCCTATTTGGCTGTTTTTGTTCGCTTAGTAGGATTTTATGAGGAATATGGTCATCCTGATTATCAGCGTTTTGTTGAAATATTAGATGACTCTGAATTACGCAAGATAGTAATGGAAGCGGCTTTAACGGAACGGGATCCCGACCAAGCAGAGGCAGAGGTCACAGACTCAATACGTCAGCTGCAAAAATATAGAATTGAGCAAGAAATTCAACAAAAGATGCATGAGTCAAAGGAAGCGGAGAAGATGCACGAGTATGCGCGTGCACTTGAAATCGCCCAACAGATTATTCATTTAAGAAAATCGTTATCGGCGATTTAACCCGATTCGGTTGTTTAGAAGGAGGAAGGTTTATGGCGGACAAGTCAGAACGTTCAAAAGAGGTAGAAGTAGAAATTACATTAGATGAAGCAAAAAAGCTACTACAAGAAAAAGCAAAAACAGAAGGTGAAATTTCAATGAAAGAAATTTCAGAGAAACTTGCGCCTTATGAATTGGAGAACGAAGAGATTTTCCACTTTGCTGAGGATCTTGAAAAGGCAAAAGACATTCAAATCATTGGAAAAGAAGAGTTTGAAGAAGAAAGCTTAATGAAAGAAGAAGCAAGTGAAGAGACTTTCGATTTAAATGATTTGAGTGTACCACCGGGTGTTAAAATAAATGACCCTGTACGTATGTATTTAAAGGAAATTGGTCGGGTTGATTTACTTTCTGCCGAGCAAGAAATCGCTCTAGCTGAGCGTATTGAGCAAGGTGATGAAGAAGCACGTAAGCGTCTAGCGGAAGCAAACTTACGTCTTGTTGTATCGATTGCAAAGCGATATGTTGGCCGTGGAATGCTATTCCTTGATTTAATTCAAGAGGGTAATATGGGGCTTATCAAGGCTGTTGAGAAGTTTGACTACCGTAAAGGCTTTAAGTTCTCTACTTATGCAACATGGTGGATCCGTCAAGCAATTACACGTGCTATTGCGGACCAAGCACGTACAATTCGTATTCCAGTGCATATGGTCGAAACAATAAATAAATTAATTCGAGTACAACGCCAATTACTACAAGACTTAGGTCGCGAACCATCTCCAGAAGAAATTGGGGAAGAAATGGATTTAACACCTGAAAAAGTACGTGAAATTTTAAAAATTGCGCAAGAACCAGTATCTCTTGAAACACCAATTGGAGAAGAAGATGATTCACATTTAGGAGACTTTATTGAGGATTCTGAAGCTCAATCTCCATCTGACCATGCAGCTTATGAATTGTTAAAAGAGCAATTAGAGGATGTGTTAGATACATTAACTGACCGTGAAGAAAATGTACTTCGCTTACGTTTCGGTCTAGATGATGGTCGCACACGTACGTTAGAAGAGGTAGGAAAAGTATTTGGTGTAACACGTGAACGTATTCGCCAAATTGAGGCTAAGGCACTTAGAAAGCTACGCCACCCTTCTCGTAGCAAACGTTTAAAAGATTTCTTAGAATAAGGTTATACAGGATAGGGCTATCTAATTAGTGATGACTAATTGGATAGCCCTTTTTGTGCTACTATTGAATCAGGAGAATACTCGTGTATACAAAGTCTATCAAAAGAAAATATTGTTTAGAGAATGTTTATATCATGTACTAGAATGTAACAAACTAAATGTTTTTGCTACTTTATATAGATGTGTTCTGCAATGTTTTGAGATAAAATTGGAATAACAACCATATAAAGCAATGTTTGGAGCAAAAATTATGACAAATCCTCGAAAAAAAATAATCTTGAATGAGATTTTGTTTTGGAAGCAAAATAAGCTATTACCAGAACATTACTGTGACTTTTTAGCCGCTCTTTATGCAGAGGGGGAAAATTTAGAGGAGTTAGAACCAGTACATCATAAACAAGCTATTTTGCCTTCTGAAAAGAGAAAGCTGCTACTTGTAATTGCAGGTATATGTATTGCGATGATTACTCTGCTAACTTTTTATTTTACAATACCATCTTTCATGATCATATTAACGGTTGTTGTTGGAATAGCTGCTGTAGCGTTATTTCTGACGGCATTTCGAATGGCAAGAAAAAATGATTTATTAGCGCCTGTTTTCCATTTGCTAGCCGCTGTTTTATTGTTCAGTATGTCTATTCGAATTTACACTACATATTTTAACGGAAATAATATCGCATTGTTTTGCTTGATTGCAGCGAACTGTGGGGTTTGGCTTTGGTCAGGTTTAAAAATGAAGCTACTTTATTTCACGGTCTCAGGTGTCCTAGGGTTACTAGCACTGATCAGCTATTATATTATAAACTTATTATAACAACTCATTTTGTAAATTAGTTCGCCGACAAATGACAAGGATCTGTATGCTTTTATAAAGCTTACAGATTCTTTTTTTTGCTTCATGATTCTACATATAAGCTTAATTAGTAGCTGTATATTAAAGTGCAGCATATTCATTAGCTATTGAATTATTTCGATAGCAATTTTAAGAAGTTATTTTAATTTTCTTGGTATATGAATGCGCAAATAGAGGAAAGATAACAACGTGTAAAGAATCTGGACGCGATTTTGGAAAGGTATAATTAATTGCTAAAAAGATAATAGTTAGTCCAAATATTGGCGATTTCAAGACATATTTTATCCATTAGATACAGAAATGTCGAATTTGTTACAAACAAAGGAAAACTTAGCGAATGGTCTTTTCGTTTCACGGTTAATGAAGTACAATATTAGATGTTGACTGATTCTATATTATAATAGAAGTAGATTTACAATGAGGAGGGGAAACATATGAAAAACAATCCAGTCGTTCCTTACATCTTAATTCTTGCATTTGGTATTGGTCTTATTTTCTTCATGTCTTTAACAGGTGCAGATAACAAAAAAGAAATTGCTGCTGAAAAAGAGGGCGGTGGCGAAAAGACAGAAGCTACTGATGACGGCTCAGCTTTAGTACAATCTTGTATTGGCTGTCACGCTGCTGACTTAACTGGTTCTGTAGGGCCAAACTTACATGGTTTAGATGAGGCTCATATCGTAGACGTTTTAACTAACGGTATCGAAGGCACACCAATGACGCCTGGAATGAAAACTGAAGCGGAAGCAAAAGAAATCGCTAAGTACATTTCAACTCTAAAATAGTTTAACTTCTTTCAGCGGATGTCCAAATAAACATCCGTTGAAATATAGGAACTCAGTCTAAGAACGCCACGTCCTGTGGTAATGACTGAATGACCAACATCGTGTTGGCCTAAAGCCTCTGGCAGATGTCACGGAATCGGAAAGGAGTGCCTAGGGGATGTTAGCCTAAAATCATCGCATCCATGCGATAACGGCCAACTGACCTGCATCGGTAAAAACGCCACGTCCTGTGGCATTACCGAAATGACCGACATCGTGTCGGCCCTCGTGCAGGCCTAAGCACAAAGCCGATTCCGGACGCAATTATGCCGAGGCATAATTGATAAAAGTAGCTGCACTGAAAGCGTTTAATCGTAATTGGTGCAGCTACAATTTATTTATCTTCAATCAAAATGGAGTTGCTCAAAATTTTTGAGACAACTCCATTTGTTTTTTTTCTCGACATCATACATACTAAGAATGGAAACTATTGAAGACAGGCGGTAAAAAAATGAATGCACAAAAATTATCAAAACGATTAGAAACAGTAGCAAGCTTTGTTCCCTCAGGCGCAGTTGTAGCTGATATTGGGAGCGACCATGCATATTTACCATGCTACTTAATTCATAAAGGTATTGCTTCTTATGCAGTAGCAGGAGAAGTTGTGAAAGGGCCATTTGAATCAGCAGTAGGACAAGTGCAAAAAGAAGGCTTAACAGAAAAAATTACAGTACGACTTGCGAATGGTTTAGCAGCAGTGGAAGAAACGGACCATGTTGATACTGTTACTATTGCTGGAATGGGCGGTCCTTTGATTGTCTCCATTTTAGAGAAGCATCCTGAAAAATTAAATGGGGTAACAAGGCTTATTTTGCAGCCAAATATTCATGCTAAAGTGATACGCGAATGGGCATTAGCACATAATTGGGCAATCCAGGACGAAGAGATTTTAGAGGAAGACGAAAAAATTTATGAAATTCTTGTATTGCAAAGAAGCACAATGACGTTAACGGAACCGGAAATTATATTTGGTCCGAGATTAATGCAACGAAAATCACCAGCATTTATTAAAAAATGGGCGCGTGAAAAAGAAAATTGGCAGCGTGTATTACAGTCAATTGAAGGGGCAGATCAAACACCTGAAATTGAAGAAAAACGTGCAGAGTTAGTTGCTTTACTCAATTTAGTGGAAGGGGTTCTGTGAGATGAAAACAGTAAACGGTCAGGAAGTTATTCAATTGTTTGAATCATGGTCGCCTAAAAAGCTAGCCTGTATGGAAAATGACCCTATTGGTCTTGCAATTGGCACTTTAAACAAACCTGTATGTAAAGTATTAGTCACGTTAGATGTTAATGATGAAGTAGCCGATGAGGCTATTGCTCAAGGATGCGAACTAATCATTGCACATCATCCACCGATTTTTAGACGACTTTCGAATATTCGTACTGACAATCCAGCTGGGCGTTTATATGAAAAGCTAATTAAAAATGATATTGCTGTTTATGCAGCACATACGAATCTAGATGTGGCTGAAGGTGGTGTTAACGATTTACTAGCAGATGCTCTCCAGCTTGAAAACCGTTTTATTCTCGAAGAAACATATGCGGAAAATATGTTGAAGCTGGCTGTTTTTATACCGACTGCAAATGCCACTGATTTACGTGAGGCATTAGCAAAGGCAGGAGCAGGTCGAATTGGAGATTATGAAGCGTGTAGTTATACTACAATGGGGGAAGGGCGCTTCCGTCCACTAGAAGGTGCAAATCCACATGTAGGTGCTATTGGTGAATTACATGTTGAAGAAGAAGTGAAAATAGAAGTAGTATTTCCGGAATCCGTAAAAAATCGTGTGTTAAAGGCAATGTTAAATGCACATCCATATGAAGAGCCTGCCTATGATCTCATTCGTCTAGACCAGCAAACAAATGTAATGGGCTTAGGGCGAGTTGGTTATTTACCACAAGAAATGACTCTTCACGAATTCACACAATTTGTCAAGGAGCAGCTAGACGTACCTGCTGTACGAGTTGTTGGCGATTTACAGTCGAAAGTGAAAAAAGTAGCGCTTGTCGGAGGCGACGGCAATAAATATATCTATTCTGCGAAACGCGCTGGGGCAGATGTATTTTTAACAGGAGATATGTATTTCCATACTGCCCAGGACGCTCAAGCAATTGGTCTGCAAATCGTAGATCCAGGTCATCATGTGGAGAAGGTGATGATTGCCGGAGTAGCAAAAAAGATGGCAAGAATGTGTGAGGATAAAAAATATTCTGTTGAATTTGTACAATCTACTATTCATACAGAACCGTTTTTATTCGTGTAAGAGAGGGGAATATCTGTGGCGAATGAAAGGCCTGCTGGCAATAAAGGCGGCAAGTTATGGATCATGATCGGTTTGCTAATTGCTGTGTTTGGGCTAGGAATGACATTTATGACAAATACGATGAATGTCAAAAAAATTGATGCAATGACCGAGCAATGTGAAAAAGATGGCGGCGAAGCCATCGTCTCAAAAGAAAAGAAGTTTCTATCAACAAACTATTCATTTAAATGTAACCAGTAATAATAAAAAGGCTGAATTATAGTTGTAATATAATTCAGTCTTTTTATGTTGTTGAAAAACTATTGTGTCAATGAAATTTAGGTGTCCTATTAAATAAAGTATGATCTTCGGCAAAACTAGGGGCTAATGTCCGTTCCGGTTGGGCGCTTTCCTGGGGGCGTACGATGAGCCGCTTCACTCGCGTTGCTCGCTCCAGGGTCTCATCTGTGACGCTGATCCCCAAGGAGTCGCCCAGCCTCCACTCCAATCAGCCACTTCACATTATATAACTTCTTGCATGGTAGCCTAATTTATAGTTTAAAGCGAAATTTAGCAATGTATGATCTGTGCGATAGCAACAACAAGTGTAATATGTCGCGAAAAGATGGTATTAACAGGTGTGAAATTGCATCACTGATATAAGTCTTTTTTTGTTCGATTATGGTGAGTAGCACAATTATTTATAAAGACTCTACGCTATCGCTGATTGGAGTGGAAGGCTACTCGACTCCTGTGGGAAAGCGAGACAGGCGAGACCCTACACGGAGCGCAAGCGGAGGAAGCGGCTCGACGCTCGCCCACTGGAAAGCGAGTAGCCTGGAACGGAGATCACCCTCACTGAAAGTGCAATAACATTCACCAAATTTTTTTGCGTATTTTGTTTTTCAACACTATAAAAAGGCTGAATTATAGTTGTAATATAATTCAGTCTTTTTATGCATGGATTAATTTTAGAGTGTTATGATAGGTGAGAATAAATTGTAATGAGAGGAGAGTTTTGGATTGTTTATTCGATTAACAAAAGAACAACAAGAAACAATAATAGCTGATATTCAACGATTTTTTTACAATAATCGAGATGAGGATATTTCTGAATTTGAAGCAGAAAGAGTATTTGATTTTATAAAGGAAAATATTGCTCCGCATATTTATAATGCAGCTATATCGGATACCAAATATGTTGTAGAAAGACAATATGCATCAATTGAGGATGAACTCGCAGCATTAGAAAGACCTATTAAATTAAAATAATTTAGTTTGGATGAAATAATTGGCAATTTTTTAAAATATATGATATTTTTATCTTGGATTAAAGATAATTTAATTCAAAGTAAAAATGGTTTAATTAACTATATGTGTATTGAATAAAGAAATGGATTCCTGTGCAATATGGCTAAGAGAACCGTTTTAATGTAAGTGAATGATTCGGTCACAATTTGAGGGATGGATGAAGGAGGAGTCATATGTTGAAAATTGGGGTTATTTTAGGGAGTACTCGTGAAGGGCGTTTAAGCCCGCAAGTTGGCGAATGGGTAAAGGCAGTAGCAGAAAAGCGTAGTGATGCGGAATATGAAATAATTGATATCGCTAACTTTAAATTACCACTGCTAGGTGAGCCAGGAGGAGATACTTCTGGAGTAGCTGAGTGGTCACAAAGTGTTGCTGCATGTGATGGGTTTATTTTTATCGTTGGAGAATATAATCATTCCATTACCGGTGCACTAAAAAATGCATTAGACTACTTACGCGTGGAATGGAATAATAAGGCCGCAGGTATTGTTTCTTACGGTTCTGTCGGTGGTGCAAGAGCGGCTGAACATTTACGTGGAATTCTTGGTGAATTATTAGTAGCAGATGTTCGCGTGCATCCCGCTTTATCCTTATTTACTGACTTCGAAAACGGCACGGTCTTTAAACCGAAGGATGTGCAAGCAGATTCAGTAAATCAAATGTTAGATCAGCTTGTCCCTTGGGCAACAGCATTAAAAACGATTCGATAGGGATCTTTAGCAGTATGTACAGTAAAAAGTACATATTGCTTTTTTTATTTAACTCTTAATTGTTGTTTTTGATTGGCAAATACATAAAAATCTACCTTTATAACGTTTCAATCTTTTGAAAAATCTCTTTGTATAGGATATCTAACTCTTTTTCATCTTTTAAATAAAAATACCAAGCATCTTCGCGATTTGCATCGATATCAGATATATAAATTGTCGTATGAGAACCATTATTTAATGATTCCCAATGGGCTGTTTCATAGGTAAGCCCTTCGTTTGTAAATGGCAAATTACGTTTTCTTGAATCAAAAAAAATAATAGGCATTTTAGAATTTTTATAAACTTTAACAAATCTATCTTCTGATGCTTCTTCAAACATCACTGGTGTTATCATAACAGCATCAAAATTTGTTGAAATAGTCAATGTATCTTCACTAAATTCATCTAATGAAATTGGTTTGAAATGAATTTTTTCGTTATATAATTCAGGAATATCACCAACTACTGCAATTTTTAAAGGAGCTCCATCATATTTAACTTCATTATTTGAACACGCAACTAATAAAAACAAACTTACTATAAATAAAATTTTTTTCAAATTTATTAATGCCCCTTTTTTGTAATTCCGCCCTTTTATTAACTAAGATTGCTTATGTTTCTTTCATTATATATCGAAATAATACAAATATTCCTAAAAATTTATTGAGCTAATATTTTTCTTAAAGGTGTCGTTGAGGTAAAAGCTTCTGTGCTAATCCTTTTTATTAAAAGTAGAATATTTCAGAAACAATCAATGATTTTTAGAATTATGGAACTTTTCAGAATGGCACCCGTCTCCATTAATGTAATCAAATTGGATTTGAAGGAAAAAGGATTGGAGTGTAAAGTGTGACACAAAAACAAACTAAGAATGAATTTTGGTCATGGTTTAAAGTGATTGGAATAGCAATCATTTTTACAATGAGTGTACGTTATTTTATTCTATCTCCTGTTGTTGTAAAAGGAGCTTCAATGGAGCCGACTTTTGAAACTGGAGATAAAGTTATTGTTAATAAAGTGGGACCACGAATAACCAATTATGACCGCTTCGATGTTATTGTCTTTGAAACAAAAGAAGATAAGCATTATATTAAAAGAATTATCGGTTTACCAGGAGATCATGTAGCCTACAAAGATGACGTTTTATTTTTAAACGGGGAAGCTTTTGATGAGCCCTATTTAACAGAATATAAAGAAGGGTTACTTGATAAAGGTGATTTTACATATGATTTCACCCTTGAGGAGCAATTAGAAGAAATGACTGTACCAGAGGGGCATTTTTTCGTTCTTGGGGATAATCGCCGACGAAGTATAGATAGTCGGAGTTCGGATATCGGATTCGTGTCGCAGGATACAATTTTAGGGACAACAGACTTTATATTGTGGCCATTTGAAAGGCTTGGTAGTACACATTAGTTAGTGCGTAGCCTAACTTAAATAAAGGAAGGAAAAGAATTTGAAAATGGTTACCGTTGATCATTATGATGCGTTTAGCACGATCCCTAATATGGGGAATCCGGCAGGTGTCGTCGTTGTGGGAAATCAGTATAGTGAAATAGAAATGCAGCTATTGCTAAACAAATAGGCTTTAATGAAACAGCTTTTGCGCTAAAATCGGATAAAGCCGATTTACGTATACGTTATTTCACACCAGGGCATGAGGTGAATTTATGTGGACACGCAACAATGGCAACGATTTATGCACTAAAAACAAAAGGATTACTAGAAGATAAATCAAAACTAACTATTGAGACGAAGGCAGGAATTCTCGCAATTGAGATAAAAGAACAAAAAGCAGGACGAATTTACATTACTATGCAACATGCAATACCTCAGTTTGAAGCCTTTAACGGTTCAAAATTTAAACTTGCTCAATCAATTGGACTAACAGAGGACGCGATACATCCCGAATTACCGATAGTTTATGGAAGCACAGGAATTTGGACATTGCTAATCCCTATTTTATCATACTTTGACAAAATGACGCCGCATTCTGCAGATTTTCCAGCTATCCTAGAAGAAATGCCAAAAGCATCTTTGCATCCTTTTTGCTGAGAGGCAATTGATAAGAATGCTGATATGCACGCAAGACATTTCTCATCACCTTATTCTGGAACAATTGAAGATATAGCTACAGGTACTGCCTCTGGTGTTATGGGAGCATATTTTGCAAATTATATCAATCGAGAAACTCAATTGCTAAAAACAATTATTGTAGAACAAGGTCAGGAACTTGGAAAGGATGAGCGTGTGTATGTACATGTGAAAAACGACAAGGGGAAACTGAATATATCGATAACTGGAACTGCTGTACATGTGAAAGAACTACAAGTGCATATTTAAAAAGGGCTGCTTACAGTATTTTTATTGCTTAGGAAGTAGCCCTTTTGGATATGCATCCACTCCATTAATGTTTTATTTCTTCAATGACTTTCTCTTTTAAATCTGCATCCATAGAGGAAAGTTTAACGTTATTAGTGAGACGTTCTTTTAATTCTCTATCTGTCATAATACCGCGCTCCTCTAGAATTTGAACAAGTAGATCTAGTGTCATTAAATTTTTGATGTCTGCTGCTTTTGTACCCATTTTAAATACCCTCCAAAAGTATAGTATTTCTACCTCTTTAGTGTACTCCTCTTTTTGAGGGATAGCATAAAAAGGTCAAAACAAAGCGAATTTATTTCGTGTCCCGGAATATATTGAATGATTCTAGCAGTAGTGGAAGACATACACTGGCTTTTATGAGAAATTAACGACAAGTAATTGTAAATGCAATGAAGCTACTTATATAATTTCTACCATCAAAAAAACTCCTAGCAATAGGAGTTTTATCGTTCATATCTATTTAAACCGAATTTTTATGTATATACATTGGTGCGAGGCTTGTTGACTCCTAGGAATTTGCGACTGAAACCCCTAGGAAAGTGTCCAATTGGAATGGAACCGAATCACCGTTTTGGTGAGGAGCCTACTTATTACTCATTGAGAATAAAGCCTGATACAGAGTTGCTAGCAAAGCAACAAAGAGCGTATCGTCAGAGTTAAAAAGTTTAAAAGATATTCCAATACGCACAAGTTCAGTTTCTATAGTACTAGCACTTGCGATTTTTTCATCATTACAATACAAATAGGCGGTTGAAGTAAAATCCTTTTCAAAGCGAAAAGCGAGTCCATCCATTGTAAAGGCGTAGGAGGATTCAAGTAATTGAACCGTCTTCCGTTGTATCGGTAAAATGGATCCATCCGGCATAATAAGCTGATGGCTAACACCCTTTGTTAATGGTGTAAATTGCACTTGAAAAAGCGGTGCCCCTAAAGTAGTACGAGTTTCATAGCGATGTGGCAATGTCTGCTGTGCAGCAACTAACATTACAGCGTTGATTACTTTTCCAATAGATGAACGTTCTATCTTTTGTAGCAGACAAACCGTCTCATTTTGTTCATTCACAATAGGGATATTTGCAAAGCTTTCGAAAGCTTTTGGATAGGTAAGGGTAAATGTAGTCATAAAAAAGCCTCCAATCTACTTACTATACGGGGAAGCATAACCCCAGGTTTCACCTTCAACAAAAATTTTGATAGACAGTTAGAGAGAGGAATCACAAATGAATGATAAAATGCGTAAGTTTTTTTAAATAAATAAAGTTTAACAATAAAAAAGGCTGACCGATCATGCGAAATTTTCACGTTCGGACAGCCTTTATTTTTATTATTGAGTTGTGACTTCTCCTGCAAGGGCACGTTTTTCTTGTTCTGGATCGAATTCTTTTTCCATTTTTGACACGACAACAGTTGCTACACCATTACCAATTAAGTTTGTCACGGCGCGAGCCTCAGACATAAAGCGGTCGACCCCGATTAAAAGTGCAATCCCTTCCACTGGAATCATAGGGAATGCTGCTAATGTTGCTGCGAGCGTAATAAAGCCTGAGCCTGTTACACCAGCTGCGCCTTTAGATGTTAGCATTAAAATAGCAAGCAATGTAATTTGATGCCAAACATCTAAATCAACTCCATAAGCTTGTGCGATAAAAATAGCCGCCATGGATAAGTAAATGGACGTGCCATCAAGGTTAAAGGAGTACCCTGTTGGAATGACAAGACCAACGACCTGTTTTGAGCAACCATAGTTCTCTAATTTGCGCATCATCGAAGGCAATGCAGATTCTGATGATGATGTCCCAATAACGATAAAAATTTCATCTTTAATATATTTAATAAACTTAAAAATACTAAATCCGAAGTATCGTGAAATAAGACCAATGATCACTACGATAAAGATAAACATTGTAATATACACGGATAACATTAAAAATCCTAAGTTTCCAAGTGATTTAAGACCAAAATTTCCGATTGTGTAGCTCATTGCACCAAATGCACCAATCGGGGAAACCTTCATGACCATATTAACAATTTTAAAGAATATATCTGCTACTCGTTCGAAAAATGTAATAACTGGTTTAGCTGGTTCACCAATAGCAGCAGCAGCTACGCCAAATAAAACAGCTGAGAATAAAACAGGTAATAACTCTCCATTTGCAAGTGCTCCTACAACATTATCAGGTATAATTTGCATAATGAATGCACCAATACCATGTTCTGTAGCGGCTGCCGCCTCTGTATATTGAGAAACGTCTGCACCGTTAGCAGCTGCTGTATTAAATCCTTTACCAGGTTGTACAAGATTGACAACGATTAAGCCGATCGCAAGTGCGAAAGTAGAGACAATTTCAAAATAAATTAATGCCTTCCCGCCAATTTTACCAACTTTTTTTACATCACCCATACTACCAATTCCAATAACAACTGTTAAGAAAATGATAGGAGCTATTAACATCTTAATTAATTTAATAAAAATATCTGCTAATATTTTCAACTTCGCTCCGAATTCTGGGAACGTAGCACCTACAATAATACCTAGCACAATGGCAATCAGTACTTGTACAGTTAAGTTTTTAAAATTTATACGCATAAAGTTCTCCCCTTACACTACTTATGAATATTATGTGAACGCTTTCATGTGGTTATCATAGCTGAAATTTTCCGACAATAGTTTTTATGACCGTAATGTTTCTATTGTTCATTTTGTTCATTTTTAGTCGGAGGGCCGATAAAACTAGTCATAGTAAGGGTTTGGGGCTGTTTTATAGTAGATTTGCAATTTTGGAATCTATTATAATACAAAAGAAAAAAATCCCCACGAAAGTGAGGATTTCATCATTAATGAACAAAATTATTAATTTCATATTAATAGGCAGTGAAGAAACCTCACTGTTTAACAGTCTCACTTTAAGGAGATACAATTTTTTCTATTTCCGATAAAACATCGTTATTTTGTACATTGTTTCTATAAAAATCATAGACAGGTGCTAGTTTTTCTTTAAAACGTTGTCGTTCCTCATTGCTCATCGTATAAATCTCAAAATTATCTTGCTGCTCAAGTTTTTGTAAATCTTCTTTGTTCATTTCTACAGCTTGTTCAAATTGCCAGTCTGTTGTTTCTTTCATAGCCTCCATAATCTGTTTTTGGATTTTTGGAGGTAAAAATTTCCAAAATTTATCATTAATTAAAACCGCGTATCCTAAAATGCCATGCTTAGTTAATGTCATATGCTTTTGCACCTTATAGAAACCTTTAGAATAAATGTTTGACGCTGTGTTTTCCTGAGCATCAATAGTTTTCGATTCTAAATCAGTAAAAACCTCGCTAAAGGAAATTGGAGTTGGGGTAGCCCCAACAGCCTCGAATTGCTTTTCAAGCGTTTTACTTGGCATTGTACGGACTCGTAGGCCTTTTAAGTCTTCAAATGTACGAATAGGGTGATTGACAGTAGTTAAATGTTTAAAGCCATTATGCCAAAAACCTAGTCCTTTTATATGAAAAGGTTCAAGCTCATTTAACAATTCTTCACCAATCGAACCTGTAAGAACTTCGTGGACCTCATCATCCGTATTAAAAAGGTAAGGTAAATCAAGAACCTGCAAATTTGGTATATAGGATGTCATCTTTGAAAAAGTAGGGATAATCATTTCTACTTCTCCATTTTCTAAAGCCTGAAACTCATTTTCATCATTAAACAAAGAAGAGTTTGGATAGACGTGTACCTTCACCTCACCATTTGTTTTTTCCTGAACAAGTTCGGCGAATTTACTTGCCGCCTGTCCTTTTGGTGTATTCTCAGCTACCACATGACTTAAGTGAATCGTTATTTGTGTATCCAAGCCTTTTTGCTCATCGTCATAGGGAAGAGGCTTGGCGAATAGTAAGCCTTGTTGAACACCAATCGCTATCGTTAATAATAAAACGGTTACTATTGTTCCAATAATAAATTTTTTCATCAATTACACCCAATTTATTCGTATTTTCTGATGTTTTTGTTATTCTAACATATGGAGTAAGCTAAAATATAGTAGGAGGGAGGCGTACATCTTGAAATTTCAAAAATTATCGATGAAGAGAAAAATTATGTCTCTGACTTTTTTTATTCTCATGCTCTCCTTTAGTATAGGTGGTACATTTTTGCTAGGGTATGTCATGAATGAACAAAAAGATAAGCTTGGAAATCAGGCGCTGCTTGTCGCAAAAACAGTATCACAGCTTCCTGAGCTGAAAACGTACATTGCAAATAATAATTTTAACGAGGCTACGGAACACATTAACCCTGTAGTGGAAGAAATACGTGATATAAACGGAGCGCAGTATATTGTTGTCCTTGATATGCAAAGGCGCAAGTATTCACATCCAAAAACAGAAGAAATTGGTCGAGTTTCGCAATCAGGTGATCTAAATGCAGCGTTTTCTGAGCATTATTATACATCTATTGCACATGGTGAACATGGAGATATGATACGAGCATTCGTCCCGATTATGAGTAAAGAAGGAAAACAAATTGGTGTAGTAGTAGTAGGCTATAGTGTTTTAACTATTGCGGAGTTACTACAATCGATTCAAACAGAATTAATCATTACAATCTTATTGTCTCTTTTCTTTAGTGCATGGGGGGCTCATACGTTAGGCCTTCATATGAAAAAGCAAATGTTTGGGTTAGAGCCTCATGAAATTGCTAAAATGTATGTAGAACGAACAGAAACCTTTAACGCAATGCATGAAGGGATTATTGCTATAGATAATGAATTGACAATCACAATATTTAATGAAAAAGCATGTGAAATATTAGGTGTACATAAACAACCATCAACATTAATAGGGAAGAAAATTTTTGATATATTACCGGATACACGACTACCGGAAATTTTGGAGCTAGATCAACCTATTTTCAATCGTGAGCTCTATATTAATGATCACAGTATTATGAGTAATCGTATTCCTATACAAGTTAATGGAAAAACGGTTGGCGCTGTGGCCATGTTTAAGGATCGTACTGAAGTGAAAAAGCTTGCAGAGGAATTAACGGGTGTTAAGGCATTCGTACAAGCATTACGCGTACAAACACATGAGCATAAAAATAAATTGCATACAATTGCTGGTCTTTTGCAGCTTGGACATCAGGAACAAGCACTAACTTACTTAACGCAAGTAAAAGAAGAACACGATGAAATTACAAACTTTTTAAATGAACGGATTAAAAATGAAAATATTTCAGGGCTTCTCCTTAGTAAAATTTCCTATGCGAAAGAGCAGGGAATTCTACTGGAAATTGATAGAGAAAGCCGTTTGACAACTTTTCCTAACAATTTAGACCATCATGATTTTGTTATTTTATTTGGTAACTTAATTGAAAATGCTTTTGATGCATTAAAGGATGTACAAATTGAAGAAAAATTGATCCATGTTTCTGTTGATGAGGATGAGGATGTGCTTGCAATCCTAGTAACAGATAATGGTATAGGCATGACAAATGAAGTAAAATCACATATTTTTGATAACGGTTATTCAACAAAAGAGAAAAAAGGTCGAGGCATTGGACTTTATTTAATAAAAGAAATTGTACAAAAAGGAAAGGGGGAAATAGAAGTCATAAGTGAGCCGAATAAGGGAACAAGCTTTTTAATAACTTTTTACCATACTTAATAGGCGTATTACCAAAGGCTGAGAGTGACAATTGTTTTTTTATTAGAGTAAAGCCTGGGCAACTACTAATGGTTCATTTGACGTTCTAGGAAGTGGAAAGTTAAGGGATTTAAGTATTTATAATTGAAGTAGAAGCGAAAAATTTTATGGGAACGGTGTGACTTTCTTTAGAAGCATACTTTAGTGAAAATTTACACATTTAGAGATAGAACAGAGTGTATGGAGGGCTAACAGTGACACAAACAAAGGTTTTATTAATAGAGGACGATCCAATGGTGCGAGAAGTTAATCGCCAATTTATTGAAAAGATAGCTGGTTTTGAAGTAATTGGACAAGCCTCAAATGGAGTAGAGGGGATTGCTCAAATTCGAAAACTTAAACCAGAATTAGTATTTATGGATATTTTCATGCCAGAGCAGGATGGAGTGACAAGCTTACGAAAAATTCGTGAACTTGAATTACCAGTAGATGTAATTACGGTAACCGCTGCTAATGATATGGAAACTGTAAAACAGGTCCTTCATCTTGGCGTCTTTGATTATATTATGAAACCTTTTTCATTTGAACGAGTGCAAGGCACGCTTGAAAATTATTTGCGCTTCAAAAAGCAAATACAAATAGAGCGTGAGTTAACACAGGGGGAGCTCGATCAATTATTCCATTATCATGATGGGCATAATGAGGTGCAGCAAACAAATGTCGTACGCCCGGAAAAAAGTTTACCTAAAGGTTTTAATCGTGCAACACTAGAGAAAGTTGTGCACTATTTGCAATCTGTAGAAGGAGCATCGGCCGAAGAAGTTGCCAGTGGTGTAGGTATTGCACGCGTAACAGCAAGACGATACTTAGATTATTTAGAAAAGCAAAAGGAAATTACGATGGATGTACATTATGGTGGCATTGGTCGTCCGGTCAACTATTATTTTAGTAAATAATGAAAAATCCTGATTGTCGAAACAGACAATCAGGATTTTTCAGTTAGTACGGCATAATTTTATCAACAGGCTTTGGCGTTTTAATTTTAGGTAAAATTTTATTTAATGTAACTGTACGCTTAATGTCATGTGTTGATTCATCATTTTCATCGAATTGCTCAAGGAATGAAATAACCTCTTTTACAATTGGTGTTGGTGTTGACGCACCTGCAGTGACAGCGACGGAATTAATGCCTTTTAACCATTCAATTTTTAGCTCAGAAACGTCTGAAATTCGATATGATGGTGTACCTGCTATTTCAACAGATACTTGTGTTAAACGATTTGAGTTATTGGATTTTGGGTCACCAACAACAACAAGTAATTCTGCTTCCCCGGCTTGCTGAGCAACTGCCTCCTGACGTACCTGGGTTGCCAAACAAATCTCCTTATGCACTTCAATATGTGGGAATTTCTCTTTTAAACTATCCATTAAATGAGCGACATCCCATTGACTCATCGTCGTTTGATTCGTTACTAGTAATTTATCATTCGTTAAATTTAATGCATCAATATCAGTGGAGGATTGCACTAAATGCACGTGATCAGGTGCAACGCCAATAGCTCCTTCTGGCTCAGGATGGCCTTTTTTACCGATATAAATAATATCATAGCCATTTGATGATTTTTCACGAATTAAATCGTGTGTAACTGTTACGTCAGGACATGTAGCATCAATGGATACTAAGCCTTTTCGCTTCGCAATTTCACGAATTTCAGGTGAAACACCGTGCGCTGTGAAAATAACAGTGCCAGTTTCAACTTGTTCAATAATATCTAAACGATTCTCGCCATCTAATGTGATGATGCCATCTGCTTCAAAGGCATCCGTGACATGTTTATTATGCACAATCATACCTAAAATGTAGATAGGTCTTGGTAATGTTTTATCTAATGCGGCGTTTCGAGCGATGACCATCGCATCAACAACACCGTAGCAATAGCCACGTGGATTAATTTTTAATACTTGCATGGTTGTGACTCCTTTCAAGCTTACCTATCTACATTATAACGGACAGGAACGGCGAATACAAAGAAACCTTCATTTACATAGGTGGCTGGAAAATACGAGGCTTAGACGGAAGTGGATTAGCTGGCGTATATGATGTATTTTCTCGAGAAGCTGTTCGACTTTTGCTAGAACCTCCTCCTCCACTAGCTGCTGCTTCAGCTGCTACTGCTCCAGCCCCTGCGGCAGCTCCTGCAGAAGGAAGACCTTGAAATCCTTTATACAATTTTAAAAGTGACGGAATATTTTTCACCATTGGCATTGCTTGCTGAATGTAAGGCGTATATGTTTTCGCTGAGTTAAATAAGCTATTCGCCTGTTGTAGAAATGAACCAATTTTTGACGGTTCCTGCATAGATGGCATTGGCATTTGTCCTCCAAATGATCCTATTCCACTAGACATTGGAAAGCCACCCGGCATTCGTGCTTGATTTGGGAAGCCTCCGGGCGGGAAAAAGGACTGTGGTGACATCTGTGGAGGCATTTGCATTGGCATTTGCATCGGCATTTGCATGGGCATTCTTGGCATCCCCATGCCACCAGGATACATTGGGAACTGATAAGGTGGTCTAAATACCATAACGATCTCCTTTCAATAGTGATTTATCATTGATGACATACCTGATTATAAATATGATATGCAGAAGGGTAAGTTAGCGTTCGACACACAAAAAAATAACTAGGGCGATTGTAAATCTGCGACCATCAAGAAATTAATGCTGTTGCAAGGCATTAAGTGAAGAAGGGGGATCAGAAGGAAGAAATGAATAAATTTAAGAGGTTCATCACTGTTTTAAGGCTCACAAAAAAGCGAGATAGTTCCAATGGAATTTTTACATTTGGAATTACCTCGCTATATTCTCTACAAATTCATTTATGTGAAATATCTCTCTGTTTAGAAGGAGGGACACAAGTGTTAGAGGGCTGTTATAAATATAGAAACCATGTTTTTTAGTAATAGCCTTTATTTACATCTATTTGCTTCTTTATAGTATCACGCATCCTAGCTAACTGTTCAAAGTATTTCTTGTCTTTCAAATAGCATTAACAGCTTCATGTCCCATTAAAAAATGAATGATACATCCTCTTCTTTGTATGTCAAGAATATGCAATAATGCTTCAATTTTTGCGATAGCTTCTTCAATTAGGTCATCATAGGTTAATATAAAACGTTGTTGAGTACGGTCTAGGCATGAATAGCAGCATAAATACCTTGATACCTTTACTGAAGTAAGTGATAATCATTTTCAAAAAAATCGTTTTTATCAAGTCAATCAATAATAAATACCCTGTTTAAAGCAATGGCGATTAGCAAAGTTAAGAAAGGTCGAATCCTATTCTTCTTCATGACAACGAAGCATTCTGTACCCAACGCGGACATGTGTCTGGATTAACTTTGGGTTAGTTGGATTATCCTCTATTTTCTTTCTAAGAGTAGCCATGAAAACTCTTAAACTTGGAACATCCGATTGAAGTACGTTGTGCCAAATTTCCTTTAAAATAAAATTATGCGTTAATACTTTGCCGACATGCTTTGATAAAACAACCAAGAGCTTATACTCAATAGGCGTCAAATGTACTTCTTTACCATTTACAAACACAGTATTTGCCGCGTAGTTTATTTGTAAATTCCCATTTACAAAGACAGATGGTTCGTTTTCTAGCTGATGCTCGAACAACATTCTTCTCAAAGCTACTCGAATTCGGGCTAAAAGCTCTTCAACACTGAAGGGCTTTGTAACATAATCGTCTGCTCCAGCATCTAAAGCATTGATTTTATCGTGCTCTTCGCCACGTGCACTAACTACGATAATAGGTGTTTGAGTCCAGCTTCTAATCTTTGTTATAAGCTCTACACCGTCTATGTCTGGTAGTCCTAAATCCAATATAAATACGTCTGGATTCATGGCAAGAGCCTTTTGTAGAGCGCTATTACCATCTCGTGCAATGTCGAATTCATACTGCTGAGTAGCTAATGTCATTTTAATTAAATTTCCAATAGCTACATCGTCTTCTACTACTAGAATTCGTTTATTCATCGAATTTCATTACTCCTTTTTCAGCTCATCCCCATAACGCGGATGGGAGTTATTTCTGTTGCGATTGTGCGCTTACAAAGGGGGTTAATCAGAATCCCGCCTATGACGCTGATCCCAAAAAAGTCGCCCAATTTAATAAATGTTATCCTTAACTTTTGGTAAAGAGCTTTTTCTCAGTGGAAAATTAAAAATCGTTCCGTTTGGTTTATTATCTGATGCTGTTATTTCACTTCCATGTAATTTTAAAATTGTTTGACATAGAGCCAAGCCTAAACCCAGACCTCTTCGACTATCACTACGTTGTATTTTTCCAGTTGTAAATGGCTCAAAAAGGCTGCTTTTTATAGCATCATCAATGCCAGGTCCATCATCAGAAATGCTAAAGTGTACGAAATGTTCAGATTCTTTTACCCGTATAGTAATAACACTACCTGATGGTGTATAGGTCAATGCATTATCAATAATATTAATGAGAACTTGAATAATAAGTCGCGCATCCATTAAAGCAAATACAAATTCAGGTTCAATATGATAGGTTATTTCATGGGTATTATTTAGACGAACAACATGTGTTAGTGCCTCTTGAATAATTTCTTCTACAAGTTCCATTTGTAACTCTAAAGCAAATTGTCCATCTTCTAACTTAGACACAGCAAGTAAGTTTTCAACCATTTGTACAAGCCATTTCGAATTTTTATAAATATCCTCGTATATTTTGCTTTTTTCATCCTCTCGAATTTGGGATGCATTTGATAGTAATATATCTGCATTACCAGAAATAGCAGTTAGCGGTGTTCTTAAATCATGAGAAACTGCACGCAAAAGGTTTGCTCGTATTTGTTCCATTTCAGCTTCTCTAGCTACTTCTTCATTGAGTTTTTGTAAATACCATTTATCAAGGGCGAATGAAAAATCATTGATAATGGCATGCAAAATATTTCGCTCAAATGCAGGTAATGGTGATTGTTTTGACAGTGCAATACCAATCACGCCCTTAACACTCCTGTTTGAAATAACCGGTAAGTAGTAGGCATTCACTTCAGGAAATATATCAGTGGACACACCTGCTACATGCTTGTTATTGATAACCCAGCTTACTACACCATGTTCATTCGGATTCTCAAAGAAAGAAGCTATTTTATTATTTTCAATACTAGATATGCTTTCAGTACGGAAAAAAATTGAGTTCACAATTAAATTATTTTCTATTTCAAAAAATTGAACGGGTCTTTCTACTAACTTAACGATTTGTGACATGCCTTCAGTAATGATTTCTTCTATAGATTTAGCATGTTGAAGCCTGCGATTCGTATCAAGGAGCACTTCCATTCGATAAGATTTACGAACAGCTACAATAGTTTGCTCCTTTATTTTTTTTGTTAAGCTACTTGTAATCACTCCTGAAAGGAACATGATAACAAAGGTCATCGGATAGTCACGATGATAGGCGTTAAATGAAAAACGTGGTTCTGTAAAAAAGTAATTAAAAAGCAGTACAGCTATGATGGAGCTAATAATGCTCATCATCCATCCTGATGACCAAATGGCAAGAATTAAGACACCTAAAATGTAGATAGTGATGATGTTCGAGTCGCTTACACCAATTTTGTAAAAATATAGCCCAACAACTGATACTATGCCAAATACTATAGCCATTTTTAATAAGTCAAGCCATTCAAATGACAACTTATTTTTTACAGTAGGGAAATAGAATTGTTCGTTTTCCTGATCAGGCACTATGTGAATTGCTAAATTCGGTACAAATTCGTTGAGTCGATCACTAATTTTTGTACTTGGTCGCCACCATTTTTTTCTCATACTAGTTCTACCGATGACTAATTTGGTGACACCACTAATTTGTGCATAGTTGGCAAGGGCAGCAGCTACATCATCTTCCTGAACTATTACGACATGGCCGCCAAGCTGTTCAACAAGCTTCAGATGCTGCTGAAGTCGTTCTGAATTTGCGTTATTTTTATCATGCTCCTGTACGTTTTGTACGTAAAGAGCGGTGAATTTTCCATGTAATGCCTGTGCAAGTCGAGCGGCAGTTCGAATAACCTTAGCATTAGTAGGAGAGCTACTAATACCAACAAGTAAATGCTCTTCGATTTGTATAGGATTTTTCATAGATTCACTGCTGTTTACCTGTTTATAGTTAATCGTATCTGCAGCTCTTCGTAGTGCAATTTCTCGAAGTGATACTAGATTCTGTTTACGAAAAAAAGATTGCAATGCTTTTTCAGCTTGTTGTTTTACATAAATTTTGCCTTCTTGTAGGCGTTGAATTAACTCATCTGGTTCAATATCGACAATTTTTATTTGTGCAGCTTGATCAATTAAATAATCTGGAATACGCTCCCGCACTTTTATTCCGGTTATTTCCTCTACAATATCGTGTAGACTTTCAATATGTTGAATATTTACTGTTGTATATACATGAATGCCCTTTGCAAGTAATTCCTCTACATCTCCAAAACGTTTTTTGTGACGCATCGTTGGAACATTGGTATGTGCCAATTCATCAATAAGGACAATTTCCGGTTTACGCTTCAGTACTTCATCAATATCTAATTCCTGGAAAGGTTTACCTTTATAAATTATTTTTTTCGTAGGGATTTGCTCAAGTCCCTCAAGTAAAGATAACGTATCTGGACGAGGATGTGGTTCTACATAGCCAACTACCACATCTTTACCAAGTTTTTGTGCTTGATGTGCTGCATCTAGCATTGCATAAGTTTTACCTACTCCAGCAGCATAACCAAGAAAGATTTTTAATTTCCCTATAAATTGTTCTTCCTGTTGAAGCCTCGCTAAAAACGTCTCTGGAGTTGGACGTGTATTTTCCATCCTCTTTCACCTCAATTGTATTATAGCGCTATCTTCCATTAAGAAAGTATTAAGATTTTCTCTCTTTATAGTTTCTTAATAGAAAAAACGATTTCCTAACACTACATTAATTTGAAAGTCAGTATGATGAGAGCATCCAAAAGAGAGAAGGGGTGTTTCGAATTGATGGACTTTTATATGATTGGCGTACTCATCTTAAGCTTTGTATGTCTTTATGCGTTAACCGCATGGTGCTTTAAGCTAGTCGAAGAAAAGTAAGGGGGAATAACAGGCGTATTAATTAAGAAAATGTAGGTTTAATTATTGGCTGATAAAAGAATTTTTTGTTGATATTTTGCTAGTGTATACCTATTTTAACTGATTGTAGCGTAGGGCTACTCGACTCCCGCTGGAAAGCGAGACAGATGAGACCCCGCAAGGAGCGAATGTTTTCTGTGCGAAAGCGAAGTGCTAACGTAGCGGTAGCAAATGTTTTATCTTTGCGAAAGCGTAGTGACAGCAACAACACCAGCGGAGGAAGCGGCTCGGCGCTCGCCCGCAGGAAGCCTTGCTCTGTGCGAAAGTGAAGCGTCAGCGACAAAGCGAGTAGCCCGTAGCGGAAATCAGGGCCTTCTAAATAATTAGAGGGATAAAAATGGTTAATCAACACATTAGGGGGAATAAAAATGTGGATTATTATGGGGATTGTACTTGTGTTCCTTTTCGGTTATTTAGGGCATGCATTACTTTATCCTGAAAACTATTAATAGGCTTGTAGGAGGTATTGCGGTATGTGGCAAATCGCCATCGTATTAATTATTTATTTACCGATCGTCATTTTAACTGGGCACTATCTATTTCGGGTGACGATGCAACAAAAAACATGGCTTGATCCAATAATGGATAGATTTGATGCCGTTATTTATAAATTAAGTGGCATTAAGCAAGTAGATATGACTGGAAAACAGTATGTACTTTCGTTAATTTTGTCGAACGCTTTTATGGTGTTTATTGGATATGTTCTATTACGCATTCAAGCTATGCTGTTTTTAAACCCAAATGATATTGACAATATGGAAGCAACACTTTCGTTTAATACTATTATTTCCTTTATGACGAATACGAATCTTCAACATTATAGTGGCGAATCAGGACTTAGCTATTTATCTCAAATGTTAATCATTATCTTTATGATGTTTACATCTGCAGCTACTGGATATGCCGCTTGCATGGCGTTCTGCCGTCGCCTTGTTGCTAAAACAGATACTATAGGAAATTTCTTTGTAGATTTTGTTCGTGTTATTACACGTGTGTTAATGCCTTTATCTATTGTTATTGCCATTATTTTAGTATCTCAAGGTTCTCCGCAAACCTTAAGTGCGAATCAAACTGTTCAAACAATAGAAGGTAAAGTTCAAGATATTGCACTTGGGCCTGTGGCTTCTCTTGAATCCATTAAGCATATAGGCACTAATGGTGGTGGTTTTAATGGAGCGAATTCAACGACGCCTTTTGAAAATCCAACGGTCATTTCTAATATTGTGGAAATGCTATCTATGATGTTATTACCTGGTGCTTGTATAGTTGCATTTAGTTTAATGGTCGCACATAGAAAAGAGAAAACGATATTTGGCAAACAAGGGCTATCCATTTTTGCGGCGATGAGTGTGCTGTTCCTAGTCGGATTGGTGACTGTGTATGTGGCTGAGAGAGCGGGTAATCCAATCATTAGTGAGCTCGGAATTTCGCAGGAGCTTGGAAGTATGGAAGGAAAAGAGATGCGCTTTGGGGTAGCGCAATCAGCGTTGTTTACAACAGTGACTACAGCTTTTACAACGGGATCTGTTAACAATATGCATGATACATTAACACCGCTTGGTGGTCTTATCCCGATGTTTAATATGATGCTGAATGTTGTGTTTGGAGGCAAAGGAGTCGGCCTGATGAACATAATGATGTATGTGCTACTGACAATTTTCATCGCCTGTTTAATGATTGGTCGAACACCTCAGTTTTTAGGCAAGAAAATCGAAGAGAAGGAAATGAAGTTAATTGCTCTTTGTATATTAATCCACCCTGCTATTATCCTACTATTTTCAGCACTTGCAGTTACAACAACAGCAGGGGTAGCGGCCATAACGAACCCAGGTGCACATGGGTTATCGCAAGTTTTATATGAGTTTGCATCGGCCTCTGCGAACAACGGGTCAGGTTTTGAAGGATTAGCCGACAACTCAACATTTTGGAATGTGACGACAGGGCTTGCAATGTTCTTTGGACGTTATTTGACGATTATTATTCAACTAGCTATAGCGTCTTTACTTGCTAAAAAAATGTTTCATAGGGATTCGGTGGGAACATTGAAAACGGATAATACAACCTTTACATTTTTACTTGTTGCTATCGTTTTAATGATTGGTGCTCTTACGTTTTTACCAGCATTAGCTCTTGGGCCAATTACAGAGCACTTACAACTTTATCTTTATTCAGCTTAAGACTCCTATCTTTAATGTGGTGAGATGAATGCGGATGTGGCTCCTTTTCAGTGGAATACCTACTGAAATAGAGGAACTCAGTCTAAGAACGCCACGTCCTGTGGCGAAGACTGAGTGACCAACATCGTGTAGGCCTCTGGCGGATGTCAAGGATTTTGAAAGGAATAAATTGTGCGTGCACAATTCAAAATCCGGACGCATTGTTTATCTGCGCGAAAGCAAAGCGTCAGCGGCAATTACGCCAAGGCGAAATTGATTTTTAATAAGGAGAGACACTTATGGAAACAGCAAGAAAAAGTTTTATTACGGGCACTATGTTTAAAAGCTCTATGAGAGACGCTTTAAAGAAGTTTAGCCCAGCATATATGGTGAAAAATCCTGTTATGTTTGTAGTAGAAATAGGATTTATGTTCGTACTGTTATTAACACTTTTTCCGAATATATTTGGTAACGAGGTAGGAGAGCATGACCGATTGTATAATGCGATCGTCGCTGTCATTCTTTTTGTTACCATTCTATTTGCTAATTTTGCTGAGTCGATTGCAGAAGGACGGGGGAAGGCACAGGTTCAAACATTAAAAAAGACGAAAACAGTGACACAGGCTCGTGTTTTGCTTAGTGATGGCTCTGAAATACTTAAACAGGCACATGAGTTAAAAAAGGGCGATATCGTTTTAGTTCAGGCAGGAGAGGTTATTCCAAACGATGGTGAAGTCATTGATGGAATTGCAACAGTAGATGAATCGGCAATAACGGGTGAATCTGCTCCTGTTGTAAAGGAGCGAGGTGGTGACTTTTCATCAGTGACAGGTGGCACGGCGGTTACGAGTGATTGGCTGATGATCGAAATTACCTCGATGCCAGGGGAATCATTTTTAGATAAAATGATTACGCTCATCGAGGGAGCCAGTCGTAAAAAAACGCCAAATGAGGTAGCGCTAAACACACTTTTAGTAAGCTTAACAATTATTTTCTTATTAGTTGTTGTGACACTCTATCCAATGACAACTTATTTAAATGTTCCGATTTCTATTGCAACATTAATAGCCCTGACTGTTTGTTTAATTCCTACAACAATTGGAGGATTATTGTCGGCAATCGGTATTGCAGGAATGGATAGGGTAACACAGTTTAACGTTATTGCGATGTCTGGAAGAGCCGTAGAGGCGTGTGGAGATGTAGATACTTTAATATTAGATAAAACTGGAACGATTACTTATGGCAATCGCATGGCAGCTGAATTTCTTCCAGTAAAAGGGGTGGAAAGTAAAGATTTGATTCAAGCTGCATGGCTTAGTTCTTTAACAGATGATACACCTGAAGGAAAATCAATTTTGTCACTTGCTTGTGAATTAGGAGTGAATACTGACGATGAAGAAAACATTATCAAGTCAAGTGAACATATTCCATTTACCGCACAGACACGCATGAGCGGATTGGATATGAAGGATGGTACAAAAATTCGAAAAGGAGCCTATGATACGATAAAAAAAGAAAGCATGAATGCAGGTCATAACATTCCTACAAATATGGAACAGCTGATTCAGCAAGTATCTTCTGTTGGTGGAACACCGCTTGTAGTAGCGTTAAACGATAAAATTTTGGGTGTTATTTACTTAAAGGATGTCGTAAAGGCTGGACTCAAGGAACGCTTTGATCAGCTTCGTGCAATGGGTATTAAAACGATCATGTGTACAGGAGATAATCCACTAACTGCAGCAGCTATCGCAAAGGAAGCTGGCGTAGATAGCTTTATTGCAGAAAGTAAGCCAGAAGATAAAATTCAAGTTATTAAAGATGAGCAGGCACAAGGTAAAGTTGTAGCTATGACTGGTGACGGTACGAATGATGCGCCAGCACTGGCACAGGCGAATGTGGGGCTTGCCATGAATTCCGGAACGAATGCAGCGAAGGAAGCTGCTAATATGGTCGACTTAGATTCAAATCCAACTAAAATTATAGAAGTTGTAGAAATTGGGAAGCAATTGCTGATGACTCGAGGTGCCTTAACAACATTTAGTATTGCAAACGATATCGCAAAATATTTTGCCATTATCCCAGCTATGTTAATGGTTGCTGTGCCTGAGATGAGTGCATTAAACATTATGAATCTCAATTCACCTACAAGTGCGATTATTTCTGCTTTAATTTTTAATGCGGTCATTATTCCATTGTTAATACCAATTGCAATGAAAGGCGTCAAGTATAAGCCGATGAGTGCTGCAAAATTATTAAATAAAAATTTACTCGTTTATGGTGTAGGTGGTATTATTGCTCCCTTTATTGGTATTAAGTTGATTGATTTATTAGTTGGACCACTATTCCATACGTTTGGGTTATAGGAGGAAGTTACATGCGAAAGTTTTTTGAAAACTCAAAGCAAGCAATACTCATCACACTAACAATGTTCGTTTTATGTGGTTTTATATACCCATTTGCAGTGACTGCATTAGCCCAAGGGTTGTTTCATCACAAAGCAAATGGCAGTTTAATAGAGACGGATGGTGAAGCTGTTGGCTCAGAATTAATCGGTCAAGCTTTTACGGCACCAGAATATTTCTGGGGGCGTGTCTCATCTGTTAACTATAACGTTTATATGAAAGAGGATACGATACCAGACGAAAAGGGTCGGGTGAAATATAGTGGTGTTAGCTCTGGAACGTTTAACTATGCACCATCTAATCCAGAATTGGAAAAACGGATAGAAGCAGATATCGAGAAGTTTTTACTAGCAAACCCATCCGTAAAACGACAAGATATACCTGCTGATTTAATGACCGCTTCAGGTTCAGGATTGGATCCACATATCAGTGTGAAGGCTGCAGAAATACAAGTCGAGCGTATTGCCCAAGCAAGTGGGCTTTCGGAGGGTGAGATTGAAAAAATTATAGAAACTAATACGGAAGAACGTGCATTAGGGATATTTGGAGAGAATAAGGTGAACTACCTTATGGCCAATCTGGATATTATGAAAAAAATAGAGGGAAAAGTTGCTCGTAAATAAAAGTTAGGATGACTTATGTTAAAACGTATGCCATGAAAAGTTGATCTTCGTTACGACTGGGCGACTTCTATATAGGAGGAAACAATTTTAACAAATCAAAAACAGGTAGAGAAACTATTTTCTCTACCTGTCTCTCTATATATTATGCTTGTGAATTTACAAGGATTTTAATATGGTTTCGCTCTTTCATTAGTACTTCAAAGCCTTCTGTTACGACTTCCTCAAGAGCAATTCGTTTTGTCACAAGTTTTTCAGCAGGGAAGTAGCCTTGTTTCATTAATTCCATAACTGCTGGGAAAATATCGCGATAAGCAATGATACCCTTAACAGAACGCTCTGTTAGTACGATATTATTCGGTAGAATAGAAGCGTCTGTTTCCCAAATAGAAACGATAATTGTTTCACCTTCAAATGTTGTTGAATCAATTGCTTGCTGCAATACGACAGGAACACCTGTAACTTCAAATGCAACATCTACGCCACCATTTGTTAAATCATGTAGACGAGCTACTGCATCTTCATCTTTAGGATTAATAACGGCTGTAGCGCCAAGCTCTAATGCTTTAGTAGCACGCTCTGCTGAAAGTTCTACCGCATAAATTTCCGCTGCTCCAGCTGCTCGCAATGCTTCGATAACAAGAAGACCGATTGGCCCAGTACCAAAGACAGCTGCTGTATCGCCAGCTTTTAGTTTACTTTGACGAACTGCATGTAATGCTACTGCCGCTGGTTCAACTAGTGCACCTTGTTCATAGGAAAGGCCCTCAGGCATTTTATGTACCATTTTTTCATCTACCATTGTATATTCAGAGAAACCTCCGCCACCGCCAGAAAGACCGTGGAATCCTAAATGCTTACAAATATTATATTTCCCTTTTTTACAAGCGGCACATTCGCCACACGCAAGAATAGGTTCTACAACGACAGGATCTCCAACTTGTACCTTTGTAACACCATCGCCAATTTCTACTACTTCACCAGAAAACTCATGGCCCATAACAATTGGCGCAATATCTTTACTTACATAGTGAGGTTGTTCCACTGGAATGAATATTGGGCCAGCTGCGTATTCATGTAAATCACTACCACAAATCCCTGTCCAATGAACTTTAATTTTTACTTTTCCAGGTGCGATTACTGGTTCTTCAATGTTTTCTACACGGATGTCTTTTGCTTTATACCATCTTGCTGCTTTCATGATAAGTCAACCTCCTCTAGTATCTTACATCCTTATCGTAACATATGGTAATTCTGTAAGGCATTAGTTAACAATGAATTGACATAAATAATACTTATTTTCATAGCTTCTTCCAATAGCATTATGGTGCTTTCAGCTTGTCGACAAAATATTAAATATAAAACAAAGTGTCAGATGTGTTGATTAACCATTTTTATACATTTAAATTAATTCGAGGAGGCTGATTTCTGTTACGGGCAACTCGCTTTGTAGCTGCCGCTTTGCTTTCGCTACAGAAAACATTTGCCGCTGCCGCTTCGCATTCGCGCAAATGGGGCTTCTGTCTACGGGTCTGAGCGGATTTTTTATTGCATATTTACTGCATTTCGAGTAACTTTGATAAGGGCTTTGCTACAGCCATGATAAAAATATAAAATTCTGTTCATGCTTGAGATAAAAGGACGTTAATATACCTGGAGTTCGAATCATGATACAATGTGAAAGATGTTAGGAGGAACGAATTATGTCAAAATATACTGATTATAATTTTCAGCCATTTTTGCAGGACGCAATTGCAAAACTTGGCTTTACAGAACCAACGCCGATTCAAAAGGAAATCATTCCGCTATTATTAAAAGGAAAAAGTGCAATCGGACAAGCGCATACAGGAACAGGAAAAACACATAGTTTTTTAATTCCAATAGTGCAACGAATTAATGCTGACAAGCAGGAAGTACAAGCTATTATTACGTCACCTACACGTGAGCTTGCACAACAAATTTTTGATGCGTTAAATCAATTAATAGAAGGAACAACGATTCAAGCGAAATTATTTATTGGAGGTACGGACAAACAACGCTCCATTGATAAGTTAAAAACGCAACCACAAATTGTTGTCGGAACGCCAGGACGTATTCGTGATCTCGTTTCAGCGCAAGCGTTATTTGTGCATACGGCGCCAATTTTAGTTGTTGATGAGGCAGATTTAGCCTTCGATATGGGCTTTATAGAGGAAATCGATGGTTTTGCTTCCCAAATGCCAGAAAACCTTGAAATGTTTGTATTCTCAGCAACAATTCCAGAAAAGCTTCAGCCTTTCTTAAAAAAATATATGGAAGCACCTGTTCATATCCATATGAACGATAAACGCCCGGTCGCAGAAGGAATTGACTTTGTGCTTGTACCAGTGCGTTCTAAATCACGTAACAAACGTTTGTTGGAAGTTATTGAAGGAATCAATCCATTTTTAGCTGTCATTTTCACTAACACACGTAAAACTGCAGAGCAAGTTGCAGGCTACTTAAATGAAAACGGGATTCGCTGTGGTCAAATACATGGTGATTTAAGTCCGCGTGATCGTAAGAAGATGATGAAGCAAATTCGAGATTTAGATTATCAATATATCGTTGCAACAGATCTTGCAGCGCGTGGTATCGATATTCAAGGAATTTCACATGTCATTAACTACGAAATTCCAGAGGACTTAGAATTCTTCGTTCACCGTGTGGGACGTACAGCCCGTGCAGGGAATAAAGGAACGGCTATCACATTGTTTGAGCCATCAGATGAGGATGCAGTAGTACGTGTTGAGAAAATGGGCATTCCATTTGTTCAAAAAGACGTGAAAAATGGCGAATGGTCTGAACTAAAAGAGCGCCATGCACGTAAAAATCGTGTGAAGCAAGAAAATGAAATCGATGCGAAAGCTAAAGCATTAGTACGTAAGCCGAAAAAAGTAAAACCAGGCTACAAACGTAATATGAAATGGGAAATGGAAAAAATTAAAAAACGTGAACGTCGCATAAAAGCTCGCGGGAAAAAATAAGGAGGTATTCAAATGCTACTTGGATCACATGTTTCAATGAGTGGAAAAGAAATGCTCCTCGGGTCAAGTAAAGAAGCTCTTTCATATGGGGCAAATACCTTTATGATTTATACAGGAGCACCTCAAAATACTCGTCGTAAGGCAATTGCTGACCTTAATATTATGAACGGTTTACTACACATGAAAGAGCATGGCATGACAAATATTGTTGTACATGCTCCATACATTATTAATATTGCGAACACAGAAAAACCTGAAACTTTCCGCCTAGGTGTAGATTTTTTACAAACTGAAATCGAACGAACAGCGGCTTTGGAAGCAACACAAATTGTGTTGCATCCGGGTGCCCATGTTGGCGCGGGAGCAGACGCAGGGATTGCCAAAATTATTGAAGGTTTGAATGAAGTACTGTCACAGGATTACCCGGTACAAATCGCATTAGAAACAATGGCGGGAAAAGGAACTGAATGTGGTCGTTCTTTCGAAGAGCTTGCGAAAATTATAGATGGTGTAACACATAATGAACGTCTTTCAGTATGCTTTGATACGTGCCATACGCATGACGCTGGTTATAATATTGTAGAAGATTTTGATGGCGTCTTAAATGAGTTTGATAAATTAATAGGTGTTGACCGTATCAAAGTCTTGCATATCAATGATTCTAAAAATGTTCGTGGTGCAGGAAAAGACCGTCACGAAAATATTGGCTTCGGTCATATTGGCTTTGATGCATTAAAGAATGTTGTCCATCATCCGCAATTAATGGAGATTCCTAAAATCCTAGAAACACCATTTGTCGCATTAAATAGTGATGCCAAATCAAAATCGGCTCCTTATAAACATGAAATTGAAATGCTTCGTAATGGAGAGTTTAAACCAGAGTTAATCGACGCTCTAAGAGGATAGAATAAATAAGCCCGAAATCAGCTGCATGAGTACTGATTTCGGGCTATTTTATTTTTATTTAGTAAAAGTAATTGTAGCTAAAGTACAACGTCAGCTATAAGTATGCGAAGGTGAAATTGATTATTTCGTAAACAATGCAATTAGTTGTCTAGAACGCTTTCTACCTAAAACATCTTCAACCTCTACAAGAATATCTTTTGGAATACCTAAAAAGAGCCATGAAAATGAGAATTGCTCCAAATAAGGCCGGAGTTTTTTTACTTCAGAAGTAGTAATTTCAAAACCTTCAGAACGTGCAATCGCAACAATTTCCTTATCACTACTTTGTGTTAATTGCTGTAAAAATTGAATACTCAAAGCTAATCCTCCTTTTAAAGTTGTTTACTTTTTTAAAACAAAATCATTCTTGTGAACGTCGTGACAGCTATGAAATCCTTCACAATAAAATCTTATTTTCTGGCCATCACCAAAAGTTGTGGATACCATTTGTTAAAACGTATGCCATGTATTTAAGTTGATTGGAGTGGAGACTGACGCGCCCAATAGGAACGGAAATCAACCACACGTTATGAAAATCTTATTTTCTTTACAAAAACTGTACTTTCATTTATACTTACAACTTGTTAAATCGTAATGATTTTGAATTAGAAAGAAGAGAACATACATGAAAGCATCATTAATTGATATTGAAAACGTGTCATTTCAATATGACTATACACAAGTATTAAAAAATATCTCTTTCCGTGTGGAAGAGGGAGATTTTTTAGCACTTCTAGGTCCGAACGGTTCTGGGAAATCTACATTATTAAAAATTATTTTAGGGTTACTAAAACCAATGTCTGGAGAAATTAAACTATTTGGTGAACCAAGTACGACTTTTAATCATCGTGAATGGATTGGGTATGTGTCACAAAAATCGAATGCCTTCAATTCAGGGTTTCCAGCAACCGTACAAGAAGTTGTGAAAAGTGGATTATCCAAAAAATTAGGCTTATTTAAAAGACCTGGACGAGATGCAAAGGAAAACGTCTTAGAAGCATTAAAAGCTGTTGGAATGGAAGCATTTATGAATCGTAATATTGGAGAGTTATCTGGTGGGCAACAGCAACGTGTCTTTATTGCAAGGGCATTAGTTAGTGAACCGAAGCTATTAATATTAGATGAACCAACTGTCGGCATTGATCACGAGAATGTGCAGTCCTTTTATGATATGCTGGCGAAATTGAATCGGGAACAGGGAATTACAATGATTCTTGTTACACACGATGTGGATACAGTGTCCAACCGTATCAGTCATGTAGCATGTTTAAATCAAACTATCCACTTCCACGGTTACAAAAATGAATTTGATACAATTTCTCACGATGCGCTTGATGCTTGGTACGGTCATTCTGTGAGAAAGATTCACTAGAAGGAGAAGGCTAATGATTGAAGCAATATTTAACTATGAATTTTTACAAAATGCCTTTTTCTCTGGGCTAGTTATTGGCATATTGGCACCGCTGCTAGGTGTTTTTATTGTCGTTCGAAGGCTCTCACTTATTGCTGATGCCTTATCACATGTGACACTGGCAGGTATAGCGGGAAGCTTATATATCAGTCAATCTGTTACAGCCTTGGCAATGCTAAATCCAATATACTTAGGTATACTGGCCTCTGTCAGCGGTTCCATTTTAATTGAGCGTCTAAGACGTGTATATAAGCACTATGAAGAGCTTGCTATTCCGATCATTATGTCAGGTGGGATTGGTATTAGTGCAATCTTTATCTCGCTTGCAAGCGGCTTTAGCACCGATTTAATGAGCTATTTATTTGGTTCGGTGTCAGCTGTATCACGTCAGGATTTATGGGTAGTAGTAGGGGTTGCAGTTGTTGTCATTATCTTTTTGTTTATCTTTTTCAAGGAACTCTTTGTTTTATCTTTTGACGAGGAATATGCAAAAGCTAGCGGTCTACCTGCACGCTGGATTCATCTTTTATTTATGATTGTTACAGCGCTTGTTATTGCTGCAAGTATGCGCATCGTCGGCATTTTACTTGTATCATCACTTATGACGTTACCAGTGGCTGCTGCAATGCGACTTGCAAAGGGCTTTAAGCAAACAATCATCTATGCAATTGTCTTTGGCGAAGCGGCTGTGTTAGTCGGTTTAGTTAGTGCTTTCTATTTAGATTTAGCACCTGGTGGTACAATTGTCGTTACTTCTATCTTAATTTTGTTACTTGTTATTCTAGTGAAGAAAATAGTATTTAAAATGGCTACAAAACGGGAGGAGGTAGCGCAGTGAACGTTTCTAAAGCGTGGGAAATTTTAAAAGAAAACGGCTATAAAAAAACAGATAAGCGGGAGTTAATATTAGATATGTTTGCAGCAACAGATAAATATTTAACTGCTCGAGATTTATTAGGTGTTTTGAAAAAAGATTTTCCGGGTATGAGTTTCGATACGATTTATCGCAACCTTTCAACGTTTGTGAAGCTAGGAATACTGGATGAAACTGAGTTATCAGGGGAGCGGAATTTCCGTATGCATTGTGAATCTGAACATCATCACCATCATTTTATTTGTATGGATTGTGGCAATGTGAAGGAATTAAATCTCTGCCCTATGGAAATGCTTGGAGAAAAGCTGCCAGACTATGAAATTGAAAACCATAAATTTGAGATTTACGGTAAATGTCCCGAGTGTAAACCTGAAGCTTTGTAAAATTTGAGATGATAATACTTAAAGAAAGGGGTAATTCCAAGTGAGGTTTCACTAGGAATTACCCCTTTTATCATAACTATGTTGTTCTACTAGGAGCTTTAATGCCTCTTGACTATTATTGCTCTTATCCTATGAAAAGATATATCATGGAAATTTGACTTCGATCGCAAATAATAAAAAAGACGAATGATTTTAAATAAATCATTCGTCGATTTTTTTATTATTGATGTTTTTGTTGGAATTCTACCATAAAGTCACGTAATGCTTCGCAAGCCTCTAACGGTACAGCATTATAAGTAGAAGCACGGCAGCCTCCTACAGAACGGTGTCCATTAAGTCCAACAAAGCCTGCTGCTTTTGCTTCAGCAAGGAATTGCTTTTCTAGCTCCTCGTCAGTAACACGGAAAGTGATATTCATTAAAGAACGGCTTTCTGGTGTTGCATGGCCTTTATAGAATCCGTTGCTATTGTCAATGGCATCATAAATGACTTTTGCCTTTAACTCATTGTGCTTCTCAATTTCTGCAACGCCACCTTTTGATTCTACCCATTTTAATACTTCACCTAACATATAGATACCGAAAGTTGGTGGCGTATTGTATAAAGAGTTGCTGTCAGCATGCGTTGAATATTTTAACATTGTAGGAATGTTTTTATTCGCTTTCTCTAACAAATCTTTGCGAATAATAACTACTGTTACCCCAGATGGACCAAGATTTTTTTGTGCCCCTGCATAAATAAGACCAAATTTACTTACATCAACTGGTTTAGAAAGAATATCACTAGACATATCCGCGATTAAAGGTACATTTCCTGTTTCAGGGAATTCCTTCCATTGTGTACCGTAAATCGTATTGTTTGAAGTAATATGCAAATATGCATCCTCTTCATTGAATTGAATATCCGCTAAAGCAGGGATATTACGGTATTTATTTTCTTTTGTACTTGCAGCTTCTACAGGCGTACCAAATAATTTAGCCTCTTTGATTGCTTTTTCAGACCATGACCCTGATAATACGTAGCTTGCTTTTTGATCTGCTTGAAGGAAGTTCATTGGAATCATCGTAAATTGAAGACTAGCTCCACCTTGTAGGAAAAGGACTTCATAGTTTTCTGGGATAGCATAAAGCTTTTTCAATAAAGCAATTGCTTCATTATGTACTTCATCGAAAATGGCACTACGGTGGCTCATTTCCATAATAGACATGCCTGAGTCACGGAAGTTTACTAATTGTTGTTGGGCTTTTTCTAATACTTCTAGTGGTAGGGCAGATGGTCCTGCGTTAAAATTGTTTGCACGTTGTGTCAAAGTGGTACACTCCTTGTTTGGTTTTATAAGGTTAAACCTTATTCATAGGTTATTTAGTTCCTACTAATTGGTTGATGAATCTATCATGCTTTTACAGTCAGTTCAATATCATCTAGCAAAATTTTGCATTTAAGAACTTAGAAATAGATACCGACCGTTAAAGCGGATAAAAGCACTTTACTGGATTATAACTCAATTTTCAAGAGAAAAAATAAAATTCTCACTATTCGAGCAGAATAATGACAGGCTCGCAACAAAATGTACAAAATTGAGTTAAATTTATAATCGATATTGAAGATTAAACACGAACAAATAGACATATAGATATGTCAATATGAGTTAATACTTCGTGATTTAATACATTGCTTCCTCGGTGGAATTAAAAAATGTTCGTGTTTGTTTATGTGAGGAATAATTCCTCCCCAAATATGTACTCACGTGCATATTCCTCCTCGGAAGGACACATTTCGTGGGTAAGGTCTGAGCCCGGAGATGGTGTAGATCAAATATCGTGAAGGGTGGCCTACTGAAAGGACGATATTTTTCTAACCTTTCACAAAACCCAGTAACTTTCGGTATAATGAACTGTGAATATGGATTTAAGGGGTGTTTTGATGTTTACAATAGAAGAGGCGTGTTTAGTTGTCGTTGATGTACAAGGGAAGTTAGCGACAATTGTTGATGAAAGTGAAGCGGTGATTGAAAATGTGGCCAAGCTGGTACAGGCTATGGAAGCATTGGAGATACCGATTTTATGGCTTGAACAAAATCCTAGTCGTTTAGGTGGGACAGCGTTAGAGATTGCTCAGCATATTAAAGAGCAACAACCTATCGCTAAATTGGCTTTTAGTGCATGCCAGGAACAAGAGTTTATAGATGCATTGAAGGCAAGTGGTCGTTCTCAATTTATCGTGACAGGTATCGAAACACATATTTGCGTCTACCAAACAGCTCGACAGCTAAAAGAGCAAGGGTTTGAGGTTGAAGTGGTTGCAGATGCAGTGTCGTCTCGTACAAAGGCCAATAAAGAGGTAGGACTTGAGAAGATGAAGGCTCTTGGAATTTTACCAACAAGCGTGGAAATGATTTTATACGAGTTATTACAGCGTGCAGATCATCCACATTTTAAAACAGTGTTACAACTCGTTAAATAACAAAAAAACTCATCATAACGATGAGTTTTTTGTTATTAAGCAGGCATATCAGTCGGAGTTGGTTTTGCGTAGCCTTCTTTATAGTTATTATCAATTGTTTGACGAATTTCTTTGAGGTCCATACCATCTTTATGCATCTTTGCAGCTTGTACAGCAATTTCTAGGCAAACGAGACAACGGGTACCGTGATCATCCCAGACAATTGTTCCATCCTCTCGTTTTTCTTCAATAAAGCAGTTTAAATTGCTTTTATGACCAGCTGATTCGCCACAGCCACAATAGCAGGGCATCCACTCTAAAATTTCTGTAGATTGTCCAGCGATTTGATACACTAAGCGAATATCTTCTGATTTATTGTTTAAAAATGATGGTAAAACATCCGCTGATGCAGTTTCCTCCTGAATATCTCCAGAAGCATGTGCATGTTCTTCGTGTGAAGCTTCTTTTTGTGCTTCATTCTGATTTTTTTCAACAGCTTGTTGATCTTCACCACAAGCACTTAACACTAATAACGACAAAGCAAAAAAAGATAGAAGTTTTTTCAACAAAAGCGCCTCCTATATGTTTACAATACGCCCATTATAACATTGTTCGTTGAAATATTTACAAGGAGGCAAGTGAAAATCAATGAAATATATCTGATCCGCGTGTTTTGTTCATGAAATGTTCCATTTTTTCACTCAGTAATTTTTTCAAGAAGAAACCAAATAGAATGAAAATGAGCCAGAAGAATGATAAAAAGGCTAGATCAACCCATACCTTTGACCAAATAATACCACCAACTGCCTCGCGCATCATTTCAATTGCATAAGTGAAAGGAAGAAATGGATTTATAATTTGGAAAAATCCGGGTAGTAATTCTACTGGATATGTGCCACCAGAACCTGCAATTTGCAGTACTAACATGACAATGGCTAAAGCCTTTCCGACATTTCCGAATACGGATACTAGTGTATAGACAATCGTAACGAACACTAAGCTAATAAATAGCCCAAATGGAATAAAGAAGTAAGGGGCATTAATGGACCCGTTTAAAATAACAATATCTCCAATTGTAATAATGAGCGTTTGTATAAATGAAAAAGTTGCAAATGTTAATAAACGTCCAAAGTAAACTTGGCGAATACTGTAATGATCATTATTGTGAATATTGACAGATAGAAGAGAAATTAATAATAAACAACCAACCCAGATGGAAAGTACAGTGTAAAACGGTGTCATAGCTGTTCCATAATTAGCAATTGGAAACATTCTATGTTCCTGAAGCTTAATAGGCTCCTCAAAGAAATCTCGTTCTGCATTAACGTCGTTTTTCAATAATTGAACGATTTCTGAAATATCGGCTTCACTTTCTAATGTTCTCAGCTTGTCTGCAAGGTCCTTAATTTTTGTACTTAAAGCAGGGAAATTCGTTTGTACTGTACCAAGCGTCTTATTAGCCGTGGCTAACATATTTTTAGCATTTGTTAAACGATCTGTTGCTTGAGGCAGAAAACTTTTTACATTCGTCAGCATTGTAGATGCATTTGTTAATGTATTTTTGGCAGAAGCTAACGTCGTATGAATTTGTGGCTCTAACTGATCGTTATAATGAGTAAGGAATTGCTGCAGATTGTTAGAAACATTTTGGGCAACGTTTTGCACATCAGCAAGGTCTTTTTTTATCGTTTCGACATCTATCGTATTTAACTGCTGTACTTTACTTGAGATGTCCGTTAGTAATGTATTCAGCTGATTTAAAGCGGTTAGAGTGCTAAAAGAATAATCAGTAAAACTAGGATTTGCCTGTAAATCTCCACGTATAGTTTCAAGTTGTTCAATTATTTTATTGTTAGTTAGTAAAGTCTTCACATCTTCAGAATTACTTTGCTGTAGTGTCGTCTGGATGTTTTGAACCTTGTTTTCAAGCTGTTTACGAGTCGAAGCATCAGCTTGTGTTAATTTTTGAAGCGCTTCAATTGTTTGGATGCTAGTAGTTACTTTCTCACGTGATGCATCTAGCTGATTTTTAATTGTATCTTTTATTTGTGCAATGGTAGCTGAATCTACATTCGCATTTTGAAGCTTCCCTATTATATCTGTAAATCGTTGAGCAATATTTTGTACTGCTTCTAGATCTTTTTTGATGATAGGGGATAGCTCATTGAACAATGTATCAGCTTCATTGATCAAATTTAAACCTTGATGGATCGTGGTTAGACCATCATTCGTTAATTTTTCTACTTCGGGAACTTGGGTAATTGTGTGGTTTAGTAATGTCTCAGCTTCTTTTCCACCTTTAGCAGCTTGCGCTAAATATGTTTCGATACCTGGGAGATGTTGTTCGATTGTAAAAATATAATTTTCAAATTTTCTAAAGTCGGGAATTTCCCGTTCCATCTCAACACCGACCGTATTAAAAATAGAGAAAAGTGTTCCGCTGACAGTTGAAATAAACTCATTAGTTACTTGTTGCGTTAGGCCACTTGCACCTTTACTTGTGATTTTAGGAGCGATTGGATTGATTTTTTCATTTACATAATAATCGATATGCGCTTTTGTAGGCACATTTGACAGTATGGAGGTCAGCTTTTGTGAAAAATCATTAGGGACAACTATAACCGCAAAATAGTCCCCATTTTTTAAGTAATTTATAGCTTGTTCATGAGAAGTAAACTCCCAAGTAAAGTTTTGATTAGTACTTAAATTGTCTACTACCTCGTTACCAACATTAATATCTTCTCCTCTAACATTCGCGCCTGTGTCTTCGTTGACAACTGCAATTTTCATGTTGGCAGTATGGGCATAGGGATCCATAGAGGCGTAAATATTAAGCCACGCATAAAGAGAAGGTAAAAAAATGAGCCCACCAATAATGACAGCAACTACCCAGTTTGTTAATATATTATGGATATCACTTTTATAAATTTGAAAAATATTTCGGATAGTGTGTTTCATTTTATTTATCCACTCCACATTCATATTGAGCATTATAGATGTTATATGTATGTTTCCAAATTTGGAGCGAAATATGTTTGAATTATGAAAAAAGTCATTTTGAAAGACTAATTAGTTTACTAGGATTTAAAAACCATTTATAATCAATCGCGAATACACTAAAAATAGGGTTTTTTAGTGTGGAAAGGGAGGAATACATTCTCGTGAAAAAACTACTAATTATTGGATCGGTAATTGTTTTGTTATTTGCAGCAATTATTGTGTTAACTAAAGTCTCGAACAATAGCAAATTAGCAGGCGCAGAGAAACTTTATGGCGACAAAGATCTAAAACAAGAAACAATTGATCAATTGGATGATAAAAATTACCAAAATATTATGTTACCAGACGAACTTGAAAAAAAATTAAAAGCTGGTGAAGATGTAAATGCTTATTTCTTCAGTCCGACATGTGTACACTGTAAAGCTTTTACACCAGTGCTAATGCCGATTGCTAAGGAGCTTGGTGTTGATATTGCTCAATTAAATGTTTGGGAATACGAAGATTTATGGAATAAATATAACATTGAATACACTCCAACGTTCATTCGCTTTGAAGGTGGTAAAGAGGTTAAACGTTTTGTAGGTGCATTACCAGAAGAAGATTTACGTACATTTCTAAATAAAGAAGTATTAAAAAAATAAGCAAAGCTGAGACTGTATCAAAAGTTATTTTTGATCAGTCTTTTTTATAGTGAAAGTGAAGCGGGAGTTACTGAAGTCTTCTACCTCTATTGTTGAAAGAAGTTAAAGCCTCCAACCGATTATGGAATCAATTATGTCGAGGCATAATTGATTTTGTAGTGTATACTAAATATACTGAAGAGTTGTACATTGGAGGAATAATGAATGACAATGGATGATTATTTTTATAATGGTGAGCTGATGAAGTGCTATGAGGTAGCTAAGCAAGTTACTAATGAAAATGAGAAAAAGTTGGCTAAAAAATATATTAAATTATTAGAAGAGTATGATTTTGCGAGTTATCCAAAACCTACGCTGTCTGTGGAAACCCAACATGCAGAACGAGCAGATGAAAGCTATCCTGAATCGGATACCGTCGTCGAAATTCGTGCGATAAAAGATGAAGGAGAGTTTTCAAATCGTATTAAAGAACTAGAGGCTATAGCGACAACAGGCACTCCGAATGAAAGAGCCAATTCATTTTTTACACAGGGTGAACTGTTTTTGTTTGCACATCATTACAACGAGAGTGTTCATTGTTTTAAACAAGCAGTAAAAGAAAACCCTAACAAGGCGGTATATTGGGGAATCACAGGTCAAACGATGCACCGCTTTGGATGGATGCCATTCGATGCACTTGGCTACTTAGAGCAAGCTATTAACTTAGATCCAAATAATGCGCGTTGGAAATGGAATAAAGCACTTGTTCTTATTCAATTAGCGAAGGATTTGCAGATGGCACCGTTAATGGCAAATGCTGCGATTACATTGGAGGAGTCACTAGCGGCTTGTGCTGAGCATCAGCGATCGTTGAAAGATGCTATCCAAAATACAATAGATAATATGGATAGTTATGTATTTTCATAGCAAATAGAAGATGTCTCAAAAGATGAGGCATCTTTTTTATCTTTATTCAGCACATGTTTTTTGTAGCGATACTTTTCGAAAAAAGCCCAATTAGTAAAGATTAATAATCAGTGTAGGATGAAGAACCCTTTTTGCTGATTAAAATTTCACTTTATTTTATGATTTAGTCCTGAATTTTTATTCTTATTTTGGTTAAAAAGTAGATGATTCATAATAATTTTATAGTATAATTATCCTAAAACCATCAAATGAAACAGTAGATGGAGGAAATTATTTAGAGCTTAAGAAGGGAGTTATGATGTGGAAATATAATGAGGATTTTTCATTTGTGAAGCAGGGCATTCAATTCATCCTATTATCACTGATTTTATTAATTGTAATTGTTTTGGGCAGTGATAAATTTTATTGGATATTTGCAGAGAACAATTATGTAACGATTCATTTAATGATGGAAATGCTTATTACTGTAGTGACAATGTCTATTTCAATTCAGACATGGTTAATTACACCTTATATTTTATCAAATAGAGTCCTCTATGTTGGGGCATTATTTTTAACAATTAGCTTATTAGAAATGGCTCACGCACTTTCCTATAAAGGAATGCCATTTTTCATTACTGAAAGTACGCCGTATGCATCAACATGGTTTTACATGTTTTGTCGATTACTATTATCGATTGGTTTTCTCATCATTATTTTTATAAAGGAGAGAGAAATAAAAACAATTTATCGTTGGTTTATTTATAGCTTGCCGTTTCTAATAATCACTGGTTGTTTTGTCGTCATCTATGCCCCAACGCCTATATTGCCACCACTTTTAATAGAAAGTGAAGGTCCTACTGTTTTAAAAAATACTTTGCAATATATAGCTGTAGCGATACATTTAGTGGTTATGGTCCTGTTGCTTAAAAGTTTTAAAAAAGCACCTAAAATCGTATTTTTATTATTTGGTAGTTCGATTTATTTAATAATGAGCGATTTTCTTTATACAATTTATCAAGATGTTTATGATATTAAAAACTTCATTGGACATATTTTTGAGTTAGGTGCATCTTATCTTTTATTTAGAGCAATTTATTTTTCATCGATCGAAAAACCTTTTCAGCAGTTAGTTGATACACAAGAGCATTTAGAAAAATCTCGTGAAAAAATGCATTTCATGGCTTACCATAATGAGATTACAAATTTGCCAAATGAACGTTTTTTAATGGAAACTTTAAAAAAAGATTTATACATATCTAAATCACAAAAGGCAATACTTGCGATCGGTATAGAAAGAATATCTGCGATTAAAGCGTCTTTAGGTAGTACATATGCAGACCAAATGATAGGCTTAATCGCGCAAAGATTGAAAAATGTTTTACCGGAGAAGTATTTACTATGCATGCTGAGAGAAGACTATTTCGTCGTGTATATTGATGAGGTGAGCAATACCCATCAATTGACGCAGCTTAGTCAACAACTTCAAGTTGTCATGGAAGAATCATTCCAAATTCAACATTTTTCTTTAAATAGTCAATTAAATATTGGTATCGCTTTATTTCCAACAGATTCTTATAAAGAAGAGGAGCTTATTAGATTTGCACTTTATGCTATGCATGAAGCGCAGAAGATGCCAACTCGTATACGATTTTATGAGTCTTCGATTTCTAAAGAAACGACTGAACGTCTTATATTAGAAAATGATTTACATGATGCTTTAGCAAATCAAGAGCTTTTTTTAGAATATCAACCGCAACTTGATTTACGTACGGGTCAAATTAAGTCGGTAGAGGCTTTAGTTAGATGGCAGCATCCAAAGAAGGGGTGGATTTCGCCAGGAGTATTTATTCCAATTGCAGAGGAATCGGGATTAATTATTCCTATTGGACAGTGGGTACTAGAAACAGCCTGTCAACAAGTAAAGAGGTGGGAAGCAGCTGGATTGCCACCGATTAAAGTAGCGGTCAATCTGTCGTTAGGTCAACTTTTTCAGCAAAATTTAGTTGAAATAATTCATAATGTTCTTGAGAAAACACAATTAGAGCCCAAATATTTGCAACTCGAAATAACAGAAAGTATGACGATCAATATCGATCATATGACGACGATCTTACACAAATTGAAGGCACTTGGGGTTACGATCGCGGTAGATGATTTTGGGACAGGCTATTCATCATTATCTTATTTAAAGGATTTCCCTATAGATTGCTTAAAAATTGACAGGTCTTTCGTTCAGAAAATACAATCGAACTCTACCGATAAAGCATTAGTTGACATGATTCTCTCTATGGCCAAGCATCTACAGTTAAAGGTAGTCGCAGAAGGAATAGAAGAGATAGAACAGCTATCATATCTAGTAGCAAGCCAGTGTGATACTATACAGGGCTTCTTATTTAGTAAACCTGTATCTCCAAGAACATTACAGGAGAACTACCAAACGCTTCACGATGATGCAAAGTATATTTTAGATTCAATTTCTGCGTCTAAAGTACAAGGTGAGCATACATTGCAGACTTAAACGTTAACCGTTTCTTTATATTCTACAATCATGGTATGATAGGGAGGAATTGATTTGTAGATATAAAGGACGGGTTTTTTGATGGCACAAGAAACAGCAAATAAATTTATTGAAAATGTATGTAATCATTTAGTGCGCAACATGAATATTACGAAGGTTGAAGAGCACTTTAAAGCGGCAATAGAAATGCAGCGTAAATCAGCACAATCTCAAGTTGATTTTTGGGATATGTTAATGATGAATATGCTGTATTTTACAGAAATTGAGCAAGTTTGGGAAAAAGAATTTTTGAAGATGCTCGAAAAGAAAGAGTGGTTAAAGACCACGGTACTTGAGGAAGAGCTATTGATGCATCAAATGCGTATTCGTCAGCAGGTCGCGGAACAAATGGATGCCGCAAAGGAATTGTTTCATAAGCAGTATGTGACAGAAAATATGACAGAGGAAGATATTGTTTACGATTATGCGTATAGCTCTGCAGGACATTCCATGCGTGTAGATTTACTAACAGTACTTGTCTCAACACCAGAGCAATCAAAAGTGCTATATAACGCAGATCCACAAGAAACAATTCGCATAATTAACGGCTATATTGCTTATCACACTGATGGGATTATTAATAAAGTAAAACTTTAAAACGCATTCGTGACCATCATGTGCTTTTATTGAGTTTTTGTACATAATAGCTTCGTATCTCAAGCAGCTTACCGTATTCCTTAGGAAAGCGCCTGATCGGACAGACATCATTCTATCGTTATGGTGATGAGTCTATAGAAAAAGCTATTTATGATAACGGAGCAATCCTGTTTTTGTCTAGATATATTATGCAGTATAATAAGGTGACACTAAGTTCACCTGAAAGGAATTTTAAAATGAATACACCGTTTACATTTAAACATACACAACCAACGAATATGGACCCAAATAAAAAATATCCAGCGATTTTTTTATTACATGGAATGGGTAGTAATGAAGACGATTTACCACAATTAGTACAGGACTTTAAAGAGCAATGCCATGTATTTAGCTTACGTGGCCCTATTACGCAAAAACCTGGCTATGCTTTTTTCACAATCCAGGAGGTTGGTAAACCAGACCGCGAAGTTTTCGATAAAGTTTTAGTGGCTCTACAACAATTTGTTCTAGAGGCTATTGCTGAATATCAAATTGATCCACACAAAGTGTACGTACTTGGATTCAGTCAAGGGGCAGTTTTGGCACAGTCACTTGCTTTTGCAATGGGGAATTTAATTACAGGAATAGTAGCATTAAGTGGCTACACGCCAAAATTCGTTACAGAGGAATATGCAATTCGCCCAGTCAATCATTTACATGCATTTATTTCTCACGGTGATTATGATTATGTCATCCCGTCACAATGGGGCGTAGAAAGTAAAGAAAAGTTTGAGCAATTTGGTGCTACTGTGACATTTAAACAATATCCAGATGGTCACGGTGTTACACCAGAAAATTTACGTGATCTAACTGCATTTTTAGCACAGGAATTACAAGATAATATTCAATGACAAACAAAATAGTCAAGGAAATCCTTTAAATGAGTTGATTTCCGTTCAAGGCCATTCTCTTATGGGGTTATGTTGAGCCGTTCCAAAGCTTATGTTGTTGTTGCTGACGCTTCGCTTTCGCACAGAAAACAATTTGTTGCTGACGCTTCGCTTTCGCACAGAAAACAATTTGTTGCTGACGCTTCGCTTTCGCACAGAAAACAATTTGTTGCTGACGCTTCGCTTTTATGCAGACAAAACGATGATGTTAAAGTTTCGATTTATATAAATTATAGTTACATGACAGTAAGTTCATGTTACGTGAAGTGGTTGATTGGAGTGGAGACTGAGCGACTCCTTGGGGATCAGCAATAGAGGAACGGAAATCAACCCCTTGCTTTGCCGAAGAGCTATACTTTAATTAAAATTACCCTTAATTCCATTGATAGAATTAGTTTTTCAACAAAATGAAAACCGAGACATTTAAGGATGTCTCGGTTTCGTTTTATTTTTTAGTGTATCAATCAATATTATTTTGATAAGCTTCGATCTTTGTTAGTCACGGCCGTTACTGCATCGTGAATCGTTGTTTCAAAATGATTGCTTTGTAATGAAGATACACCTTGGATAGTAGTCCCACCTGGAGAGCATACTTGATCTACAAGTGCCCAAGGGTGTTCTTGTGATTGTAAAATCATTTTCGCACTGCCGAGGACTGCATTTGCCGCAATATCAAGCGCCATGTCTTTTGGCATCCCTTCACGTACAGCAGCACGTGCTAAAGCGTCAATATACATATAGGTGAATGCGGGTGAAGCACCACCAATCGTTGTAAATATTGAAAATAAGTTTTCAGGCACCTCGATAATTGTACCAACTGTTTCAAATAGGGAATTGACAAGCTGAAGTTGCACATTTGACACTTGTTCACTCGCTGTAAAACAGCTTGTAGAGGCACCGATAAGCGCATTAATATTTGGCATTACACGAACAATAGGGGTAACTTCAGATAGGTAACCTTGTAAATATGTTATATTTTTACCAGCAGCGATGGAAACAATTACGTGGTTATCTTGTAAATGCTTTTTCACCTCTGGTAAAACATCTGGTAACATTTGGGGTTTGACACCGAGGATAATAACGTCACATTTTGACATAATATCTTCAATAGAGCTTGCGGCTTGAATACCGTAAGAGGTTGTTAATTTTGTTGTTTTTGCTTTTGTACGATTATAGCCATAAATAAAAGTAGGATCAAAATCACCGCTTTTACACATTCCTTTAATAATAGCTGTAGTCATATTTCCAAGGCCGATAAATCCGTATTTCACGTGTTAGACACTCCTTCATATTGTTAAAACATACACCTTAGTATAGAGTAGATTGTTTTACTTGAATAGTAATATGCTAAGAATCAAGTCAATTAGGTTCAAATTCATGTCAGTCGGTGGTATCATAGAAGATGCTGTGAATGAACGTATATCTCTATATGAAAATAAAAAGAGTAAAGAAAATCATGTACTTTATGTGAACATTGAGACAGACTTTATCTAGAAGAGGTAGAATAATATTTTGATATGTTTACTTTTTTCAGCACATATCTTTCGTAACGAAAGTGAAGCGGCAGTTACATGTGTTTTAGGTAACGAAAGTGAAACGGCAGTTACATGTGTTTTAGGTAACGAAAGTGAAGCGGCAGTTACATGTGTTTTAGGTAACGAAAGTGAAACGGCAGTTACATGTGTTTTAGGTAACGAAAGTGAAACGGCAGTTACAAATGTTTTGGGTAACATAAGCAAAGCACCTGCTAAAAATCTACTACCGCTATAGGTGGGTGAGATGAATGTGGTTTTAAGTTACTTTGTGAAGGGTGTCTAGGCATCCGCTGGAATAGAGGAACTTAGGCTAAGAACTTCAGATCCTTTGAAAACGCCTAATTGACCTAACATCAATTGGCTTAAAGCCTCTGGAGCAAATAGGCCGAGGTATAATTGTTTTAATAATTTGTCGCTTTCTAATGGTAAAGCGTGAGAAATTAAGAGAGAAAAGGAATTAAGATGAATGGAACAAAATCTAAAAACGGAGCCTAAACTACAGTCTTCCAAGAAGTCAATGGAGAAGTCCACACGCTCTACTATTTTAGCGCAGACAGTGAAAACAGGAATCATTAAATCCAATTTAATTCCTATGTGGGCTGGATTAACGCTAGGTATGTACAAAAACAAAATGACTTTTGTAGAAAATATACCTGAAATTATTTTCGCGACAATTGGCTCTGCACTTGTTATTGGTGCCGCTGGAGCATTTAATAATGTGTATGATCGCGACATCGATGCTGTAATGCCTCGTACGCAAAGTCGACCAACTGTAACAGGTGAAATGTCAGCTAAATCAGCGTTAATTTTAGCTTTTGCGATGCTCATTATCGGGGCATCTGTGTTGGCACTTGCTTCACCACTAGCTGCAGCATTTGGTCTCTTAGGGGTGTTTTTATATGTAGTACCTTATACAATGTGGACCAAACGACATACGATTTATAACACGGAAGTTGGGAGTATAGGAGGGGCGATTCCACCGTACATTGGCTGGACGGCTGTTTCTTATGATATTACACATCCTGCGATACTTGGCCTATTTTTAGTTATGGTCATTTGGCAGATGCCACACTTCTATGCCATTGCTATTCGTAAGCATGCTGATTACGAAGCAGCCAACGTTCCAATGCTTCCAGTTGCAAAAGGGATGCGCCGTACTTATTATCAAACGAACTTTTATTTAATTTTATTGATCTTATCAAGCTTCTTATTTGGCACTTTAAGTGTTGGCATTATGCTTGTTGCACTATTGTTAAGCATTGCATGGCTTGTTATGAGTATTTACGGTTATCGCAGTAATAAAGATCAAACAAAGTGGGCAACAAAAATGTTTGTTTTCTCACTTATTCATATGACAATTTTATTTACAACAGTTATTGTCTACTCTTTAGTAGGTGTTATTTTTAAATTATATTAAAGCTTTCAATTAGCAGAAAAGCCAACAGGTTAATCTAACTTGTTGGCTTTTCTTTTTCCACCGAGATTATTTGACGACTTGGCCATTCTAATGCATGTAACTGCCCCCCAAAAACAGCCCCACCATCAATGCCAATTATATTATTTTCTCCAAAGTAGACATTGTAATCTGTTGGATTTTGGTGAAGTTTATAGGTAGGTGTATGGCCAAAGATTACCGTTTTCCTCCCTTGATAACCTGCATGAAATTCTTCACGTATCCATAAAAACTCCATAGGATCTGTATCTGCCATAGCTACACCAGGTACAACACCGCCATGTACAAAAATGGCATCCTCTAATTCGATGTAAATATCAAAGGTTTCGATAAGTTGTAAATGTTCTTCGAGCTTTGGTAAGGTTTGAATAAAGCTAGGTAATGTATCGTTTTCAATGGCTTCCTTAAAATCTTCTAATTGATAGCCATAGCTTGCAAGTGTTGCATCGCCACCGCAAAGTCCAACCCAATGATTCCACGGCTTAGGGTGACCAGAACGACAAGCTTTAAGCATGATGGCTTCATGATTTCCTAATAGAACACGTGCACCTTTTGTCTGTAATTCTGCCACTAAGTTTAAAACGCCACAAGATGCTGGTCCTCGGTCAATATAGTCGCCAAGTAAAAATAATCGATCTTGCAAAGTATCGTAATTAGCTTTCAATAATAATTCCTCAAAAAGTTCTAATTCCCCATGTATATCACTAATTGCTAGTATTCGATCCATAAAAAAGCATCCTTTCCAGTATTAGAGAAGCTACTATAAAGTATAGAGAGTGGTGTTGTAAAATTCTACTAATGTAACTTTCAACCAAAAGATTGATTGTAAAGATATCACTTTAAACGATTGTTTTCTAGTTACCTTTTATCATATGACGAAGTGAATTCATTATCTTATTCATTCGTCTATCTTGATGGAAAATAGCTAGGGGAGAGTATTGGCTATAGTCGGTTCATTTTCTAGTGCTTTTATTTTGTATGAAAAGCGTGAGAGGTGAGGGGAAAGCTAGTAAAGAAAATAATCCAACAAATGCAAAAGGAACATACAAATGAAGAAAATGAGCGAATGGAGAAGGTTAGTAGCGCAAGTATAGCAGCAACTACACTTGTTCTTGCAAACTTTTTATACTCCTCGCGCATAACGTAGGAGTATTTGGTATGTATGCGCGAGTACAGTATTTAATTATTCTTGAAGATTTTCCCATACTTGCTTAGCTATTGACTCGTCGAACGTTGAAAGTAGTCGATAGTTGTCTGTATTTAAAATTCGAAAATGCTGACTAATGACATTTTGTTGTAGGCAATAGCCATTATACTCGCTAAGATTTTTCCACCATATGTATCCTCCCATTGTTTTTTCCTTAGGTTGTAAGGTTCCGTTATTAGCGATTAAATCGACAACTTCAAGTGGATCTCCGCCAAGCTCATGCTGTAAAATCGTGCTATCTCGGCATAATGCACAAACCGCAATCGTTGTAGTCCAGCCAGTTTGAATTCGGCCCTTTTCAATTTGAACAAGTGTTTTTTTAGAAAGTCCAAGTAAATCGCTCATCTGATCCTGTGTTAAATCTCTTTCGGTCCGGATTAATTTCAGTTTTTCTGAAATAAGTGTGATTAATTGTTCACGATTCAAATCCAAAACACCCTTTCTTTCAGATAGTTAATACTATTATACATGAAAGTAGTATGAGATGTTTTGTTTAGCTGGTGACTGTGATAAAAATTAGCGTTACCTAATTAACAATTGAAACATAAAAAAACAGACTGTCCCATCATCGATTCATTGGACAGCCTGTTAGGTGTTTAAATCTCGTATTTTTTCGTGTCAGAAATAACACGGAAATGGATACCTTTAATTTGAGCACTTACTTTATGACGAAGTGTATCAATATCTACTAACTCATCATTATCATTGACACATTCTGCAATCTCTTGTAATAGCTTCGTAAATGCCTCTTTAAAGAGTGTACGCATATTATCAAAATCTAGGCTACGGAAGTTTCCGTCAATATCAAATGCCTCCACAGAATTTAATTGCTTTGAAGCACCAGCAAAACGATCATCGTAAACCGTGTAGTTTTCATCCGTTACTACGATAATATATAATACTTCACCTGTAATTGTTTTTAATTCAATATTCGTTTTGTGTTTTTTGACGTCGGTAATAATATGAATACCGTCCGAATGATATAGTTTAAACAATTTCATATGTAATGCCCCCTGAAAATAGAATCATATCCATATATTTATTATATATGGATATGCCTAATAATGGTATGAGACGAAAGTATTTGGAAAAACTAGAAAAGCCCTGTTGAATGTTAATTCTATAGCTAAATTTAATATAAACTATTAATAAAATCGTATTATCCGTATTACGCTTCTAATACGGTAGGTAAAATATTGCTAAGGGGACGAACCTCGATGTAATGAATACGATGACCTTGCTGCTCATATACGCTAAATATATATGGGGTTAATTCAATGTTTTTAGTTGCTTTAATGCCGTTGTTCACTGTTAAAAACCAACCGCCCAATGTTTCAACTTCTTCTGCTTCAAGCGTTACTTTTAATAGTTTTTCAACATCTTCAATAAGCATTTTTGCGTTTAATATATAGTGATTGTCATTTACTTTTCGGATTTCTGCAATTTCATCATCGTCGAACTCATCGCGAATCTCACCTACAATTTCTTCTAAAATATCCTCGACTGTTACAAGCCCAGATGTCCCGCCATATTCATCCATTAAAATGGCCATATGAATGCGCTCTTTTTGCATACGCACAAGTAACTCCTGAATAGGGATCGTTTCAATTACTCGTATAACAGGGTTAATGAAATCCTCAAGGATTAATGAATCGTCTGTAAGTTGCTCAAGCAAACCGTGTGTAAATAACTCCTTGGCATTGATGAATCCTAAAATATTATCACGATCACCATCATAAATAGGGTAACGAGTATATTTTTCAGCTGCGATGAAATGAATCATATTTGTAAAAGATTCATTTTTTTCAATTCCAGCAATTTCTGTTCGAGGAACCATAATTTCACGAGCAATACGCTCATCAAATTCAAAGACATTATTCACAAATTTTAGCTCTGTTTTATTGATTTCACCATTTTTAAAGCTTTCAGATAGCAGTAATCGTATTTCTTCCTCTGTATGTGATAGCTCGTGCTCAGAGGCAGGCTTCATACCAAATATACCAACTAATACTCGTGCTGAGCCGTTCAAGAACCAAATAAAGGGATACATCATTTTATAAAATATCATAATAGGTTTGGCAAAAAGAAGTGTAATCGCTTCAGCCTTTTGAATGGCAGCAGTTTTTGGTGCCAACTCCCCGACAACAACATGTAAAAATGTTGCAATGGCAAAGGCACTACCGATTGTAAAAATCGTCATATATTTATCTGAAATACCAACCAAATCAAAAAGAGGATGTAATATAAATTCAAAGGTTTTTTCACCGACCATCCCGATACCAAGTGCTGTTACAGTTATACCAAGCTGACAGGCAGATAAGTACTCGTCTAAATGATTGACAACATACTTTGCAGAAATGGCTTTTTTATTGCCCTCTGCAATCAATTGATCAAGCCTTGAGGCACGTACTTTTACAATGGCAAACTCTGTTGCCACGAAAAACCCAGTTAAAGCTAATAAAATGGTGAAAATCGATAAGTTGAGTATGGTCTCCAAATAGTCGTTCTGTATGAACAGAACGTCACCTCCTAATTATGAATAAGTAAAAGTAAAGATTGCATGAGTGCAATACTTTCGGGGGAAACATTTTTTTTAATCTTTTCGATATCTTTATTGTCTTGTTTGTTTATTTGTTCAAGTAGAGTAGTTACATCCTGCTCTAAGTCCTGCATTTTTACACGTAGCATCTGTACATCGATTTCTTCGTGCGGAGTGATGTTTAGTTCATGTTGTATTTCTATGAGTGAAAGACCTTGCTGTTTGCGTTGTTCAATATAGTGAAGTCGTTCAATCATTGTAGGGGCATAGTAGCGATAATTGGATGCAGAACGTTCAGCCTTTAATAAGCCGATGTTTGTATAATAATCGATTGTTCTTTTTGTAATGCCAGTTTTTTCTGCAAGCTCGCCAATTTTTAATTTCTCTGTCCCAATATAAACACCTCCAAACCATCACGTGATACTTTATTATAACTTGCTCGTATCGTCGTTTTCAAATAGAAGAGCCGAATATTTCTAAATTGTAAGATTTCTTATTGGGAGGATTATTAATATCATGAACATAAAAAAACTTTTCTAACGACTAAATTGTTAGAAAAGTTATATGTTCTTGAAAAACTAATAAGTTAATGAAATAGTCATGGTATACAAAATACGGCACTTCGGCAGTGCGAGGGTTGATTTCCGTTCCAGGCTACTCGCTTTCCTGTGGGCGAGCGCCGAGCCGCTTCCTCCGCTTCGCTTCGTGCAGGGTCTCGTCTGTCTCGCTTTCCCACGGGAGTCGAGTAGCCTACCACTCCAATCAACAATAGCAGAGAACTTATATAAATTTTATATATTTTAAAAGTAAACGTTATGACTATTTATTATAATCGAACCGAATAAACATATAACAGTGATTCAATTGTACATCTACTGGCACAAAAACTTCTTACTGAAGTTTCGTTTTCACTATAAATTAAAGTGACATGCCTGAAGATACATGTTGTGTAAAAGTAGTTGATTGGAGTGGAGACTGGGCGACTCCTTGGGGATCAGCAATAGAGGAACGAAGGCTAAAAGCATCACATCCTGTGATAACGCCTTCGTGACCAACATAGTGCCGCTGTCGCTACGTTAGCACTACGCTTTCGCGCAAAAAACATCTGTTGGCCCAAGTGGCTCATCGGACGCCCCCAGAAAGCTCTGCTCTGTGCGAAAGCGTAGCGACAGCACAACAAATGTTTTCTGTAGCGAAAGCAAAGCGGCAGCTACAAATTTTTTAACTGTGCGAAAGCGTAGCGGCAGCTACAAATTTTTTAACTGTGCGAAAGCGTAGCGGCAGCAACAAAGCGCCCAGTCGGAACGGAAATCAACCCCGCGTTTTGCCGAAGAGACAAAATTATTTCTTAAAAGCTACGGAGTTTCTTTTTGTAAATATGTATCATATAGGTGTTGAAGTGCATCTTCACCAGCCGTTTCTACAATTGTTTTGTCATTGAAAATAAGTGTTACATTTGTGCGAGCGCTATCAATTTTATCATTCTTAATAGTGCACGTAACCTTTACTACACCTGTTTCTGCTAGTTGTTTTTTCATTGTGTCATCCCATGGTTGCTCAGAAAATAGTGGTGCCAACCATGTGCCTCTCACATGAAGCTCACTTTTTTCAGCGTCATAATCCCAGCGCACGTCACGTAAAATAGTTTTAAATAGGTCATTAACTGTAAAGGATGTATCTTTATAGTCAATGGCAATTGCTCGTATAGCATGTACATCACGACCAACTGCACTGGCTGCAGTTTCGGCTGCTGAATTGATGCCTGAAACCGCTTCTTTAACATCAGATAATCGATCACTACATCCAGCTAGCAGCGCGCAAAGACATGTTATACAAGTTACCTTTGTCATCCATCTCACATGTAGTCCCTCCAGTATTGCAAGTTGATACTACTATAGTAACGAAAAGAAAACTATGAAAAAAGGGCATGAAAGCTGGAGATTGTGACGGTTTTGCAACGATGCAACCTCCACTAGAATGTGCGAGAAATTGGAAGTTTAGATATCTGAAAATTCGGTGAATAAATCAACGAAAGGGAGCGGTTTGTGATGAAGATTAATGATGAATTACTTGAGAGATTAGGAACTTATTTCGTGTATCATGCTGTTTATGAAAATTATGGCATTACCTTTGAAAATTTTGTAGAGCGTTGGTTACGGGGGATACTTGTGATATAAAAGAAGAAGAGTCGTGTTCAATGCAAGAACACGACCCTTTTAACTTATTTCAGAAGAGGTCTACCACTTCAATAGTGGTTGAGTTGAATGCGATTATTCGTTACTTTTCAAACATCCACTGAAAGAAGTTAAAGCCTCCGGCGGATGTCACGGAAATCGGAAAGGAGTTTAATATAGGATGTTAGCCTAAGATCATCGCATCCATGCGATAACGGCTAATTGACCTGCATCGGTAAAAACGCCACGTCCTGTGGCATTACCGAAATGACCGACATCGTGTCGGCCCTCGTGCAGGCCTAAGCACAAAGCCGATTCCGGACGCAATTATGCCGAGGCATAATTGATTTATTTAAAATAGTTTGTGATGAATTGGTTGGCTTCTTGCCAATTATAAACGCGTACGACATTGTCCGGAACAGCAAGGCGGTTATATGGAGTGTCAAATAATACGACAGGTATTTTTAATTCCTCTGCAAGCATAACCGCATTATCATGCTTATCCTCAAAAAATGCCTCAACGCCATACTTTTTCGCTGCGGAAATCTTATCGTGACTGCCAATCAGCTCAATATGGTCGTATGGTATAGACTGTGATTTAAACCAATTTACCGTAACATCTGATACATTCTCACCACGAGCAGAAATGTAAAAAAGTTCGTAGTTTTCTTTCCATGTGTTTAAAATATCTTTTGCATCTTTAGCTGCTTCAGATACTTCGTACATAAACGGCTCATTTTCTTTAAACCATGTATTAAATGCTACACGATCAACGGGATGTGGAAATGCTGATAAAAAATCATATTCGCACACATCGTCAAGCGTAATGTTAACTTTATATTGTTTATTGATATGTGGGATTAGTGTACTAGGACATGTTACTGTTCCATCGATATCAATCCCAAAGCGGGGCTTTTTCATGCTAGCACCTCCTTAGGCGTTCGCTTTTTCTGCTTCTTCAGCTGCGCGTTTTTCTGCCATTTCAGCAGCTAATTTATCGATTTCTTTTTTCAACTCTTCTACCATTGTTTCTTCAGGCACTTTACGAACTGTTTTACCCTTCATAAATAGTAAACCTTCACCACGAGCACCAGCAATACCGATGTCGGCTTCACGTGCTTCACCAGGACCGTTTACCGCACAACCAAGCACAGCTACTTTTAACGGTACATTAAGTTTAGAAATATATTCTTCTACTTCATTGGCAATTGAAATTAAATCAATTTCGATACGACCACATGTTGGGCAAGAAATAAGGGTTGCCATATTAGAAGCAAGACCAAATGATTTTAATAGCTCACGTGCTACTTTTACTTCTTCAACAGGGTCTGCAGATAGTGAAATACGTAATGTATTACCAATACCTTTTGATAAAATTGCACCAAGGCCAGCCGCTGATTTTACTGTACCAGCAAATAATGTACCTGATTCAGTAATACCTAAGTGTAGAGGGTAATCAAAGGCTTTAGCTGCTTTTTCATAGGCTTCAATTGCTAGATTTACATCTGATGCCTTCATAGATACGATAATGTCGTGGAAGTCCAAGTCTTCCAAAATTTTAATATGGTGAAGTGCAGATTCTACCATACCGTCTGCAGTAGGGTAACCGTATTTTTCTAAAATATGACGCTCTAATGAACCAGCGTTTACCCCAATACGGATAGGAATACCTTTCGCTTTTGCCGCATTAACAACAGCCTCTACTTTTTCCTTACGCCCAATATTACCTGGGTTAATACGAACTTTATCGATACCATTTTCAATTGCTTTTAATGCTAATTTATAGTCAAAGTGAATATCAGCTACTAATGGAATATTGATACGTTTTTTAATATCTGCAATCGCATCAGCTGCACGCTCATCTGGTACTGCGACACGAACAATTTGACAACCAGCTTCCTCAAGACGAAGAATTTCAGCTACTGTTGCTTCGACATCATGTGTTTTTGTTGTACACATACTTTGAATGAATAATTCATTACTACCACCTATTGTTAAGTTACCGACACGTACGGGACGTGTATTTGTACGGTGACAAATTTCACTCATTAAATTTCTCTCCTTTTCGGGCCATACTTTCGACCGTCACTGACATTTATTTTAGCAGTGTAAGAAAATAAGGACAAGGAAGAAACGCTAACTTTTCATTTTCCGCATTTATTTTCAATTTCAAATGATAGCGGAAGCTTAATTTTTTCACCAGGAACAGGAGCCTGTAATTGTAAGTGTGGATTCAATTCATAAAAAAGCTGTAAACGTTCAGGAAAGGTCATGGGTACTTTTGCAGGATGTAGTGCAAATAAACTGTGAATGCTATCGCCTTGAATAGTCTGTACAGTGATATAATTTGGCTCTCGCTCCTTCTCACACAGGGCGTTTTCTGTTTTTTTCTGAGAAAAGGCAGCAAGTTGTAATGATCCTTCAGTTAAATCTACTTTTATAACAAAAGCAAAAATAATAATGATAGCGGTTAACACTAAAGCACGCAAAAAATCCCCTCCTTTTCTACACTATATTTAGCAGAGAGGGGAATCATGCACATTATTTTGTAATTGGTTGTTTTGGGTATTTTGTGATGGCTACGATAAGTAGAGTTACTGTTAAAAGTACAGAAAAAGCAGAGATAATCGTACTGTTGATTGGTAGATAATCTGATAGCATACTTAGTAGAGTTGCCCAAGTCATAGCAAATGTTGTCGTACGCCAAATGTGACGGTATTCTCCGCGACGCTTCATGACATTCAAAATCAGCAGACCCGCAAAGGCGTAGAGAGCAATTTGTGCAAAAATAAGCATCGTTGTAAAAACAAAAAGCATGATGATTGTCACGGGATATAAAACCCATTTAACATCTTCTATGTATTCAGTTATTCCATTTAAACTATTCATATCAAATGTATCAACAGACATACCAGCCGTAAAACGACCAAAAGAGTATACTGTAACAACAGTAATTAGCAGAAAAGTATATTGAATGACTTTCCCGATAGGTAATAAACGATAGGCAGCAAGTTTTTTTGGATGAATTAAGCTATCGATAAATAGTTGTGAGTGTTTCATAAACATATCTCCTCCAATCGCTATTTTACCATGTTCAACTTTGACAAGATATGAAAATAGAAATAATAACTGAGAGTACGATATTGAAATGGTTCATCACCGAAAGTTGTGGATGACTTTTGTTAAAACATATACTATGTAAATAAGTTGATCTTCGTTCTGACTGGGTGACTCCAGGAAGCTTTGCTCTGTGCGAAAGCGTAGCGACAGCAACAACAAATGTTTTCTGTAGCGAAAGTGAAGCGGCAGCAACAAATGTTTTCTGTAGCGAAAGCGAAGCGGCAGCGGAAAGCGCCCAGTCGGAACGGAAATCAACCAACACGTTTTGGTGATGATTTATTGAAATGTTAATATTGTGTAAAGAAGTTAAAGGTTATCTTTACTTTTTCTTTATTATCATTTAAAGATTATGAATAGAGTAGTAGAGATGTAGGAATTGGAGCGAATACAATTGACAATAGATTGGCAAAGTATACTATTTCAATTTTTAGGCGGTTTAGGAGTCTTTTTATTTTCCATTAAATTCATGGGGGATGGGCTCCAAAAATCGGCAGATGATCGACTGCGTGAATGGTTGAATCGATTTACAACAAATCCTCTAATGGGCGTGTTAGTGGGTATAGTTGTAACGATTTGTATCCAGTCGAGCTCTGCAACGACGGTGATTACGGTTGGGCTAGTGAGTGCAGGGTTTTTAACATTACGACAAGCAATCGGTGTCATTATGGGAGCTAATATAGGCACGACAATTACCGCATTTATTATTGGTATAAATATCGGCATTTATTTTTATCCGTTATTAGCGATTGGTGCAGGGATGTTATTTTTCTTTAAGAAAGCCACCTTTCAGTATATCGGACAAATATTATTTGGCTTCGGGGGATTATTTTTAGGATTAGAGTTAATGAGTGCAAGCATGCAGTCACTACATCAATTAGCTGATTTTAAATCATTAACGCTTCAGCTAAGCAATCTGCCCGTTGTAGGGATTTTTCTAGGCGCAATTTTTACATTGCTTGTTCAAAGCTCAACAGCGACTGTTGGTGTGCTACAGGGCTTATACGCTGAGCATTTAATTGGCTTAGATAGTGCTCTACCTATTTTATTTGGTGAAAATATAGGCACGACCGTTACAGCAGTATTAGCTTCAATAGGTGCTTCTATATATGCTAAACGTGCGGCAGCGGCACATGTGTTATTTAATATTATAGGTACAATCATTTTCATGTTGTTCTTTACACCTTTTATGCAGTACGTTCTATGGATTAGTGGGCTATTCCATTTAGAGCCGAAAATGCAAATAGCGATAGCGCATGGCTCATTCAACATTATTAATATGATGATCCAGCTGCCATTTATCGGAGGATTGGCTGCACTTGTCACGAAGATAGTGCCTGGGCGTGATGGCAATATTGATGTGACAACGAAACATTTAGATCCGTCATTCATCGATTCCTCTCCAGCGATTGCACTTGGGCAAGCGAAGGAGGAAGTACTACGTATGGGGGAGCACGCGCTTCGTGGTTTAGAAGAAACATTTTTATATATGAAAACAGGTGAGGCTACTTATATTCCTACAGTTTTACAACTAGAAGTAGCGCTCAATCATTTAGACAAGGAAATTACAAATTATTTAGTAATGGTGTCTAAGCAGCCACTTTCTCGCGCAGACTCAGTAAGACACCATACACTTCTAACAAATGTACGGGACATTGAGCGTATTGGCGATCATTTTGAAAATATTTTAGAGCTTTTACAATATAAAGATCATCATGAGGTAACTTTAAGTAAGTCAGCACGACAAGATTTAATAGGGATGTTTAGCTTAGCGATTGAAGCTGTACGAAAGAGCATTGCGGCACTGGATACAGCTAGTTTGAGCTTGGCGCAGGAAGTAACAGAGCTCGAAAGTTTGATAGATGATATGGAAGATAAGCTTAGACAAAAGCATATTGCACGCTTAAATACAAATGAGTGTAATGGAGCTGCGGGAATCGTCTATACGGATATCGTTAGCAATTTAGAGCGAATAGGAGATCATGCTGTAAATATAGCTGACTCTATTTTAGGAATTAGAAATTAGATCAATTTCGCTCTGGCGTAATTCCTCTATTTCAGTAGGTGTTTGGACACCCACTGAAAAGGACCCATATCCGCATCTATAGGTGGGAATCATATGTAGCTGCCACATTACTTTCGCTACAAAAACATTTGTAACTGACGTTGCACTTACGATACAAATACATCTGCTGAATGAAGATAAATGAAACCTTCAGCTTAGTAAATCCGTATGAAAGGCACTGCGCAATCCGGCAGGTTAAATAGAAATTTGAGGATTTCTTTGTTGAGAATGAGCTATCTATGCCTTTATTAGTTACGAGGAAACAGCCCAACTCTATCGCGCATAGAGAAAATCAGGACTTCTAATTATCTAACTGGATGCACGACAAAAGGGGAGGTTTTTTATGGAAGTTGTAGGCTGGATATTAGTGATTGCCTGCTTTATCATTTCATTTGTTGGATTGGTATACCCGATCATTCCAGGGGTGCTTTTTTTACTTGGTGGTTTTTTAGTATATGGATTATTTTTTTCATTTGCAGAGTTAAGCTGGTTGTTCTGGGCGAGTGAAATTATTTTTGTTGTCATATTATTTGTTGCTGATTCTGTAGCAAATGCCTTTGGTATTAAGAAATTCGGTGGCTCCACTGCAGGTATGTGGGGCAGTACTATTGGTTTATTGATTGGCCCGTTCGTCATTCCGGTTCTAGGAATAATAGTAGGTCCATTTTTAGGAGCGGTAATTGCAGAGTTAATGGTAGAGCGTCGTACATTTGGAGAGGCTGTAAAAAGCGGTGTTGGCTCTCTCGTTGGCTTCTTAACATCGACACTTGCAAAAGCTGTGATTCAAATCGTCATGATTGTTGTGTTCTTTATAGCGATATGATTTTCTTCCCTAAGACGTTTAACAATTAAAGAAACAGGTTAGGATAGTAATCGTATTGGCTTTTCAGTCAAAAGGCTGAAATCTTTAATTTGAAGTATTTTTCGTTGAATGGTTTGACCAATTTTGATAATCTAAGAATGTATTAATTATTTCTTTACTTTAGGAGGAACTTAACAATGGCTTATGTATTACCACAATTAACTTACGCTTATGACGCATTAGAACCACATATCGATGCAAAAACAATGGAAATTCACCATTCAAAACACCACAATACTTATGTAACAAACTTAAACGCAGCAGTAGAAGGCACTGAATTTGCTGAAAAAGACATTAACGAACTTATCGCAAACATGGATGCTCTTCCAGCTGACAAACAAACTGCTGTTCGTAACAATGGTGGCGGACATGCTAACCATACATTATTCTGGGAAGTAATCGCTCCAGGCGGTTCAAACACTCCAGTTGGCGAAGTAGCAAAAGCAATCGATGCTAAATTCGGTTCTTTCGATGCATTCAAAGAAGAGTTTGCAAAAGCTGCTACAACTCGCTTCGGTTCAGGTTGGGCTTGGTTAATCGTTGATGGTGACTCAGTTGCTGTTACATCTACTCCAAACCAAGACTCTCCAGTTATGGAAGGTAAAAAGCCAGTCCTAGGTTTAGACGTTTGGGAGCATGCTTACTACTTAAACTACCAAAACCGTCGTCCAGATTACATCGGCGCATTCTGGAACGTAGTAAACTGGGATGTAGTAGAAGCTAAATTCCAAGCTGCAAAATAATCTCTATTTAGTTAGAAGGCTATGCCTCGGTGTTGTATCACCGAGACATAGCCTTTTTTGCTGTTTTTTAGGTTCTATACTGGTTGGGGATGTTCCCATACGCTCGCTAAAAAATTGGCAGTCAGTCGGTTAATTGAAAGGGGCGTTCCACCGAACTGTTTGAAGAAGTTTTATATTGTGCCTCACCCTTCCAATAATTTATGTAAAAACATTTTTCAAGTAATCAATAAAAAACAGAAACTTTTCATCTTAAAATGCCGTCAAATAAATGATGTTTTCAAACATAAATTCACAAGTACATGCTTTCCTGACGTACCTTCGAATGGTATACTAAGTATCGTGTATTTAAATTGTAATTAGATGAGGAGGGGAATACATATGCGCAAAGCACCGGGAAAAAACCGCGCGACGAATGTTAAAGCAAAACATCACTCTAATTTAACATTTCGTATGAATGTCCTTTTCTTTGCTATATTTATCGTATTTTCGTTGCTAATTTTTAGGCTTGGCTATATGCAGATTGTAAAAGGGGAAGATTATGTACGCGAATTAGAGCGTAAAGAAGAGGTACCTGTTAATACAAGTGTGCCAAGGGGACGTATGTATGATCGATACGGACGTATTTTAGTGGATAACCAACCAGAAAATGCTATTACGTATACGAAAATGCCGACGACAACAACTGAAGAAATGCTGGAAATAGCGGAAAAGCTGGCACAATTGATTGAGCAGCCTATAAACCGTGTCACTTTACGTGATAAGCAGGATTTTTGGATTATTAAAAATCATGACGCTGCCTATGAAAAAGTAACAGATGCAGAAGAAAAGAAAATTAGAGCCCAAGAAAATATTTCGACAAGTCAAATCAATGGAGAGATAGATAAACTTGTTCGTGAACGAATTACAAACGAAGAATTATTACAACTGACAGACAAGGATATGGAAGTATTAGCAATTTTCCGAGAGATGGTATCAGGCTACAATTTATCACCGCAAATTATTAAGAGTGAAAATGTATCAGATAGTGAATTTGCAATTGTCTCTGAGCGTTTAACTGAATTACCAGGTGTTAACACAACAACGGACTGGAAGCGTTTGAAATTATCATCACTCGCTATTTTAGGACGCACAACCGTACCAGCAAAAGGGATTCCGAAAGAAAAGCTGCATTATTATTTAGCTCGAGATTATTCACGAAATGACCGTGTTGGTGAAAGTTATATTGAAGCGCAATATGAAGATTTACTGCAAGGACAAAAAACCGTTGTTAAAAATATTACGAATAAAAAAGGGCAAGTAGTCGATACCGTTACGACTTATGAAGGTAAACCTGGTAAAGATTTAGTCTTAACACTGGATAGCGAGTTAACAGCTGAACTTGACAAAATTGTTGAGGAAGAATTGCTTAAAGTAAAATCACAAGGAGCTTCAGCTTTACTGGATCGTGCCTTTTTAGTTATGATGGACCCAAATACAGGCGATGTTATATCAATGAATGGTAAAAAAATCGAAAAAAATCCTGAAACAGGCAAGAATGAAGTCGTTGATTATTCGTATGGAACCTTTACAACAGCTTATGAGGCAGGTTCTGCAGTTAAGGCAGCAACATTGCTAACTGGTTATAGCCAAGGAGTAATAACACCAAGTACTATATTAGGAGATGAACCAATCACGTTAGCTGGTACTAAACCAAAAAAATCAGTTTTTAATCAGTCCGGCTATATTTCAATGGATGGTTTAAGGGCTCTAGAGCAATCTTCAAACGTTTATATGTTTAAAACAGCTTTACTTATTAACGGAACACCATATAGCTATGGGATGCCACTTCGTTTAAATGACGATACATTCCCAAAAATGCGTAATTCTTATGCACAATTCGGGTTAGGTGTAAAAACAGGAATTGATTTACCAAATGAAGTTAGTGGGGTACAAGGTCCGACTGGTCCAACCTATGGGGGTAAAGCACTCGACTTAGCTATTGGACAGTATGATACGTATACACCGTTACAATTGGCACAGTATATCTCGACAATTGCAAATGGTGGCTATCGCATTCAGCCACATGTTGTGAAGGAGATACGTGAACCATCAACTGATGGGCAATCGCTAGGCCAATTAGTAACAGAAATAGGACCAACAATTTTAAATCAGATTAATAATTCATCAGATGAAATTAACTATGTAAAACAGGGGTTACGTCGTGTTTATACTGGCGCAAATGGTACAGCAAAAAGACATTTTGCAAATGCACCATATACAGCTGCAGGAAAAACAGGAACAGCTGAAGTAATGTATTACGGGGATTTACGACAGTATTGGGGTCAGTATTCACTTACTTATACGCATGTAGGCTTTGCCCCTTATGAAGATCCTGAAATTGCCTATGCTGTAGTTATTCCTTGGGCATCAACAAACCCTAGACAGCCTTTTTCGGCTAATAATGAGATTGCAAGAAGAGCTGTAGATAAATATTATGAGTTAAAAGCAAAATATAACACTGAAAAAGTGACAGAGAGTAATGTAAAACAACCAATTTTACCAGCTATTACACAAGATAAAATTGGTGAAGACGAGCAAAAATAAGAGAAAACCGCTAGTGCATTTCAATGCCTAGCGGTTTTTTTACAGTTTCAGAGTATTATTGAATACCCGTGAAAAAACCACGGTATGAAAAAATCATAACTTTCATACCGTGGTTTATTTATTCTTCAATGGAAGACTTATTGTACAGATAATTGTTGAATAGCTATTTCAAATTGTTGTTTCGGTTTTATTCCATAAAGCTCTATATTATTACAAAAATAAGACTCTACCATAAAATCAACGGCTTCCTGTAGAGTATATTCCCGATGATCCATAATAAGTGTTAAATATGTTTTAAAGTAATTGGCATTTTGTACTTTTGCATGTTTAATCACAAAGTCAAACTCCTCTTAGATTATTTCCTGACACAATTGCTTATTATAGCATCTTTCCATTAGGACGCAAGTTTATCCTCACTTTGAAGAATGCTCCTACCTCTGAAGGTAGTGAGATCCATGCAGCTGTGGTTCCTTTCAGAGGGGAGCAAGCACCTAAGTAAATAGAGGAACTCAGTCTAAGTAGGTCCCATACCGTGGCAATTTATCTATAACGACAGCACAAATAAGTCAATTGTAAATCCATCTTTACAATCATTTACAAAACATTACATTCCTTTACGTCTCTTTTACGAACTGTTTATACGACTTCAACAATTAGTCATTATAGTAAAGATTGTAAGACAAACAACTATAAAATGTTAATGACGGGGGCAAATGAGATGAAAAAGTGGAAGTACTTAACGATGACAGCGGTAATGGGGTCAGCATTAATGCTTGGCGCATGTGGTAGCGACTCTGCACAAAAAGGTAACAATGCAGAAACAAACGCACCAGCGAGCTCAGGACAAGACGCTGCAGATGAAAAACTGCAAGGGGCTGTATCTGGAGATGGTTCATCAACAGTCGCACCTATTATTGAAGCAGTTGTTGAAGAATATGCAGGGACTCAACCGAATGTCAAAGTATCGGTAGGTGTTTCGGGTACTGGTGGTGGCTTTGAAAAATTCATCGCAGGTGAGACAGACTTTTCAAATGCATCTCGTCCAGTAAAAGATGAAGAGAAAGCAAAACTAGAGAAAGCAGGAATTGCTTTTACAGAGCTTCCTGTAGCATATGATGGTTTATCAGTAGTCGTGAATCCTGAAAATGATTGGGCAAAGGATTTAACAGTAGACCAATTAAAGAAAATTTGGGTTGAGGATGGGAAAGAGAAAAAATGGTCTGATATCGATCCATCGTGGCCAAATGAAAAAATAGTCTACTACTCACCTGGTACTGACTCAGGGACGTACGATTATTTTGATGAAGTCATTTTAGACGGCGCTGATCTAGCAAAATCAGCAACATTATCAGAGGATGATAACATGCTAGTTCAAGGTGTAGCAGGTGACAAAAACGCAATCGGCTTCTTTGGCTACGCTTATTACCTAGAAAATAAAGATAAATTAGGCATTGTAAATATAAATGGTGTTGAGCCAACAAATGAAACAATTGAATCTGGTAAATACGAACCGCTTTCACGACCATTATTTGTCTATGTGAAAAATAGCGCGATGAAAGATAACGAAGCAGCATACGATTTCGTCAAATTTACACTTGAAAACGCAGGAGATATGGCAGAAGCAGTAGGTTATGTCAGTCTACCAGAAGATAAATATAGTGAAGCTTTAAAAACATTAGAAGGCTTAAAATAAGTAGACATGCATAGAGGGAAAGAGATGTATGCTCTTTCCCTCTCTTATTTGAAAGGAGCACCCAATGGTTTCTCAAAAAGAAAACAAGACATCATCTGTGCAGCAATTAATTGCAAATTCGCGCAATCAAAAAACGAAGAAAATAGTGGAAAAAGCAATGCCAGCACTATTATTTTCTGCAGCTTTTATCTCAATATTGACGACATTTGGCATTGTTTTCACCCTTATTTTTGAAACGTTTGAATTCTTTAAACGTGTTTCGATTACGGATTTCCTATTTGGTACACAGTGGCTACCGTTTTCAGGAAAGGAACCGTTATTTGGGATATTACCTTTAATCGCTGGAACATTGAAAGTCACACTTATTGCAGTTGCCGTAGCAGTTCCGTTTGGCATAGCTTCAGCCATTTATTTAAGTGAATATGCAAGTGAAAAAGTAAGACGTACAGTTAAGCCTATTTTAGAAGTGTTAGCGGGTGTACCAACAATCGTTTATGGCTTCTTTGCATTAACATTTGTAACGCCGATGTTACAGCAAATTATTCCAGGATTAAAACTTTTTAATGCACTTAGTCCAGGGATTGTTGTAGGGATTATGATTTTGCCAATGATTACGTCACTTTCTGAGGATGCGATGTCATCGGTCCCAAATAGTATGCGTGAAGGTGCTTTAGCTCTTGGAGCAACAAAGTTTGAAGTAGCTATAAAAGTAGTATTACCTGCAGCATTATCAGGCATTGTCGCTTCAGTTGTTCTCGCCATTTCCCGGGCAATTGGAGAAACTATGATTGTGTCGCTAGCAGGTGGATCAACGCCTAAATTCGATTTAAATGTGACAGATTCGATTCAAACGATGACTGCGTATATTGTGCAAGTTGCAACTGGAGACGCTGGTTATGGTACGACAATTTATTATTCTATTTATTCAGTCGGATTCACATTATTTATCTTTACTTTAGTGATGAATTTACTAGCCCACTATATTTCGAAACGCTTCAGGGAGGTTTACTAGCATGCGCTATATGGATGACACGGTCGTCATGAAACGAATGACACAGCGTATTACATTCAATAAAGTTTGGAAGTCATTTTTCTTCTTAGCAACAACCTTTGCTTTAGTGACGCTTGTTATTTTGCTTTACCGCATAGTAACACAAGGTGTTGACTATTTATCCATCGATTTTTTAACAAATTTTGCTTCACGTTTTGCAGATAAAGCGGGCGTTAAGGCAGCTTTAATAGGCTCACTTTGGCTGATGGCAGTCGTCGCTCCAGTATCGATACTATTAGGTGTAGGGACTGCGATTTATTTAGAGGAGTATGCAAAGAAAAATAGACTAAATGATTTTATTCGTATGAATATCTCGAACTTAGCAGGTGTCCCTTCCATTGTTTTTGGTTTACTTGGGTTAACAATTTTTGTTCGAATGCTGGGACTAGGAAAAAGTGTTTTAGCTGCCGGCTTAACAATGAGTTTATTAATTTTACCAGTAATCATCGTTGCCGCGCAGGAGGCAATTCGTGCGGTACCGAATGAACAACGAGAAGCTTCTTATGGTATGGGTGCGACAAAGTGGCAAACGATCGTGCATGTTGTACTACCAGCAGCCATTCCTGGGATTTTAACGGGAAGTATATTAGCAATGTCTCGTGCGATTGGTGAAACAGCACCACTAGTAGTTATAGGTATTCCAGTTATTTTACAATTTTTACCTAACGGGTTATTAAGTCAATTCACAGCTTTGCCAATGCAAATATACGATTGGGCAAAACGTCCGCAAGAGGCATTTCAATATGTAGCGGCAGCCGGTATTTTAGTCCTTATGACAGTGCTGTTACTGATGAACTCTATTGCCATCTTTATTCGAAATAAATTCCAAAAACGTTATTAATGAGGTGACCTTATGGTACTGGGTATTAAAGAGGAAAAATCAATTGTCAAATCTGTTCATACGGCTACAAAGTCATCTGCTGATTTTGCTAAAAAAATAGTATACGATACACGTAATTTGAATTTGTGGTATGGGGATCATCATGGTTTAAAAGACATCAACTTAAGCATCTATGAAAATGAAGTAACAGCTATAATTGGACCTTCTGGCTGTGGGAAATCTACTTATTTAAAAACTTTAAATCGAATGGTAGAGCTTGTACCGAGTGTTCGAACATCAGGGGAAATAGTTTATCGTGAGCGCAATATTTTAGATAAAAGCTATACAGTCGAAGAATTACGTACCCGAGTAGGTATGGTATTCCAGAAGCCAAATCCATTCCCAAAGTCTATCTACGATAATATAGCATATGGTCCACGTATTCATGGCATTAAAAATAAGAAGATTCTTGATGAGATTGTCGAAAAGTCTTTACGAGGTGCGGCAATTTGGGATGAAGTAAAGGATCGCTTAAATCAAAATGCATATGGCCTTTCAGGCGGACAGCAACAACGAATCTGTATTGCGCGTTGTTTAGCGATTGAACCAGATGTTATTTTAATGGATGAGCCAACATCCGCACTTGATCCGATTTCTACATTAAAAGTCGAGGAGCTTGTACAAGAGCTGAAAAAAGATTATTCAATTATTATTGTGACACATAATATGCAACAAGCAGCGCGTATTTCCGATCGTACAGCATTTTTCCTAAGTGGAGAGGTTGTTGAATACGATAAAACAGACGTTATCTTCCAAACACCAGCAGATCAACGTACTGAAGATTATATTTCAGGTCGATTCGGCTAAGGAGGAGCAGTAAATGGTAGTGCGTGAACGTTTTGAACAGGAATTAAAAGAAGTCCAAGAACAATTTATTGAGATTGCTAATAAAAGTGTCAACGCTCTTAAATTAGCATTTGAAGCATTATTAAATCAGGATTTAGAGACATCTTTAAAAATTCTTGAGGACGATTTAATCATCAATCGTCTTGAAGAAGAAATCAATGATCATGTTATTTTAATGATTGCGAAGCAGCAGCCAGTAGCTACTGATTTACGACGTCTCATGGTGCTTGTCAAAGCGGCATCTGATATGGAAAGAGTAGGGGACTATGCAGTTAATATTGCAAAAGAAACGATTCGTATAGGAAAGGAGCCCCTAGTCTTTCCTACAACAAATTTGCAAACGATGTGTAATAAGACTGTAGAAATGCTCGAAAGTATTATTAAAGCTTTTACAGAGGAAGATACTTCTCATGCCAAGGAAATTGCTGAGCTAGATGATTATGTTGATGATTTATATGGAGCGACAGTAACGCTATTGCTACGTGCCGGAGCTGAAAATCCAGCACATATTTCTCAAATCACACACCTAACATTCGTTTGCCGATATTTAGAGCGCTCAGCTGACCATGCAACAAATATTGCTGAACATTTATTCTACTTAGTCAAAGGTAAACATTATGAATTAAATAATTAGTAACCGGAGAGCCAATTATAGGCTCTTTTTAGTTTGTCGACATAAGAATAAGCTCATCCAGCAGGGGTTGCCACTCTCTATGAAAAATCAACAGTTCCTATCGAAAGTATGAGTAAACATAAAACTTTATTCATTAGGACTAACGTTTGTTGTGCAGTCAGATAAGAGCCAATTATAGGCTCTTTTTTCATAGTGTTGAAAAACAAACGCTTAAGGGGATTTTTTGTAAATATGGTGTAGGGTGATTTTGTGCTACTAATTCTCCTGTGAGCCAGTGTCGAGCCACTTTGTTAACACCCCACTTTTGCACATATAACCAATGCTATTGATGCTTCATTTTCGCACATGAAAAAATGCTGAAGTTTTATTTTATTACTAAAATTAGTGTCATGCTAGAAGATACATACTAAGTGAAATTAACCCCTCTCCTTGCTGAAGAGCCGTATTTTATTAATACTAAGTAACAGCAACATTTTATTAAAAATAGCGTCAAAATACTGTATGCGTTATTGTATTGTCAAAAAAGTATTTTGGTTATACTATAGACATTATCCGAAAAAATGTACTGAGGTGGTGCTGTTTCGTGAAAGACGCTGTAGAATCACTCATAGAGAAATTTGATCTGGAATTCACACCAGAACAACGAGACTTTTTACGTTTTCTATATGAAAACTTACATCTTGAGGAATTAAGTGACAAAGAACAAAGTTTTTTTATTGACTATTTTTACAAGAGTGAAACATTACGAAATATGGCAGCATTTGCATTTGAATTGGCAGATATCATGCGTGAAATTTTCGAACTTATACCAGCTATTGAGAAAGCCGAACGATTGACCAATGGAAAAGAGCAACGCTTGTATAATGAGCGAAAGTGGCAGATAGCTAAGCGTCAAAAACTAAGTCGTCAAACAATAAAAAAAGGAAATATCCTATATGTTCCTTTTGAAGAATACAAAGAAGAAACAGGTCCAATTATTATCTGTCTTGAACAAACAACAGGAATGGCTGCATATTCTGAACTTTGTAAAAGCATAATTTTACCGTTATTTATGAACGCGCACCGTGAACGTCGCGATTTATATATCGTTCCATATGACTGTCAAATTCATGTGCATTATCGATTCGAAAACGGTCATTTAAATTTATCAGATTTTAAGGGTTTTATTGAATATAAGGCAAAGGGAGAAGCTGCCATTCTGCCAGTACTTCATTTTGTAAAAGGCTTGCTTCAAGAAAATCAGCATTGTACAGAAGCGGATATTATCATTTTTACAGAAGGTACACCAATCGATGGACAGCATCTCGTTGGAAAACAAGCGAAAGCTTTACTTGAGGAAATGAAGCGTAAGTATCATGCTGAATTTTCGGTTATCGCTATGCATGAACATAATTTTAACGAGCAGCAATTTTGGTTCGCCAACAAGGCTTTTTTTGCGGATGACGCTATTCAATAAAAAGGAGCTGATCGTAGTGTTGATTGGGCTCTTTTTTTGTGGTAAAGGAAACTAGAGATTTTTTACCTTGGATAACCTAAGCATAGTCGGCGTCTAGGCTAAAGTGTTACATCCTCGAGGTCGTTTCGATCCCTCGGGCAAAAGTGATGGAACGTTTCCTTTTGCTTGGGGCTCTCCAGCACTTGTCGGATGTAAACGAGCGCTATAGCGCATTTGTTTTGAATATACATAGTAGTTAGAGGAGAATGATATGGATTCATTGAAGTGGTTATTACCTAACATTACAGCACCAACATGGATGGACGTTATTATTGCCATCGCTCTTTGTATTGTTGGTTGGCTGTTTCAGCATTTTGTTATAAAGAAAATGATTAATCGCACTGTTATATTTTTGAAAAATCGTCAGCGTAACTTTCAGGCAACAGTGCTCGCGCAATTTAATAAAGCAATTCGCTATGCTTTCATGTTTGCAGTGATTGTACTCAGCTTAACAATATTATTAAAAGAAAATTTATTTACAAATGCAGTGACAAAGAATTTTGTTTTGTCCATTATTGTTTTTTTTCCCTTTAAAGGCGTATATGATGTATTACATTTTTATACCAAACAGCCACTAACATTGAATAATGATGAAGAACCGAATGTCCTATTACCATTTTTTCTTCGTATAGGAAAAGTACTTATCATGATATTGGCAATGTTTACGATTGCTTCATTTTGGGATTTTAACTTGAATGGCTTTTTAACGGGGATTGGTTTAACGGGTGTAGCGATTGCCTTCGGTATTCGAGATACACTAGCCCATGTTTTTGGTGGGATGTCAGTCGCATTAGATAATCCGTTTCAAATTGGTGATTGGGTAGCAACAGAGGACCAAAAAATTGAAGGAACAATTGAGGATATTAATCTTCGAAGTACATTAATTCAAACGGGTGATAAAGGGCTTGTTTATGTACCTAACTCTTATTTAGTAAATCGACCAATCTATAATTTATCAAAAAGGGAGAAACGAAAATGTGAGCAATTTTTATTTGTAGCTGCGGAAAATGAAGAAGAAACATTACGCAGTGCTTTAAGTGCCATTCAAAAGGAAATTTATTTGCATGCTCAAACAGAAAAAGATATGATTCATGTATTTATAGATGAGTTTTATCCAACTTCCTATCGAGTCCTTGTACGATTCTTTGTGGCAACAAATGATACGGCGGTAATGTTAAATGTGCGACAAGATATTTTGTTTGCTATTCGTCAAATCTTTCAAGAACTAAATATTATAGTAGCTAATCCGGCTGAAGAGGAATGGATTAGCAATGAAAAATAATTTGAATTGTTAGTTTTCATGTTTTACAATGTATATATAATCAGCTTTGATGAAGAGTAGTAGCCATTATTATTTGTTATAGAGAGCTAGTGGTCGGTGGAAACTAGTACAAAAACTTGGCGAATGGACTTCGGAGCTCTAATCCTGAATAAAGTATGGATTAGCGTCTGCCTACGTTATAGGGCATAGAGAGGGTCTTTAAATCTTTCAGCGGCTATCCAAGCATCAGCTGAATGTAATTATGCCGGGGCATAATTGATTAAGACCAATGAAGGTGGCACCACGGCTTTTCCGTCCTTTTGTGATGGAAAGGCCTTTTTATATGTTTTGGTGGAACTGAACCATGTTATACAGTTCAAATTCCTGACACAATGTTTAGTTAAACGAAAGCGAAATGCTAACGAAACGACAGTGTCAAAACGCCAGTGCATAATTAATAGATTTTGGTGTAGAAGAGCAGAGCATAGAGAAGGAGAGAAAGAGGATGACAGTTGAGCTTAGAAAGTTTGCCGTGAAGGCATTACAGGGTGATATGATGACGCCAATTTCCGTTTATCAATCACTTGAAGGGAAGCATAAAATGCTTTTCGAATCGTCAGCCAAGCATGAAGAAAGCGGGCGTTATTCGTTTATCGCCGTCAACCCAATTGCAGAACTGATTGGAGATAGGGATGGTTATTCTTTTACAAAAGAAGGAGAAACAGAAAAATCGAATGACAATGTATTGCTAAAATTACAGCAAGTTATGCCATTTCATAAGACAAAATACCCTTTCGCCTTTTTTGGAGGAGCAATTGGGTTCTTTGGTTACGAAACAGCATTTTATACAGAAAAAATAGGTGAATACTTGCAAGATGCTCTAGAAATGCCCGATGTTCATGTCTTTTTTTATGATACATTTATTGTTTTTGATCATTTAAAGCAAGAGGTTACATTAGCAGCAATCGATTTATTTAATGAAGGGCGTTCTCTTGAATCGATGGAATTGGCTATTTCTACAATGCAGAAGCAGCTTCATGCAGGAACAACATTTGATGCCATGACGTTTGGAGAGCTAAATTTCAGACCAATGATTGCCAAAGAAGATTTTGTAGCAATGGTTGATCGCGCTAAGCAGCATATTCGTAAGGGTGACATTTTTCAAATAGTCTTATCACAACGCTTCACTTCACCATATACAGGGAATCCTTTTGCTTTATATCGTCAGTTACGTACTTCTAACCCGTCACCATATATGTTCTATATGGATTTTGGTACGTATACGATTTTAGGGACATCTCCTGAAAGTCTCGTTAAGGTGAAGGATCGAAAGGTCACGACAAATCCAATAGCAGGAACGAAGCCTAGAGGAAAAACGGTGGAGCAAGATAACGCGATTGCGGAAGTGTTATTAAATGATGAAAAAGAAATTGCTGAACATCGTATGCTTGTAGATTTAGGTCGTAATGATCTGGGGCGTATTGCTAAAGTCGGTTCAGTGAAGCTTATAAAATATATGAATATTGAGCGTTATAAACATGTTATGCATATTGTATCGGAGGTTATCGGTGAATTACGTGAGGATGTACATGTTTTGGATGTTCTTAGAGCTTGCCTCCCTGCTGGTACAGTATCAGGTGCGCCGAAAATTCGCGCTATGCAGCTAATCAATGAGCTAGAGCCAGTGAAGCGTGGTGTCTATGCTGGCGCAGTAGGTTATATTTCCACTACAGGTGATATGGATTTAGCGCTAGCCATTCGGACAATGATCATCAAGGATTATCGTGCGCATGTTCAGGCAGGGGCCGGTATTGTGTATGATTCAGTGCCTTTGTCAGAATACGAGGAAACACTAAATAAAGCTCGTGCACTATTGGAGGTAAAACAATGATTTTACTAATCGATAATTATGATTCATTCACATATAATTTATTTCAGCAAATAAGTATGCTTGGGAAAGAAGTTAAAGTAGTACGTAATGATGAAGTGACAATCGAAGAAATTAAGAAAATGCAACCAGAAGCTATTATTTTATCTCCTGGACCAGGTACGCCGATAGATGCTGGAATAACAGTAGATGTTGTCAAAGAACTTTATACGAAATTTCCGATTTTAGGCATTTGCCTTGGACACCAATCGATAGGGCAGGCTTTTGGGAGTAGTATCGTTCGAGCTAAAAATATAATGCATGGAAAATTATCGACGATTCAATACGAAAAAACAGGCTTATTTGCTCAGTTGGACGGTAAAATAGAAGTAATGCGCTATCATTCCCTCGTCATTGAGCCAAGTACGTTACATGATGATTTTAATATTTTAGCAAAGTCTAGTGGTGATGGTGAAATAATGGCGATTCAACATAAGGAGTACCCACTTTATGGGCTACAATTTCATCCAGAATCAATTGGAACACAAGAGGGTAGCATAATGATGCAAACCTTTATAGAACAAATTTCTTAAACGAAATAAAACAGGCTGCCATCAAAAATCAGAAGTTGTGATTTTTGGTGACAGCCATTTTTACAATTAGGATGGTTATATTATTGCTTTTTCCCTGTAATCAATTTCGCAATTTCCTCTAATGACATCGAAGAATTGACATCGTAGGCACCGATTTGTAAGCTTCGAGCGTATTTAGGATTAGCAAGTAAAAGTTCCATTTCAACACTATTTTCGATGACGCCACCATCTTCAAGCTTTTGCGCTACAGTATATGGTTCCATACCGCCATAAATTTGAAGTGTCATAGTGGTAACGTTTCCTTGAGAAGCCGATTCATCTTTATCTTTAGCAGTTGTTTTAGGTGCATCTGTCTTCTGTGTGTTTTCCTTCGGCTCTTGTTTAACTTGTTCCTTTAACAATGCAATTTCTTTATTTGCCTGATCGAGCTTTTTTTGCAGCTCCTCTACATTTTCTGTGTTGTTGGAAGCTTTCGTCGGAAGACCGATATTGAGATCAAAACGAACTGCTAAAGCTAGCAATGCTCCGATAAGAAAAAGTGCAATGCCAAATGCGCGGATAGCGGTATTATTCATAGATTACCGACCTCCGTTTGCAATCACTTGGCGGACTTGCTCTTCAGTTAAATTCGAACGAATACTTATATCGGCTACAGAAAGACCCTGCTTATTAAGTTCAAGTACTTGACTTATAATAATTTGATGGATAGGTTTCGTTTTTGTAGCAGCTTGTCCTGTTTTTGATGTCTGAGCAGCTTGTTGAACAGTTTGTAAGACCTGTTGGATGTTCGGATTTGGTATCGTGTTATTTTGTGCAGATGATGATTTAACCTGAAACTCTGGCTCTAATAACAGCTCCTCCTCAACAATTTTCAGACGACGTTTTAAATTATTTGTTTCTTGAAAAATAGAGATGGATAGCTCCTCTACATCTTGTTCGACTTTTTTTGAGTTATTTTTGAAAAAGAACGACACGATAATTAGGAGTATTCCCACAATCATAAGTATGATGGATAAATCCACTAGTTTCACCTCATTAAGTATGTAATTATAAGGTATTTTACCATATGCAAACTTAATATGAAATGAAGGTAGATTTTTTTTCAGTTTATGTTATAATAGGTTAGTCGTATAAATCATGCTCAAAATTTAAATTCTTGATATAGAGTGGGAGGGTTAATAATGCGCGTAAACATTACTTTAGCTTGCACAGATTGCGGCGAACGTAACTACATTTCTAAAAAGAACAAGCGTAACAATCCAGAGCGTCTTGAACTTAAAAAATATTGCTCTCGCGAGAAGAAATACACTCTTCACCGTGAAACTAAGTAATCGCTCATTAAGCCAAAACCACACGTGGTTTTGGCTTTCTACATTTTTAAGAGGAGGATAGCTTAACATGGATAAAACAACTTTACGGGACGAGGTAAAGGAAGCTCTTGCCGAAATGAGCGAAGTAGCTTACCACGATCAATCATTTGCTGTATTAAAAAAAGTGTTACAGGAACCATATATAATAGAAGCAACTACAATCGGCATTACTATTTCCAATAAGCCAGAAATCGACACAATTCAATTAATAGAAGAACTGTGGCGACTTGGTAAAAAAGTGGCAGTACCTAAATGTAATCCAAAGACAAGAGGAATGTCATTTTATGCCATTGAATCATTTGACCAACTTGAAACTGTTTATATGCATTTGCGTGAGCCAATTCCAGAAAAGTGTGAGTTTGTTGACGCAAATGAAATGGATGTCATCCTTGTTCCAGGAGTTGTTTTTGATCCGTTCGGCTATCGAATCGGCTACGGCGGTGGTTATTATGATCGCTATGTATTAAACTGTAAAAAGGGTAAGCTTATGTCTCTCATATTTAACGAGCAGCTATATGAACATATCCCAAGAGAAACGCACGACTGCCCAGTAGATATCATTGTGACACCGACAAAACGTCTTGACTGTGTAACACAACGAGGAGCGAACTAAAAATGGACAAAATGTTAGATATTTATGAATTACTAAAAACATATGGCACTTATATTTACACACGAGATCCAATCGGTGATTTGATGTTAATGGAGGATGAAATTCGCGAGTTGTATAAAGCGAATGTACTAGATATTAAAGATTACCAAATGGCATTGTTACTAATTCGACAAGAAACAACAAAACTTCGTATGAAAGAAAATAGCCATTAGGGTTTAAAATAAATCATTTGGGGTATTGTAAAAATAATGTAATATGTATGTAATATTCTTAAAACAGTGGTTTTCCACTGTTTTTATGATTTGTGAAACTTTTTACAATTAAAAACGTATATATTATTGTCCAGAGCGAACAAGGAGAACAGTTTTCCATAAATATATCTATTGATTATCTGTAAAAAATGGATTAAGATATATTTTGTTTCAGTAACAAATTGTAAAAATTATTATTTTTTTTTGTAAGAAAGTAAGGAGGATGTTAGGAATGAAATCAATGAAGTGGCCTAAACATTCATTTATGATACTAGCAATTGTAGCAACTTGGATAAAAACGGTCATTGTTTATCACACAAGCTTTGAGATGAAAATTGAAAATGCAATGCAACAATTTATTTTGCTTATTAATCCATTGAGCTTTGTGCTATTTGCTTATGGTATTTCGTTATTCTTTAAATCACCGAAAGTTAAAAGTCGCTATATAATTACGATCAGTGTTATTTTATCGATTGTTTTATACGGAAATGTGGCATTCTATCGTTTCTACAACGACTTTATTACGCTACCAGTATTATTCCAAACAAGTAACTTTGGCGATCTAGGAACTTCAGTAGCAGCGATTGTCAGCCCTTGGGATTTATTATATTTCATCGACGTGCTGATTTTAATTTTAGCGAACAAATATTTGCCAAAAATGAAGGAAGCAGTAAAAGTCAACGTAGAATTCCGTCGCGCGTACTTCGTATTAGCGATTGCGATGACATTCTTAAACTTAGGATTAGCTGAAACTGAGCGTCCACAATTGTTAACACGTAGTTTTGACCGTGAATTACTTGTGAAAAACATTGGTACGTATAACTACCATTTGTATGATATTTATATTCAATCAAAATCTTCTGCTCAACGTGCGTTAGCGGATGGCAGTGAATTAGTAGAAGTGAACAACTATATTCGTTCTAATCAAGCAGCAATCAACCCTGAAATGTTTGGTAAATACAAGGGGCGTAATTTGATCCTTGTATCGATGGAGTCTTTACAAAACTTTGTTATTAATAATCAAATGGATGGTCATGAAATTACACCATTCTTAAACTCTTTAACAAAAGATAAAGATACGTTTTATTTCAGTAACTTCTATCACCAAACTGGGTTAGGGAAAACTTCTGACTCAGAGTTTATTACAGAGAACTCATTGTTCGGCTTAGGTCGAGGTGCGGTATTCTTCACGCATGGTGGAAATACGTATAACTCAATGGCTGAGCGCCTTGGAGATAATGGCTACTTTACAAATGTCATGCACCCGAATAATAAATCATTCTGGAATCGTGACATGATGTATCAATCATTACACATTAATAAATTCTATGATATAGATTCATATAAGATTGGCGAAGGGGAAGCAGTTAACTGGGGTATGAAAGATGTTCCATTCCTTGAGCAATCTGCAGCTTTAATGAAAGATATGCAACAGCCATTCTATTCTCGACTAATTACTTTAACGAACCACTATCCATTCACATTGGACCCAGAAGATGTAATGATTCCTGAATATACGTCAAACTCAGGTACATTAAATCGTTATTTCCAAACAGTTCGTTATATGGATGAAGCTCTTAAAGACTTCTTCCAAAGTTTAAAAGATCAAGGTGTATATGATAACTCTATTATTGTAATGTATGGTGACCATTATGGTATTTCAGAAAACCATAACAAAGCGATGGCTCAATATTTAGGAAAAGAAAGCATTACATCATTTGATAATGCAATGCTACAAGAAGTACCATTATTTATCCATATCCCTAACTCAGGAGATGGTAAAGAAATGACAGAGATTGCAGGACAAATGGATTTACGTCCAACAATTTTACACCTTCTTGGCATAGAAACTTCAAAAGATATGCAACTTGGTGCAGACCTATTCTCACCAGAGCATGAAGATTTCGTTGTTTTCCGTGACGGTCGTTTTGTAACAGATAAATATGTATACGTTGGTGAAGCTTGCTATGACAAAGCAACTGGTGAAGAAATTGATGGTGAGCCATGTGAGCCATATGCTGAACGAGCTACGAAAGAACTAGAAAATTCTGATGCTATCATTAACGGTGATTTACTCCGCTTCTATGACCAAAAGACAGGTAATTTGAAGCAAGGAGTAGTTAAGTAAACAAAAAAAGAGATCTCATGTTTAGTGAGATCTCTTTTTTTGTTGTATATTAAGCGTCCATTAGCGAGTTTTCATCAGAAGTGACGATTTTATTTCCATATAGTCTGGAAACTTCATTAAACACTTAAATGGGAGTGTTTGGAAGGGTTTTTATGTATCCCTATCAACTGATAATTTAAAACGTTCTGGAAGCCATGTAAGCAGCTTAGAGGAAAGAGGACATATAACGTGTTAGAATAGGTGAATAATTAATCCTCACTGCTCGTAAGGTCAAAAAGAACAGCTCAAATAGGAAGTAAATAGAAAAAAGAGCAGCCTCGTTATGAGACCGCTCTTTTTTTGTCTGAATTTTAGTGTAATGTTGGTGGGTATCCGCTGTGAATTACAGTCATAATTACGAACCAACCGAATACTACTGCACTTAATAAGTTGAAAACAACGCTTAAAAGGTTCTTTTCTTTAAGTGCTTGGAATGTACCAACTACAGCTAAAATTGAAACTAGACCAAAAATAACCATTAATAAGTTCATTAAAAATTGACACTCCTTTCGACATCAGAAAATGAATGTCGTCAACAATATTCCTCCTTAATTGTAAACGTTCTACCTGTTTTTGTCGAGAACTAAAATAGCTTAAACTATGAACATTTATCGTCAAATTGTGGTAAAGGCTGTATAATTGATATAGAGGTGATAGTAATGATGAACGTACGAAGTTATTCACTTGGACCTGTCCAAACGAATTGTTATATCGTATCGAATAAAAATAAAGAATGCATAATTTTTGATCCAGGAGAAGAAGCAGATCGAATTATCAAGGCAATACGTAGTAACGGCCTAAAACCATTAGCCATTTTTTTAACACATGCGCATTTCGATCATATCGGTGCCGTAAACGCTGTCCGCGAAGCTTTTAATGTGCCATTATGGATTCATGAAAAAGAAGTAAGCTGGTTAGGAGATCCAACAAAAAATGGCTCTAGTAAATATGCGGCATTACCAGATTATATTGTAGATGCTCCATCTGAAGAAAATATAATTAAAAAAGAACAACTATTTGAAATAAGCGATTTTGGTTTTAAAGCAATTTTTACGCCAGGACACTCACCAGGTAGTATTTCATATATATTTGAAAATGATGGCTTCGCTATTGTTGGAGATACACTCTTTGAGCAAGGTGTCGGTCGAACGGACTTACTAGGAGGATCAACAAAAATATTACTTGCATCCATTCATGATAAGCTGTTGACATTACCTGAAGATACTATTATCTACCCTGGCCATGGTAATTATACAACAGTCGGTGCAGAAATGGAGACAAATCCCTTCTTGAATGGTTTTTAATAAATGACATCCCAAAACTTTTGGTGATGAACTTGGAGAATGTATACTATAAAAATCCCCCTGGCATTTTCGTAATGCAAAGGGGGATATTACTATGCTTTGATTATATTTTATTGTTCTAATGAATAAATTTACATAAAAAAAGCATGTCTCATATTGGATGAGACACGCGTTTTTCTTTGTATTAATGACCGCCACCAGGTACGTGAATGAATGTTGTATAGTACGTGAAGCCAGCAAAGAATACAGTTAAATATGCTCCGAAAATGTACATGTACATACGTTCTGAAAGGTTCAAGAAGCCTAATAATAAGAATAAACCTGTATTACCTACGAATAATAGCGATACTTCGTTCATACCACCAAGGTAGAACATGACTGCAAAAATACCTGTCCAGAATGCCATAACTTTATACATATTATCCATGAAGATTTCCCCTCCTTTTGCCCACGACACAATAATCTCTTACTCATTATAAATGATATGAAAGGTATCTGTAAACTGGAACTTCTTCTTCTTTGTGACAAACCATTGGATTTTAAAAGTTAGTTATCAATTTCTGTCACGTTTATTTCATATTTACATAAATCACAATTATGTACCATGCTATCAATTTGTATAAAATCATTGCTCGAAAAAAGCGCATCAACCTGTCCTTTTAAATACGATTCATGTAAAGAACAAACAAGGTCTGAATGAGTAGTAAGCTGCCCTTGGAATGGACAATTAAAAATGGAGAACGTCACTTTTTTACCGTTTTCTGTTTGTTGTACTTGCGGAATATAGCCAATTAATGCTGCATTGTCAGTTAATAGCTGAAGCTTTTGTTCGAAGGAAAGGCTATTATTTAATTGTAATTCGGCAATTACATAATTCTTCATTTGCTGATAACCGTCTTGGTAGCTTATATCTTGGCATCTTTCTAGTGCAGATGGTCCGAATTCTTGAATTAATTGGATTGTCCACTTTAATAGTCGCTCCTCATCACGTCTCGGGAACGTTAGTGATACACCTTTATCTGAAGCTTTATAAACACGACCAGGTCTTCCGCCTTTCCCAGTTTTAGCAAAATCAGCTGTGATGATATTGATTTCTGATAGCTTTGTTAGGTGTAAACGTGCAACGTTTGGATGTATGCCGAACTTATCAGCGATGTTTTGGACCGTTACGGTTTTCTTCTCTTGCAGGATGTACTCATAAATAGAGTATCTAGTCTCATCGGCTAATGTACTAGTAATTTTTAATGGATGGATCATTTACTTCACCTCTATGTAATTTTTGAATGTTATTTAATTTTACCAAGTGTTAGAAAAAAAACCATGTTAATTCTATTATATTGTATTATTTAAAAAGATACAGTTCCTTTAGGCATAAATATTAACTTTTTCATAAGATACTGTTCATTTTTAGTGAAAATTTGCATGTTATTCACACTTTTATAGCAAAAAACACGTTTGATAGGAAATTTTATAGCAAATTTTTATTTTACGAAAAGGGCTTTTTTCATAATTGGTGATTATCTATACTAGGAAATAACGAATAGAGCGATCATATTCGAATGAGGTAGAAGAGGGGATTTAATTTACAGAATTTTTAGATAAAAATGTATCCAAGTCTTTTAAGGGATATAGAAATATATTTGAATTATGGGGAATGGGGCTGGGTATGAATAATAAATATGCAAAAAAAGATGAAAATAATGATACTATTCTGGAAGCTTCGAGATGTACGCTCGCTATTGTACTCGCAACTTTATTAATTTGGGGAATTTTTGATATTTTCAATGCGCAAAATACTGGGTTTGGGTTTCCGTGGTGGCTAATAATTGAAATAGTTTTTGTTTATACTGTCTCAAGATACTACTTTACATTCAAAAACTTAAAAAAATAAACTAAAGATGGATTTTGATCTGCAGTAGCGCTTAATACAATGTTAGGTTCAACACATATGGTTTAAATCAATATAAAATTCTGGTATCAAAATACGTCAGTCGAGGCTACGCAAATTTATGAACATTAATTTTTCGATGGGACCAATCGTAAATAAGAGGCTCTGTAATTAGGTGCCTTGTATTTTTTACGTAAAAATCTGGTAATTCAACATTTTAGAGGCGCATGTGAAGACAAATTAATTAAGCGTATTAATTATGAAACGTAGCGAGCAGCAAGCTGGTTTTACATGTTTATTTGATCGATTGATATAATTAACAGTTATGCTGTCCTTTATTCCGTTATCTTAAAAATAATCGTTCTACCCAGCTCATTAAATAAAATAGTTGCATTGTATATTGCAATGTGTTAAATGTGTATAAAGTATATATATATTGTGTTATATTGAGGGTTTTACTAGTATGTTCTCAATCAACAAATGAAGAAGAGGGATTAGCATGCAAATCATTATTTCAAATAGTTCAAAGGAACCGATCTATGAACAAATTACAAATCAAATTAAGTCATTGATTTTAACAGGTGACCTCTTGGAAGGGACAGCATTACCCTCTATGCGTCAATTAGCAAAGGATCTACAGATTAGTGTAATTACAACCAAGCGTGCTTATGAAGAATTAGAGAAAGCTGGCTTTATTTATTCCATTGTAGGTAAAGGCTCTTTTATTGCGGAGCAAAATTTAGAGGTAATCAAAGAGAAAAAATTAAAAGTCATTGAAGAGCAGTTGAGTGCAGTCATAAAAAATAGCAGAGAAATAGGAATGTCACTTCATGAATTGCAAGAACTATTGAGTATTTTGAATGAGGAGTGAAGCAATGGAAAATGTCATTGAAATAAGGAATATAAGCAAAAAATTCAAAGTTTTTTCTATTGATAATCTTGACTTGCAAGTGAAGAAAGGGTACATAACAGGGTTTATCGGGGCAAATGGTGCCGGAAAGTCGACAACAATTAAAATGATAATGAATTTATTGAAGCCAGATACTGGAGAGGTTAAACTTTTTGGATTGGACTACAAAACACATGAAAAAGAGATTAAAGAGCGTATTGGGTTTGTATATGATGAAAATGTATTTTTTGAAGGGTTGAACTTAAAGGATATAAGGAAAATTGTTGGTCCAGCCTATAGAAGCTGGGATGATGCACTGTTTTATCAATATGTAAAAAAATTCGATTTACCATTAAATAAACCTATAAAAACTTTCTCAAAAGGGATGCAAATGAAGGTATCTTTAGCGATAGCCTTGTCACACCATGCAGAGCTGATTATTATGGATGAACCGACAGCAGGTTTAGACCCTATTTTTAGACGAGAGTTCTTAAATTTATTGCAAGAGTTAATGCTTGATGGTAGTCGTACTATCTTTATCTCTACACATATAACAACTGATTTAGATCGTATTGCAGATTATATAGCTTTTATACAGAATGGGGAATTAGTATTTAATCATTCGGGTCATGATTTAGTCGAAAATTATGCCTTAGTGAAAGGAGGACTAGATCTTCTAGATAGAGACACTGAAAAAGCATTTGTGCGTGTTCATCGTGCATCAACGGGATTTGAAGCTTTAACGATAGATAAAAGAACTGTAAATGAAATTTTTGGAGACAGTGTTGTAATTGAACGTGCCTCTTTAGAAGACATAATGTACTATTTTAAGGAGCTGAACCATGCTTAATTTAATTAGACGTGATGTTATATTACAGAAGAAGCATTTGCTGGTATTTATCCCCTTTATTTTAGTCTTTGTTATTTTTGATACATCACCAGTTTTGGTATTTCTCGTTGCTAGTATTTATATTCCCTTTAATACGTGTGGTTACGATGAGAAAGGAGAAACAGATATTCTATTAAATTCCTTACCGTATACTCGTAAAGAAATTATCTCATCTCGTTATATAGGTGCTATTGTTTATATGTTTTTATCTATTGCAGTAACAAGTTTAACACTGCTTGTTTTTGATAAACCTTTTGCAATTACAGATATTGTAATCAGTAGCGGATTATTTTTATTATTTGTTGCTTTTACTTTTCCGTTATTCCAACTATTCAAGACAGGCTACTTTACAATAGTAGTTCTCATTAGCTTTGTTATTCTAACTAGAGTAACAGGGCCTATTGTGCCCTTTATTAGTGATTTTATTGTCAATATACCTTTACAAATTTTATATATGAGCGCGGTAATTACGATCATCACAATCTATGCTATTTCATGGGGAATTACTACGGCTATTTATCAACGAAAAATATTCTAAATGTAGTTTTTACTAGTAAACATTATTTTAAAAATAAAAGAGTTTACTAAAGAATTTTTCATTAACAGTTGAAGGTGAAATTACTGATAAATATATTTTTTACTTTTATATTTGTTGCATTTTTAATTGTTCAAAATATGTAAACATTAAAGAGAAACAGGAGCAAATTATTATTGAAAAAATTTCGTGGGAAAAAGCGTTATTTTCATAATTTATCGAGGCAACTAGACGTAGCGCACTATGATTTAGATTTTGGGGAGGAAGGATGGTTTGATTTCTGGCATACTCATCTTGATTTTTATGGCTATGGAGATAATAGTTTAAAGTTAAGAAAAGAGCATATAAAGGCTCATATAATTTTATACAAAAGCTTATTGGAAAATCTTCAAGTATTTGAAAAACCTTATCAATCTTGGATAGAATTAGTTGATGAAGACGCAGGATCGGATGCTGTTTATATCCATACCCCTAACCCTAATGATGATAACTTCCCTCTTAAGTTAGAAAATATAAAGTGGGATTGTCCTATTCCAAAAGAGTACAAGGATTTAATAAATCTAAATGAGTTTAATGTAGGTCTTTATACTGGAGAATCGATTAATGTCCTCATAATTCAATCAAAAAATAATGGGATAAAATTATAGGATTTTATTTAACGATAGACTTTCATAATTACCTATATAAAGAGGCTACCGTATTATTTTGGTAGCCTCTTACATTTTATCAGTAAAAGCAAAGTAAAATATTATGATGCTTAATTCAATTGAAAAATATGTTGATGTTTACCGAATGGATTACATATATGGTGAGGTTGGTATCCGTCTTAAAGGATGCTTTATTTTGTAAGTTTACATATATTTTTGCCGGGTTGGTAAGGATATACTTAATTTTATTTTAGGTAAGATTATACTTAAAAAGTAAGCTTGTAATCAAATTACGAATATTAATAACTTATCATCTCCGATATGATTGACAGTGCTTAAGTTTTGGCTATTACTCAATATGCAGGGGATGTCATGCTCGAAGCAGACGAGCTTTTATTAAAGTGCATTTTAGACAATATAATAACTAATGCTAAAAAATATACTCCTGATGGTACTAAGGTATTATGATTTACCAAAAACGATTTTAAATTTGATAGTACCATTGGAAAGCGTTGTTTGCGTTTTATATCCTAATTGTTCAGCAAGGCTTTTAACAGTTGCAAGTCCGAGCCCAGTACCTGAAAAGTTCTTGTCACGAGAACTTTCTCCAACATAAAAAGGTTGCCATATTCTAGAAATATCTGTTAGCGTAGTATTATTACTAATTTCAAACACACCGTCTTGGTGAAAGATAATTTGAATTTGATTCTCAGAAGCGTATTTGACGGCATTACTAATCATATTTTCAAAAATGAAACGTACTTTATCTTGCTCAGTCGTCAGCATAAATTCAGTAACTTCATTATTAAAATTAATTTGTTTTTCCCCTTGTATATGTCGATAATTATCCAATATCTCATTAATCAACATAATTAAATCAAAGTTAGTTTTATTAGAATCGTTTTCTTCTGTTTTGGCGAAATAAAGCATATCTGTTATTATTTTTTCCATTCTATCAACTTGCTTGTTAATGGTTGTAAGATAAGTTCCATCATCCATACCATCTTCAATTCCACTGGAATATACCCTAACTAATGCTAAAGGAGTTTTAAGCTCATGGGTTAAACCAATCATAAATTGCTTTAAGTCAATGTTCCGTTTAGATAAATCCTGTTGCGCTTTTTCGAGTGCCTTACTCATTTTATTAATACTTTTTGCAAGATCCTCAATTTCATCTCCTGTCCGAATTTCAGCCTGTTTAAAATCCAACTCGCCAATTTCTTTTGCAACCTTTTTAAGTTCAATTAACGGTCTTGTTAGTTTTCGGGATAGAAAGGCAGTAATTATAATAATTACTAAGATACTGACTATCAAAAAGAATATGTTAAAACGATTAATAAAATAGGCTATATCAATAAAATTAGCCATAGAGGCTCCAATCATAATTAGCTGATTACCTTCTTTTGAATAATGTGCGATAAAACTGGACTTTTGTTTTCCCTGATTGTAAACTTTGCCCACAATTTTATCCTCATTAACTTTTTGTAATACTTCTTTAGAAACCCAAAATTTATTAAGTGCAATATGTTCTCTTGCAAGTTGCTGTTTTAAATTTTCATTCAGGACATTAATATTATCTTCTAGCGATACTGAAAGAATAGTTACATCAAATCGATGCTCCACCAAACTCTTATCCTCAAATTCCTGGTACACTGAAAAAGCATTAGTTACGTTTTTGTTCAATTGATGAAGATAATATCTCGGTAGAAAAAAATGACTTACCGCAAGTGAAATGCTAAATGTGATGATAACAACAAGAGTTATATAGATAGTTAATTTTGTTCCAATTTTTTGTTTCATTCCCTTGTACTATAACCAACGCCTCGATGCGTTTGGATAATATCCTCTCCAATTTTTTCACGTAGACGTCGAATATGTGTATCTACTGTCCGTGGATCACCCTCATAGTCCATACCCCATATTAAATCAAGTAGTTGATCTCTCGTTAATATTTGTCTTCTATTTTGGCTAAATATACGTAAAAGCTCGAATTCAGTCTTTGTTAAAATCAATTCTTCTCCAGATTTCCATACACGTTTGCTTGAAATATCAAATGAAACATCCTTTATTCGTTGAATGGATTCCATTTGCAACAATTTTTTTGCCCTCATTATTAAAACTTTTGGATAAAATGGTTTATTTACATAATCATCAGCGCCATCAGATAGGGCAATAAATTCATCTTCTCCTGTATCTCTAGCTGTTAGTATTAATACTTTAATTTTTTGATTCTTCTTCATTTCGCGGCAAACTGTAATCCCATCTTTTTCTGGCATCATCCAATCCAAAATGGCCAAATCAATTTTTTCATTATAGAAAATATCAAGTGCCTCTGAACCATTTGTAGCCGTAAATACCGTAAATCCTTCCTTTTTGAAATAACTTTGTAAAATCCTTAACATATCTTGTTCATCATCAGCGATAAGTACATTCATATATTTATCTCCTAATTGTCATATTTCTCTAAATTATACTGTTCAATAATAGCAATTAATTTTTCAGGATATATAGGGTCTGTGGCATAATGATTTTTCTTCAAAGCATGTGCTGCTTCCTGATAATTCGCTGCAGCAAGAACATCATAATATTGATGCTTATTCCAACTCGTTCCTTCTAAAAATAATTTAGTATGGTCAATTAAGGCACTTTTCAAATCTGGATAAGCTCTAAATTCAGCTTCTATTGTATAACTTTTATTATTTTTATATTCAATAGTTGCCATTTTTACTGACATGCCATTGTAGCTACCTTTTATCCCAAATAAATTATTTGCTTTTACAGCCAATTCACTTTCACCATAATTCGATTCTAATATAGCCTGAGCTATTATTATGCTCGGTAATACGCCTCCTGTTTGTTGGTTTAATTCTACAGCTATTGGAGCGATTTCATCTATAAAATGAATTTCTCTATTTTCTTTCTGGAATAGTCTTATAAAAAAAACAGAAAGTAAAGCTAAACTAACTACTAGTATAATTAAAAACACTTTGTATTTTTTATATTTGCAGATTCTTTTCATTATATAACCTCTTTTTAAATGAATTTATTACATGTATTTTAAAAGAGGAATGTTACAGTCATTTTACAAAAGAATAAGATTTGATGAAAAACCTTTAATACGATTAATGAATATTTTGTTCGTTTCTTTCTAAAAAAAGTAGTACAAACAATGGTTTGTACTACTGATAAATAATTTTTTCTAAACCTATGTGTAAAAGAACAAGGTTATTTGTTCAGTCCTTTTTTCAATGCATCCCAAATCGAATTATCAACTTCTATATCTTTTCTATCCGGTAGTTGGCCATTATCCTTAGCTTTCCAATAGGCCTCCTTGACTGGCTGACTTCCTAATTCAAAATCCATACCTTCCCACGTATCTTCACGAAATGCATAAAATGCCCAGTGCCAGCCATAATCATCGAAAATATCAATTAAATCCTTTATATATTGATCGGCACCGCCAACCATTCGGTTAATTCCAAACTCTTCAGCAATAATTCGGTTGTTTGGTATATTGTGTTGCTCTGTCCATTGTACAACTGGTTCTAAAAAATCTTTCAATGCAGCTTTATCGAACATTTTTTCTGCTTGATCTTCACCAACCTTTACCTTGCCAGGATAAGTGTATGTGAATCCTTTTTTTCGATTTTGGCTTGTCATTTCATAAGGTTCATACATATGGAAAGCATATAACACATTATCGTCATCTATTGGTTTTAAATATTTAATCGCCCATGGAGTGGCAAATAAACCTGAATCTAAAATAATTGGTGTGTCAGAATCTACAATTCGTATAGAATCTACAATTGTTCCATAAAGCAGGTTTAAATCTGCAGGAGTATTTTCCAATTTGTTGTACCATTTGTTATAATCTTCAGTCCAAAAATCATTAAATCCCGTAACTGTTTCAGGGTGTGGCTCATTCACTACGTTATATCCAACCACTGCAGGATGATCTTTCAAACGGAAGGCAAGATCTTTCCAAAAAAGTGCTGCCTGCTCATGATATTTAAAGTCTTGCCAAATACGGTCGTCATTTTCATAGTTATTAAACTGCCTCCAACGATTTCCTGGAAGACTTAGAACAGTCAGTACAACTTTTGACCCTCTTGCATATGCTGCATCCAAATCCTCTTTTAACTTTATAAAATCTTCTTCAACAATTCCCTCATATTGATCTGCATTTCCGATTAAGAAATCCTTTTTAGGACTAGGGTCAGGTTCGTCATTAAATAAGAAGCCTCTATCTTTTGCCCATTTATCAGGTGCTAAACGGATAAATTCAATATTGAATTCATTCGCCTCTTCATAATTTTTCGGTAAAGAAGAAGAATTCATAAAGTTCGTTCCTTTTCGTTGTTCATTCCAAAAATCATTCTTTCCCTCCTTAACTTCCTTTACTTCCTGTATTTCATGTTTCTTTTCTTGCTCTAAGGAACTACAACCAGCAGCAAGTGCTACTGTTAAAAAACAACCAAGGGAGGCTATCATTTTGAATTTTCCTTTCAGCCATTTCCTTTGATTTATTTCTCTCATATTATCACCTCGTTATATATACTACTGAACCAATGTTACGTGAAAGTGACAAATGAGCAGAGTTTAACGAGGGGTATTCGCAAGGGGAGAGATAGCAATTTTAGTTTGTTAATAAATTGCTAATCGAGATTGATTCTTTGAATCTTTTTTATATAAATCTCCAAAATGACAACTTCCTGTAACAATAAGATGCTACAACATTTAATAAATTGTAGTTTTTTATGATAAATATAGAGGTGACATATGAAAGGTAATACGAAAAACACACAAAAAAATAGGTTATCAATGGTAAAATTAATCGCTCCCTTGAAACTGTTAATAAGAAGGATGTTTCAACAGAAAATTAAGTGGAAATGTGTGATTTCCCTTATAATCTTCATGTTTCCAATCGCTACTTATTTATACGCGTCCCACTTTGAAACAAAATCATTGTCTATTACATGGACTGATATTAAAAATCCTAATATTCCTGAAAGTTTTCAAAATGTAAAGATTGTACAATTCTCTGACACACACTTCGGACCGAATTTTTCTCATAAGCAACAGAAAATGCTAATCGATCAAATAAATGAAATTAATCCCGATATTGTAGTCTTTACAGGTGATTTAATTGACAAGTTTCGTGAGTATACTTCCGAAATAAAATACTCACAAACTATTTTGTCCCAAATTCACGCACCTCTTGGAAAATATGCAGTGTTCGGTAATCATGACCGTGGAGGCGGCGGGGGGTATTTGTACGAACAGTATATGGAGGAAGCGGGTTTTACAGTTTTAGTTAATGAAACTATAAAAATTAAGGCAAGCGATGATGACTATATTACGTTTTCCGGTCTTGATGATTTTTTACTTGGCAAGCCAAAAGTGCAGCATACCCTTCAACACTTACAAGAGAAGGACTTTAACATATTGTTAGTGCATGAACCCGATGCAGTAGATGAAGTCCTTGATTATCCAGTTGATTTTCAAGTATCTGGTCACAGTCATGGAGGACAAGTACAACTTCCATTCATTGGCCCTATTATCACTACTTCATTAGCAAAACAATATGTAGAAGGCATGTATTCATTAAAGGGGAAATCAAAACCATTACAGTTGTATGTAAATCGAGGTATTGGTACAACAAGAATGCCTATACGCTTCTGGAGTAAGCCAGAACTTTCTGTTTTTTTATTGAAAAATTGAAGATACTCGCAAAAGTTCCTTTCCTTTTAATCTAGGAGAATAAATAAGAGGCCTAATCATTTCGATTAGGCTTCGTTTTTATTTCGAACCATAATTAGAAGTATATGTGATTCCACAGTAATTGAGAAAGTGAAAATCATAAGTGAAAAATAAAAAACTTATCACTATGTATTTTTCTAAATCTTAAGGATTCTTAAGTATTTTTCCTACTGTTTCTTTAGGTTTGAAATGTATTCTAAAGCCGTAGAAAAGTTCAAACTAAGGGAGTGGTAAAAACAATGTCAACAAACCGTGTTACCTTCATCGATACAATGCGTGGTTTTAGTTTACTTGGCATCTTAATGGCGAATTTGTTGATTTTCCAGTATGGTATGTCTCGCTCAGACGCAGTAAAAGATCTATCCGCCATCGACAATGTATATTTCCGCGTATTAGAAATTTTTATAGATGGATCATTTATGCCGATCTTCACTATTTTATTCGGTTACTCTTTTATTAAACTTATCGAATCTATACGTAAGAAAAAGGAGAAGAGTCTATGGTCCATCTTTCGTCGTGCAACGGGGCTAATTGCTTTAGGTTTACTCCATTCACTATTATGGAAAGGCGATTTTTTATTAATCTATGGAATTATGATTTTACTTTTAATCCCATTTATTAATCGCAAGCCAAAAACATTATTTATTTGGGCTGGTATCTTACTTTTACTTTCGCAAGTTTTTGTGTTAATTTATCCATTATTACTATTTGGAATGGGTCTGGCGAAAACACAAGCTTTTACAAGTATGGAGAATGAAAAGAAATGGTATTTGATTGGATCTTTACTCGTTCCTGTAGGTCTAGTTTGTAAATGTATTAGTTTTATAAATAGTAACTTTTCTGACATGTTGCTGGTAGTTGGTTCACAGCTACTTTCAATTGGCTATGTCTGCCTTGCAGCTTTGTTATATAAAACTCGCCCTGTACAAATGCTAGCACCTGCGTTTGAGAGTGTCGGTAAACTATCCTTAACCAATTATCTAATGCAAACTATTATTTGTATGACTGTATTTAATGGATATGGTTTAGGATTACATGGAAAATTAGGCGTTTTTGGTGGAATTTTATTTGGCATAGTTCTTTACAGTTTGCAATGTATTTTCAGCTTAGCATATTTAAAGAAATTTAAACGAGGGCCATTTGAAACGATACTTCGAGTTTGGACAAATTTGTCTTGGAACGGACAGATTAAGATTAAACAGAACGGAAGTATTTTACATGAATAATGACTCCGAATATAAACGGTTCCATGGGAATTAAGAAAGTAAAAAGCATAAATGAAATTAAAACTTATCACTATGTACTTTATTAATCTTAAGGATTCTTAAGTATTTTTCCTACTGTTTCTTTAGGTTTGAAATGTATTCTAAAGCCGTAGAAAAATTCAAACCTATGGAGTGATTGTGTACATGAAATCTTTCAGTTTTATTTTTCAATATTTATTAAATCCAAGGAAAATAGGTGCGGTTCTGCCAAGTTCAAATTATCTTGCAGAAAAAATGGTAGGTAGTATTGATTTCCATAATGCGAAATACATAGTAGAATTGGGCCCGGGTATAGGAGTCTTTACAGATAAGATTATTGAAAATAGAAATCAACATACGGTAGTCATGTTGATTGAGAATAATAAAGAATTTTGTACGTTATTAAAAGAAGAGTATAAGAACGAAAAGAATTTGATCATTATTAATGATTCAGCTGAGGAAATCGACAAGTATACAAAGGACTTTAATATTCCATATATTGATTATGTAGTTTCTGGCCTTCCTTTTGCAAGTTTGCCAAAAAGTTCCTCAAGTGCTATTTTAATTAAAACCAAAAAGCTCTTAAGGAAAAATGTGATTTTCATTACTTTCCAATATACGCTATTGAAGAAAGGTTTAATTGGTCACTATTTTAAGCAAATTAATATAAAACGTGAGTACAGAAATATACCCCTAGCGTATGTATTCAGTTGTAGTAATTAATATGCCATTTGGGGAGATCTTATAGAGGGTGGGAATAGGTTTGAATGGAAAGGTATTAATTGTTGATGATGATCCAGAAATTAGAAATCTAATTTCCATCTATTTAGAAAATGAAGGATTAGAAACAATCAAGGCGAGCGATGCACTAGAAGCATTGGAATTATTGGAAGTCCATCATTTTGATTTGATTATTTTGGATATTATGATGCCGGAAATGGATGGAATCGAAGCATGTTTGAAAATTAGGGAAGAACGTATTATGCCTATCATTATGCTATCAGCTAAATCTGATGATATCGATAAAATTCAAGGTTTATCTTCTGGTGCAGATGATTATCTAAGCAAACCGTTTAACCCGTTAGAATTAATAGCTAGGGTCAAATCTCAGCTCAGAAGGTATAAAAAATATAATATTGCAACAGAAAGTACTAAGAGTGTATTTAAAATTGGTGATTTAACGATAAATACAGACACTCGCCAAGTATGGATTAATAATAGCGAAGTAAGGCTTACACCCAAAGAATTTGATATCCTTGAACTTCTAGCCCGTAATAAGGGCATTGTACTAAGCATTGAGAAAATATATGATGCTGTTTGGCAGGAAAACTACTTTAAATCTGACAACACTGTGATGGTTCATATTACAAAAATCAGATTCAAAATTGAAGATGATCCGAAAAATCCTATTTACATCAAAACCGTTTGGGGAGTGGGTTATAAAATATGAGGAGTAAAAAGCTAAGCGTTCAACTCCTTACAGCAATAGCAATTAGCTTTATGATCTCAGTCATAATTATAGGTAGCATTTTACTATCTGTTTTGGGATATTTTTTTGAAAACCCTAATGATGTAACGCTATTTAATTTATTATGGTTACTTGCTGTTATTTTAACTTTTATTATAAGTCTTTTAGTAATAATACGAAAAAAAATAAAATACATTCAGCATATTACAGATAGTGTTCAAGCCATTGCAAACGGAAAACTGGGTAATACAATTGAAATTAAGGGGAATGATGAGTTAAGTCAACTTGCCACGAATATTAACTATATGTCAAAAGAATTGGAAAATAAATTCAATCATGAGAGGCAAATAGAGAGTGCAAAAAACGAACTTATTTCAAATATTTCTCACGATTTGCGTACACCTCTAACGTCCATCATTGGATATGTAGATTTATTGAGAAAAAAAGAATATAGAGATGATGAACAATTAAATGAGTATCTGGAAACTGTTTATTCTAAATCACAAAATTTTAAGAAACTTATTAATGAACTATTTGAATACACAAAACTTACAAGTCCTGATCTAAAATTAAATTTTACTGAAGTTGAATTAGGTAGATTACTCGAACAAATAATTGGAGAATATACACCTATTTTAGAAAAGGAAGGTCTGGTTATTCAAAAATCAATACCTGAAGAAGACATACACGTATCGATGGATATTGAAAAAATGGTGCGTGTTTATGATAATCTTCTAATGAATGTAATCAAATACAGCATGAAACCTTCTATTATAAAAGTAGATCTTTATGTAGTTGACATAAAAGCTATTTTGTCTATATCCAATCAAGTAGAGAAATTACCAGTACAAGACGTTACTAAATTATTTGAACGCTTTTATCGAGGGGATAAGGCAAGAAAGGAAGACGGAGGGTCTGGTATTGGACTTGCCATCGCTCAAAGAATTATAGAGCTCCATGGCGGAACAATTAAGGCTGATTATAGAGAGGATTGGTTAACTTTTACAATTGAATATATCATTAAAGAATAATAGCTTATGGGAAGTTTGAGTAAAATCAGCTCTCCTCTATAGATTTCTTATCGGATGTTTATGGTAATGTTAACTGAACCCTGAATAGTAGACACTTAAAAAAGTGGATCTATTCGGGGTTTTTCTATATTTAATTAGATTCAGTCAATTTCGTAGGTTCTACTTCACCTAAAGTGCCATCAAAAACAGTTTTTGAAGAAAGTGAAACCTGTTAAACCACTGTTGGAAAGGGGAATAGGGTACGTAAAATGGGAGTCCTTCTTCAATAAGTAACAGACTGTTACTCATAATTAAAATAAACTTCGAGAATATTATCCCAATTGTTATTCCTGAAGCTATACCTATTATTAAGTTTTCAATAAATATCAACTTATTCAATTGATAGTGTGACATTCAAAGTAACATAAAAATTCCAAAGTCTTTTTTCTTGTCTTTAAAATTAAATTCACAGAATATTACATTTAAAAATTAGCACGTTATCCACATTTGTATAGCAAAAAACATGTTTGATAGGAAATTTTATAGCAAATTTTTAATTTAAGAAAAGGGCTTTTCTTGCGACAGGTTCCTATCTATACTAGGAAATAACGAATAGAGCGGTCATATTCGAATGAACTAGAAGAGAGAAAGTAATATACAAAATTTTCAAACAATTATTAAGCGGAAATGTGAGTAACTTTTACTAAAGGCCTATTATTTCGGTGCATCAGATTGATTATTAGTTCCAAAAAGTGTACGATATCTTATTTATTTTTGAAAATATGATAAGTTACTCAAAGCAGATGAATTACCAAATGATCTTACGAACCGAAAATTATAAATTAACTTTGAAAAGGAGAATCACAAAAATGAAAAAAATAATATCTGGTTTATTAGTCTTGCTTTTACTAGTTAATATAGCAATTCCAACTAATTCTTTAGCTGCTTCTAATTATTCCAAAAATGAAAATTTAATAGGGCTAAGGACTTTTGAAGTCCAAGTATTATCCCCTTTAAGTAGACAGTGTAAAAAAGACTATAATTATAGTCAATTACATGTCCTATTTGGAGGGGATTTTTCTATTAGCATAACAAATAAAATATCATTAACGTCGTATAATTTTTAATTGAATTTTCTGTTTTTTGTTCCTTGTGTTTTAGAATAAAATGAAAGACATATAAATAGAAATAGTGAATATCCATTTTTTACTATAACCTTTAACTGGAGCAACTGACAGTTCAAAATCCTAAAGGTACCGTATTTCCTTCTATTTTCCGAAGCTAAATATGTGCCGGTTTCCATAGTACTGTTTTTAAGTACCTAATTGGGGAAACTTATATTGAATCGATTTTAGATGAAGATTTTAACACTCTTTTGGGATATTTAAATGATGTGGGTAGCCCAATTTTAATTGAAAGTGATTATGTTTGTCAGCGATTGTAGTCAAATATTCGTTAAAAGCAGTGTAGACTAGGGAGCTTGAGCAATTTTTTACACAAATTCAATTAGATATCCAATATATCCAAACTTATAGTATGCATCAAAGGGAATATATCTCGATGAAGTTTGAGAGTTCATCAAAGAGATACATTATTAAAAAGGATATTTTTACAGAATTATATGAACGCCCTTTTCCGAAAGGGGTTGAGTTTATGCATCGAGTTCAATTTACACGATTATATACAACTATAATGGAAACGTCATGACGCCAGGGACTGTTTATTTTAAAACGCCTCAAGGCAAAAAAAAGGTTGTGATTACATTAGGACGAGGGAGATCGAGGGTTGAATGAATCTGGTTATTCATTTGTGGAAACAATATTATCAGTAGTCATTGTCATGTTAGTATGCACGACATTAATACCGATTAGCTATATCTATGCTATTTCATGGGGAATTACAACGAAAAATATTCTAAATGTTTAGTAATGAAACGCTAAAGAATCTAATAAGGGATTGTAAAACTTTTATGAAAAATAAAGATATTATCGAAAAAAAAGATACTATTTTATTAATGAGCCTTCAAGAAAAATATTTTTTATCAATGATAAATGGTGAAAAAAAGTATGAATATAGAAAAAAGTACAGAAAAGAAAAACCAAAGCCTTTATTTATATTTCTAAAACCAGAAAAAGTATTTGTGCTTTTATTGAGTTTGGTGGACCAATTTTTGGAACTTCAGAATATATTTCAGATATCGTGGATAATGAAAAAAGAGGTAGTTTTGAAGGGGTGTTGAAATATTTAGGGAGGGGAAGAACAGGCGATGCAATACCTATATCAAAAATTAATATTTTAAATGATATCAATTTTTCAGAGTTAAAAAAAGATTTTCAGGAATTTGTTGCTCCACAATCATAACATTTATTAAAAAAAGAAAACGAATTAAGGGGATTTTTAGAAAGTTGAGAAATTATAGATGTATTAGAATTAGAATCTATTAGATGACTTAGGTATTCCACTGGAGTAATCTCATTTAAGGGCTCTAATGTCTTCTCGATTCGTTAGTAAGCTTGAAATATAAAAATGTACGCACAACGAATTGCCAACTATCTGAGATTTTTTTCGGATAGTTGGCTATTTTGCGCATGTAGCTTCGTTTCTAACCTGTTTTGATACTTTTTTAAGTTTATGTTCTTATTTAGTGCAAATTAGCACGTTATCCACATTTTTATAGCAAAAAACATGTTTGATAGGAAATTTTATACCAAATTTTTAATTTAAGAAAAGAGCTTTTCTTCCGGCAAATTCCTATCTATACTAGGACATAACGAATAGAGCGGTCATATTCGAATAAACCAGAAGAGGGGTGCGAATATGCAAAATTTTGAAACGGTTGTTGAACGAAAATGTGAGCAACTTTTACTTAAAGCCTATCATTTCGGTGCATCAGATTTACTTTTAGTTCCGGAAAGTGAGCGGTACCGTATTTATTTTCGCAAATATGATAAGCTACTCCAAGCAGGTGAGTTACCAAACAATCTTGCGGAACGAATGATTTCCTTTTATAAATTTTCAGCGGCATTAGATATTAGCGAGCGGCGAAAACCCCAAAGCGGCTCCTTCCAAAAAGCTATGGAACAAGATCAATATGCCTTTCGTATCTCGACACTTCCCTCCGTATTTTTAAAAGAAAGCCTAATTATCTGTGATTTTAAGTATATCTTTGCCGCGTCGGCAAAGATATACTTATTTTTATTTTAGGTAAGATTATACTTAAAAGTAAGCTTGTAATCAAACCATTTTGACGTACTATAATGATTTTAGTATTATATTACCAAATCTACTAGAATCAATGTGTACAGGGCTTAATTATATTGGAGGAAATACTTATGGGACTTAATGAAGGGAATGTCCAAAAATTTTTTGACTGGACGTATGAGAAAGTTTTAGATGGTGTACCTGGTTCAGATACAGTGTACGAGCTTTCAAATAGCTATTTATCGAAACATCCGAATAAAGATAAGGCCATTGATAGCTTAATCCGCTGGCAACAAGGAAAAGCAGGAGCAAATGGATTTGCAGCAGGGTTAGGAGGAATTGTTGTCATGCCTGTAGCCATACCTGCTAATCTCGCTTCTGTAATGTATATGCAAATGCGAATGGTTGCAGCAATTGCTCATATTCGTGGGTATGATTTAAAGGATGATCAAGTACAGACTTTTGTATATGCGTGTTTAACAGGTCAATCCGCTTCCGAGATAGTTAAACAAAGTGGTATTAAAATTGCTTCCAAGATTGGTGAAGCTCAAATTAAAAGAATACCAGGTGAAGCAATAAAACAGATTAATCAAAAAGTTGGCTTTAGATTAGTAACAAAGTTTGGTGAAAAGGGTGCTGTTAATTTAGGAAAGATGGTTCCAATATTAGGGGGTGTAATTGGTGCAACATTTGATGCTTCAACTACCTACGCCATAGGAAAAGCTGCTAAAAAAACATTTATTGAAGGCGATTATGATCCAGGTGAAAGAATTATTATAGATATTTGATAAATTAACTATTCAATTAACCATAATTAACATAAATTATCACCTATATAATTAAATGAAAGATTGGAGATTTAAGGAGTAATGAAAATAGTAGTTCCTTTAAAAAATCTAGTAACAGACGAAGATTTTCTTTTAAATAATATTCAATTTATTTCTACTTTTTCTACAGAAGAATATTTAAATAATCTCAGCATTAGAGATGATTACGAAAAGAATAAGAATACATTATTACCGGATTTAATCGGATTTGATTTAGATTGGTATTATGGAAAAACATTAGCTCTTATTGAATTATCTGAGATTAATGAGAGAGATCATTTGTTCTCATGAACAAATGATAGTATTCGCACATAATATTACAGAAAAAATAAATAGAACATTAGATTTAATAAGAATAATGCAATGTAATATTACAGAACAGGAAAAATTACCAAGCTATCCAGGGATATGTTTAGATGGCTTTAGTAGTATTTTATTAGTTAATGAAAAAGATGAATATATTCCTTTTGTATACAGGATGCAGAAGTTAAGTAGTGTAGAGGGCTTGGGTCTATATTTAGAAGATGTAAGTGATTACGATGAAAACCCATTATATAGTGTTCTATATAGTAACAAACCTAGTTATGTTTCCAATACTATTAGACAAGCAGTTAAGAGATTGAATGAAGCTATGTATATTCCAGATCCTAATTCGCAGTTTGTATACTTAATGAGTACATTATAAGTTATTTGTTCACCAGAATATATAGGTTTTTCAGAAGTAAGGCAAAGAATTGCTGCTATAGTATGTTCAAGTAATGATTCATATTTGAAAACGGGAAAAAAATTAAGAGAGCTCTCAGAAGTCTATAGAACAGATATTGTTCACAACGGTATAGATATGTTTAAAAATGAGTTTGAAAAAATGAAACACAATTTGTTGTTTTTAGAGCGTATTATAGTGAAGTGTGTTAATAAATTAATAGAAAGTGAAGCAAAAAGCGAAGAAGAATTTTATGAATATATCGAAAAGAGAAAGTTGGAATTAGATGTCCAACCCAATCAGAAATTAGATAAAGATAAGCTAGTGGAAGATATTTTGAAAATGTACAATGAAGAAGATGTAATTAATTTAAGCTACGATGAGTGGTCTGAAATTTTGAATAATGTAAATAAAAATTTTTTGGTATCTACATGCGTTTCATTATGTACTTCATTGGTTGGAGCATATGAAAATATTAGACAAAAAGTTTTTGATCCAATTTCTCAATACAAATGTAAAACTTGTACTAGCAAGAAGTTAGAAATAGTTGATGATGAAGCAGGTGAAGATGGAATAGTCAAAAAACTTTTCTTGCAATGTGAAGAATGCAGTGATATTACAGAGATTATTTTCAGATAGAAAATAATAGCAAAGTTAAGTATAAGAATGTTTACAGTGAGGAGAAATTATGGACACATATTTTAGTAAGAAAAATACAGGTGGAAGTTACGCTTCAAAGGGCTTTGAATATCAGGATTACTGTTGTCTTTCAACGGTGTTTATGAATCTCTCAGAGAATGATTTTAAAAGCGTATCTGTGGAAACAATTAATGATTTTACTATAATGTTTGAAACATATGAAGTTTGTGTACAAGTTAAAAGGCAACATATAAATATCAGTTATGCTAAAACTTTATTAGAAGGTATAGAAATTAAAAAGGATAAAATGTACGAAATTATAGGTACCAGCATAAGCGAAGACCTAAGAAATTTAATGACAAACATTATGTGGCTGAAAAATATTAAAAATTCTAGTCGTAATGATAGTGAAAAAATTGATGCGGAGGAATCTCTGAAAAAGATTTTAGAAAAACAAAAATTAGAAAAGTACTATGAAAAGTTATTAATTACCAGTTTTGCACCTATCCCGGAAGATATGGCCCCAATGGCGTTATATGCCAACTATAGTTATTGGCTAGATACAAATAGCTATAGTTGTAATAAGGAAGACTTGCTAAATAATATGTTACTTAAAATCAGTAAGATGAGAAGTGACAGAGCTTATCTTAATAAGGAAGATTTGGAGGCAACTATAAATCAATATCGAATTGAAACTGCTGTAACCAAAGTTCTTGATGAGTTCTATGATCGCAAATTCAAAACTCCTTCTGAGATATTGAGAATATTAGGAGGAGATAAAGAAGAAATATTAAAGAAATTAGAAGTACATATTATTGAAGCTGATAAATATATTAAATCAAAAGATTTCTCTAAAGCATTAAAAATTTATTCTTCTCTGGCTGTTTTATATCAGGAAGAAGTTGTTTTAATTAATTGTGCGATGTTATATGAAGTTCTAGATAATTATTCTGAAGCAATTAGTTATTGTAATAAGATTTTGCAATTAAATCCAAGAAGTTATGAAGCCTATTTTATATTGGGAACTTCCTCAGGACAATTAAATCAAATTGATAATGCATTGGAATATTTAAATAAAGCAAAAGAATTAAAGGAGACTGCAGAAATATATTATAATCTAGGATTTATATATTATCTTAGAAAAGATAATGATAAAGCTTATTCTTGTTATAGAAAATGCTTAGAATTAGATGATACTTTTGCAGATGCACATTTAAATATTAGTGATTTTACAGAGAAAGAAAATGCGATTTTTCATCTAGACAGAGCAATTGAGTTAAATAGTCATATGTATCAAGCATATGGGAAAAAAGGAGAACTTTTAAGGGATATAGGGCTACATAATCATGCCATAAGATATTTTAAAAAATGTCTAGACTATGATAAAACTAATTTTCAAGCATTACAGGGTATATCTTTATGTTTGCTAGATTTAGGGAAACCAGAAGAAGCGGCTATTTATTTTGCAGACTGGATAAGTGAATACAAGGAACAATTACTACCTTCTAAAATGAATAATGGTCAGTCAAATATGATTGTTGATATAACTTGGCATAGAACAAGATTTCTGCATTATAAAAAAATAGATGAAAATATAATAAGAGTGGATATGCCATATGGTAGTGTAGAAATTAATATATCAGAAGATAAAGGTTTTATTTTTATAGGCTGTCTTATGAATCTTGATAAAAGTGAGACTGTTTTACCTATAGTAGGAAAATTGTATAAAAATGAAAAAGAATTTCTTAAGTGCGTTACCAGTATAAAAAATAATTCAATTTTAACAAATGATAATGCAACAATGGCTAGATCAATAAAAGTTCTAGTCCGTGAATATAACGACCGTATTTTTATATCAATAGATGTGGGAAATTATCAGATGTCAGGTTTCACAGATATGATAAGCGATGGTTATAGGAATTTTCTAAATGGTTATAATTCAAAGAAGGAAATAGGAGTTTTAATTAGCTGCCTAGATAGTAAAAAAGATTTCTTAATAGAAGGCATTATTAATGTTACTCTGGAAAAGTTTGAGGAGGAACCATTGAAAAAGTTAAAGAATGATATAACAAAGGAAATGCTTAATAAAGCTATGGAATCAGATAGTAATAATTAATCTTTAATGGTATTAGTCTTGTAACTGGGTTTTATCCAAATACCAACACACTGTAAACGTAAAACTGTTGGTTAGAACTATCCCCTGACTTTCTCACAAGATTAAGTTTTTCCAGCTAATGTTTAATAATTTATTAATTATATATTTCGGTATTAAAGGGTAAAAGGAGTAGGTACTATGAGTGAAAATAGTTTTGATTTTTTTATTAGCTACAATTACAAAGATGAAGCATAGGCAAGTTGGATTGCTTTCCTTTTAGAAGAGGCAGGTTATAAAACATTTTATCAACCTTGGGATTTTAAAGCTGGAAACAACTTTGTCCTTGAAATGCAAAAAGGAGCAAAATTTGCTATCCATACACTAGCTCTTATTTTCGAAAATTATCTTGCATCTTTGTATACTCAACCTGAATGGGCAGCAGCTTTTGGAGCGGATCCAACAGGGACACAACGAAAGCTAATCCCAGTTAGGATTCAAGATATATACTAAAACTAAAAGCTCCCTTTTGTAACATTCCTTTTTACCTTGAAAAATAGACAAAGAGGAAGTTAAGAAGACTGAAGACTTTATACTGAAATCTATTGGATAAAACCAGTTCAACTTTTTTGCAAAATGGATTCTCTTTAAATCTAGTTATGAGATAGTGTTAGTCTGTTTTAAAAGTATTTTTTAATCATAATAAAGCTAAAAAAAAGAATAATCGGCGAATAGTAGAATCAAGTTGAACACTTTAGAAAAATAAAAACATCGTACGCGAAATCGTGTATTATTGAGGTTCCTACACCAATCAATAAGAA